>JBBDMM010000006.1:31706-245914 GCA_040878325.1 Acidimicrobiia bacterium
CCCCCCCCCCCCCCCCCCCCCCCCCCCCCCCCGACTCTCAACAGTCGTAATACAGCCGGAACTCCCAGGGGTGGGGGCGGAGGCGGATGGCGTCGACCTCGCGTAGCCGCTTGTAGCTGATCCAGTCCTCGAGCAAGCCCTCGGTGAACACGTCGCCGGCGAGCAGGAACTCGTGGTCGGCTTCCAGCGCGGCCAGTGATTCCTCCAACGAGCCTGGCACCGAAGGCACCTTGGCCAGCTCCTCCGGGGGCAGGTCGTACAGGTCCTTGTCGACCGGGGCGCCGGGGTCCAGCTTTCGGGCGATTCCGTCGAGGCCGGCCATCAGCATCGCCGCAAAGGCGAGGTGGGCGTTCGCCGACGGGTCGGGGCACCGGAACTCGAGCCGCTTGAGGGCAGGCTTGCGGCTGTAGACCGGGATCCGCACCGCCGCCGACCGGTTCCGCTGGCTGTAGACCAGGTTCACCGGCGCCTCATACCCTGGAACCAGCCGTCGGTACGAGTTGGTGGTCGGGGCAGCGAAGGCCAACAGCGCGGCGGCGTGGGTCAACAGGCCGCCGATGTAGTGCCGAGCCATGTCGGACAAGCCGGCGTAGCCCTTCTCGTCGTAGAACAGGGGCTTGCCGTCGAGCCACAGGCTCTGGTGAACATGCATCCCCGAGCCGTTGTCCTGGAAGATCGGCTTCGGCATGAACGTGACCGTTTTGCCGTAGAGGGTGGCGGTGTTCTTGACGATGTACTTGAACATCGTCACCTTGTCGGCTGTTGCCAACAGCGAACCGTAACGGATGTCGATCTCGGCCTGGCCCGCAGTACCCACCTCGTGATGCTGCACTTCGACGTCGATGCCGGCGTCGATCAGGCGTGCCGCCATTTCGGACCGCAGATCCTGAAAGTGATCGGTGGGAGGCACCGGGAAGTAGCCCTCCTTGTATCCCGGCTTGTAGCCGAGGTTCCCCCCGGGCTCGTCGGCGCCGGTATTCCAGGCCCCCTCGACCGAGTCGACCTCGTAGAAGCCGGAGAACTGGTTCTGATCGAACCTCACCGAGTCGAGGATGTAGAACTCGGCCTCCGGTCCCCAGTAGGACACATCGGCCAGACCGGTGGACTTGAGGTAGGCCTCCGCCTTCTGGGCGATGAAGCGCGGGTCCTTCTCATAGGGCTGGCCGGTGACCGGATCACGGACCCAGCAGTAAAGGATCAGGGTGCGTCGATCGCGGAACGTGTCTTCGACCGCGGTGTCCGGGTCGGGGACGAGCAGCATGTCCGACTCCTGGATCTCCTGGAAGCCGCGAATCGAGGAGCCGTCGAATCCGAACCCCTCGGTGAACGCCTCCTCGTCGACCTGGCTCACCGGAACCGTGAAGTGCTGCACCTGGCCGGGGAGGTCGATGAACCTGAGATCGACGAACTCGTACGCGCCTTCCGCCAGCATCTTCACCACGTCTTTGGGTGACGCCATTGACCGACTCCTTCCGTTCCCTGGTGCGACGAGCCTTTGTAGTTCAAGCTCGTTTCCCGACGGTTGCCGATGTGTGAACACTCTGTTTCGTGCCCGCCCCCACCTTCTCAACCGGAGGCGCCCCCCGTACGATGACCCGCCGGGAGGTCAAATGGGCAAGCAAGAGGAATACGTTCTCCGCACCGTCGAAGAGCGCGGCATTCGCTTCATCCGGCTGTGGTTCACCGATGTCCTCGGGTTCCTCAAGTCGTTCGCCATCACCCCCGCCGAGCTGGAGACCGCGTTCGACGAGGGAATGCAGTTCGACGGCTCGGCGATCAATGGATTCTCCCGGGTGCAGGAGGCGGACATGCTGGCGCACCCGGACCCGACCACCTTTCAGATCCTCCCCTGGCGTTCGGACCAGGCGGGGGTGGCCCGGATGTTCTGCAACATCACCACTCCTGACAACGAGCAATTCGAGGGCGATCCCCGGTCGGTGCTGCAACGCAACCTGCAGCGAGCGGCCGACCTGGGCTACTCGTTCATGGTGGGGCCCGAGGTGGAGTACTTCTACTTCGCCGACGCGGGGCCGGTGCCGCAGACCCTCGACCGCGGCGGCTACTTCGACCTGACCCCCCTCGACGTCGCCCAGGAGTACCGGCGCCGGACGATCATGGCCCTCGAAAATCTCGGTATCCCGGTGGAAGCCTCACATCACGAGGTCGCCCCCAGCCAGCACGAGCTCGACCTGCGGTACACGGATGCCCTCACCATGGCCGACAGCTTCATGACCACCCGACTGGCGGTGAAGGAGGTGGCCATGGAGCACGGGATCCATGCCACCTTCATGCCCAAGCCGATCGAAGCAGTCGACGGCAGCGGGCTCCACCTTCACCTGTCGCTGTTCGAAGGCGACCGCAACGCGTTCCACGAGGCCGGGGCGGAGTATGGGCTGTCGAAAGTCGCCAGGGGCTTCATCGCCGGGCTGCTCCACCACGGACGGGAGATCACCGCGGTCACCAACCAGTGGGTGAATTCCTACAAGCGGTTGGTGTCGGGGTTCGACGCCCCGGTGTGGATCACCTGGGCCCGCAACAACCAGTCGGCGCTGGTGCGGGTGCCGACGCCGAAGAAGGGCAAGCCGGCAAGCACGCGCATCGAATACCGATCCCCCGACCCGGCTTGCAACCCGTACCTGGCGTTCTCGGTGATCCTCGCCGCCGGCCTCGCCGGGATCGAGGGCAATTACGACCTTCCGCCGGAAGTGGCATCGAACGTCAAGGGCATCACCCCGGAAGAACTGGCGGCAAACGGGGTCAATCGAATCCCCGACAACCTGGCCTCGGCGCTCGACGCCATGGAGGGCTCGGAACTGGTTGCCGAGGCATTGGGCGAGCACCTGTTCGAGTGGTTCCTGCGGAACAAACGTGTCGAATGGGACAGATACCAGCGTCACGTGAGCCGGTACGAACTCGAGGAGTACCTGCCGATCCTCTAGATCCCGCCGCTCGACACGGGGTCCCGGCGAGAGAAACAGTTGACGCACCGCCGTAGGAAGCCGACAGTCATTTACAGTCGACCCTGAGATACCAAATGCACGCTGCCGTCTACCCCCTCCAGCCTTCCGCCGAGTTGCTGCGCGGCCTGGCCGACGCCGGTTTCAGGGCGACGCCGGTGGCTGATGCAGCCGCGGTCGCCGAATCCGCACCGGAAGAAGGATGGTCGCTGATCGTCGTGGAACTCGGCGACGATCAGCTCGCCGGACTGGCCGCCTCCCGGCGCATCCGCGACGAGGGCTCGGCTCCCGTCCTAGTCGTCATCCCGCGACCCGTATCCCTCGATCTGGCGGGGGGCGACTTCGACGACTTCATCGTTTCCCCCTTCGACCCATCGGAGCTGGCTGCTCGGGCGAATCGCCTGGCAGTGCCTGCGTTGGGCACCGGCTCAGAAGAGGTCATCTGTTTCAAGGACCTGGCCTTGAACCTCGCCACCTACCAGGCGACCGTGGGCGCCGAACCGGTCGACCTGACCTACATGGAATACGAACTGCTGCGGTTCTTCGCCACCAACCCGGGCCGGGTGTGGTCTCGTGAGCAATTGCTAAGCCGGGTCTGGGGCTACGACTACTTCGGCGGCGCCCGCACCGTCGATGTTCATGTGAGGCGACTGCGGGCGAAACTCGGCGAGGAACGCTCATCGTGGATCACAACCGTCAGGAGCGTTGGCTACCGGTTTGGTTGACCGGGGTGGTGGGGGACGAAGGTCCAGTGAACTACGCCGGAGCCGTTGCGCATCCCGTCCCCCGACCCGCGCCACTTGAATCCAGGTATCTCCGAGTGGAACCGAAACCATTCGGCGGCCCTCACGCTGAACTTCCATTGCCTGCCATCGCCGAACAACACCCACACTCCACTCGACCCCGTCGAGCCCACCACCGAGGCAAGAAGGGCGAGCAGGATGACACCGACCAGCAGCAGATTCACCGAGAAGGCAACGAATTCGGACGCCACCACCACCGCCGCTCCAGCGAAGGTGAGCAGCCACCTCAGCCAATCCCATCCGCCGTTGTCGACCCGAATCGCCACCACCTCGTCGAGCGGTGCCGACGCCACCACATGGATCGCCCGACCGCCGATCCCCGGGCGCCGGAACACCACCAGATGAGATTGGGTGATGCCGAGTGCCTTGCGGCCTCCGCGAGGGTGGGGGGAAGCCCGACGAATGATCCGCCACTCCAGAACCCTCCCGACGACGAGGGCTATCGCCGCCCCCGCCACGGCCAGCAGCCGGCCCGAGCCCACGTCGAACATGCTGTGGATCGCCAGGCCGCCGAACAGCCCTCCGACCAGCCATGCCCAGTTGTTGTGAAACCGGTCGGGCGAAACGGTCCGCACCGAGATACCCGCCAGCAGGGCACCGAGACCACCGGCCAACTCCCGAGGCCGCGCCATCACGGGAACACCTCGACCTTCGCGCCGTCGAGTCGGCGAAGACGGTCACGATGCATCCGCACCCCGTAGAAGAACGCCAGCAGCATCAGCACAAGGTAAGTGACCGTGACCCCGGGGCGAATCGAGTCGAAGGGATCGAATTCAGGCAAGGACGCGAGCTGTGCGTCGAAGATCTCACCGACTAGATCGTGGGATACGCCCTCGAATCCGATTCCGAATACGTACGCCCGATTTGCGCCGTAGACCCACTTCTTCACGCCGGAGTCGGATGCCACCTCGAGGGTCACCGACGCGCTCGCCACTTCCTCGAACTCCCGCGTCCAGCTCAATCTCCACTCTTCCATGGTTCTCCGCAGTCGTCGGGCACCCGCGAGCGGATTCGCCAGCTCGTTCCCGGTATAGAAGAGGCCCACCGCCACCCTCGCCGAATCCTTCTCCCAGACGTGGACCCAGCCCGATACCGATGGAAGCACTGAGAAGTTCGGTCGAACCAGGTCGGCGTTCGCTCCGACCAGGGCATCGTCCAGGGGCCCCTCGAACACCAGTACCCAACCCGGCTCCCCGAGGTCCTCGATGATCTCCTGGCTTGGTTGACGCGTCTCGGCACATCCCGAAAGCAGGGCGGACATGGCAACGAGACCCGCCAGAAGGCGGACTCCTTGACCCTTGGTCGCCAGTCTCATCAGCAAAGGGTACCGACCGTTTCGCCCTCCGCAGATGGTGCGCTGGTCATGGGGGAATCCGCCTGGCGGATGGGCACTGTGGCGGGATCGGGGTACGGTGAACCCATGGATATCCAGCGGTTCTTGACGCGGGCAGCCCCCAGGCCCGACGCCGTCGCGATGGCTCGAGACCACTGGTCGGGGTATCGACGGTGATCGTGGCCATCATCGGCCCGATCTTCGCCGTCACCTGACCTGCCGGGTGGTCAGCCGCCCGTCGTGCGGAGCATCCAGGCGGTCTTCTCGTGGATCTCGACGCGCCCGGTCGCGAGATCGACGGTGGCGATATCTCCGGCCGGTTCGGCCCTGTCGACCACAGCCCGGGCGGTACGAGCCACAGTCTCGTGGCCGGCGGCGAGGTCCCGCACCATGTCGAGCGCCTCGGGGATCTTCTCGGCCTCCTCGATCGAGGTGAGCTCGCCAAATGCCTTATACGACGCCGGAGCGGGCCGCCCGAGAGCGCGGATGCGCTCGGCGATCACGTCGACGGCATCCCGCAACTCGAGGTACTCGGTCTCGAACATGGCATGAAGTGCAGGGAACATCGGCCCGGTGACGTTCCAGTGATAGTTCTGAGTCTTCAGATATAGGGTGTAGCTGTCTGCCAACAGCACCGAGAGCGCATCGGCTATCTCGATCCTCGCGCCCTCCTCGATGTCGAAGCTCATGAAACCTCCCCCGTTGCTTGGGCTCAACCTATCTCACCCCGGCCTCCGGGGGGGGAGTACGGGAACCCTCCGGGTTCCTTGGGAAGGGGGGCGGCTGACCCTGCGAGCAGGACTGGTCCCGTGTCTTGAAGAGGGTGGTTTGACCGCACGCTGCCTCCGGGCCCCCTCCGTCACCGCCGAAGACGGCAGGGGAGGACGCCCTTGTTCGCCCAATCCGCCGGTAAGGTCGGCCCATGAGCGAGAACGCCGATGGCGGGCCCCTCAGCAGTGAGGACATGATCGAACGCGCCAGGGGCCGACAGACTGCATCGAGCGAGAGCCTGATCGAGCAGGCGAAGAACGCAGTCGCCGAGACGCCGGACATCGGTCTCGAAGAGATCGAGATTTCGATCCCGGTCGCCGAGAACTTCCCGAAGCCGCGGCCAACCATCCAGACCGGTCGGCCGCGCCGGGTCGTGCGTCCACCCGCCCGGCTGCCCCAGGGCCCGATCTCGACGGACAAGGCACCCCGTGCCCTGGTGATCGCGGTTGCAGTGTTGATCCTGCTGATCGCGGTCGGAGTCGTCGTCGCCGCACTGACCGCCGTGCCGTAAGGCCTAGTGCAGGCCGTCCGACGGGGCGGTGTACTCGATCTCGATCTCGTCCCAGACGTGGATCGGCATCCCCACCTTCACCCGCGCCGCCTCGAGGTCGTACCCGCCCTCTTCGGCCCATGGCCGCAAAAAGTCCATGTCCCAGGTGGGCACTCGTATGCAACCGTGCGACGCCGGGTAGTTGGGGACGCTGGGATATCCATGGATTCCGTAGTTCCACTCACCGTGCTGCCCGCGGTACCAGATGAACTTGTAGATCGACCACTCACCGGGCCGGGGCGACCAGCCTCGGCCATACCGATGCTCCCCGATGAAGGCGCTTCCCTCCTCGAGCCTGGCCGTGCGCGGAGTCACGCTGGAGTTGCAGCCATCTTCGGTCCGGCAACCCACCGTGCCGCGGCCGGCCCCGGTACTCACCGGCATGATCGCTTCGACCTTCCCTTGCTCGACCAGATAGAGCACCTGATGGCCGATGTCGACCTCCACCCGATCGGGTTGATCCTCACGCAAGGTCGGGGGGCGGGGGACGAACGCCCGGAGGAGGTCCCAGTCCTCGGCAACCCAGTCCAACGGCGGGGGATTGGCGATCCAATCTGCTCGGGCGGTGGCCGGATTGGTGTGTGCCGGGCCGGTCAGTTTGTGAAAGGTGACGACGGCGTACTGGGTCTTGGCGTCGTACACCCCGCTCATCGGCCCGCGATAGAGCTTCCGCTCGGTCAACAGCCATTGGAGGGTGAACACCGACCAGGTGGCGTCGCCGGGGCACAGGTCGCCGTCGCGACGAACCTCGGCGGGAACCTCACACGGGTTGCGTCGCTCGGTCCAGTCGATCGGGAGCGTTCTGCCGGCCAGGGTGGAACCGGGGTGAAGCCCGTTCGAGTAGACAGCAACCGCCCCGAGGTCGCCCGAAGCGGGGGCAGGCACCAGGGTGATAGCCAGCATGGCGACGGCGACGACGATCCCGCCGCGGGAGGTAGCCGCCTCTAGACGCCTCGCCGCCAATTGAACCTCCTCGAAAAGCTGAGGGTAATCGATCGGCCCTCACCCCAACCAGGTTGAGTCACAACGGCACGACGTTGGCCGCAACGATGCCTCGCCGACGATAAGCACCCCGCGTGTCGAAAACGACGTCGACGGCTCCAGCGATCGCCTGCAGGTCGAACAAGTCGTGATCGGCGAGAATCACCGCAAGTGCGCATCCCTCGGGGAGGGCATCGACCCGGGCGATTCCGAGGCCCTCGATCTCGGCGTCCTCCACCAAAGGGTCCCACGCGACCACCTGTGCCCCCCGGCGGGTCAACTCGCCGATCACGTCGAGGGCCGGCGACTCACGGGCATCGCCCACCCCGGACTTGTAGGCCAGGCCCACCGCGAGCACCTTTGTCGAGTACACCGGCAGACCACGATCGTTGAGGATCTCTGAGATCCGGTTGGCGACGTACTCGGGCATGCGGGCATTGACCTCCTCGGTGAGGTCGATGAATCGCGTGGCGAATCCGGCCTCCTTTGCCCGCCAGGCGAGATACTGCGGGTCGAGCGGGATGCAATGGCCGCCTACGCCGGGCCCGGGATAGAAGGGTTGGAAGCCGAATGGCTTGGTGGCCGCCGCATCGATCACTTCCCAGATGTCCACATCGATCTCATGGGCCAGCGCAGCCATCTCGTTGACGAGGCCGATGTTGACTGCGCGATAGGTGTTCTCGAGCAGCTTCGCCATCTCGGCGACCCTGGCCGATGAAACCGGGTGGACCGCATCGACCATCCGCCGGTACGCCGCGGCGGCGACCCTGCCCGACTCGGCACTGACCCCGCCGACCAGCTTCGGGATCGATCCGATGCCATGACCTGACCCCGGGCTGACGCGCTCGGGTGAAAACGCGACAAAGACGTCGGAGTCGAGAACCAGGCCCCCCTTAGTGGCCGCCGGCACCAGCAGGTCCTCGGTGGTACCCGGGTAGGTGGTGGACTCCAGCGCGACGAGGGTTCCGGCATGGACCACTCTGCTCACGGTCCCGGCGGCTGCCTCGATGAAGGAGAGATCGGGCTGACGATGCCGGTTGAGCGGGCTGGGGACGCAGATGAAGAGTGCATCGGCTTCCCGCAGACGAGACTCGTCGTCGGTGATTTCGAGCCCCCCGGCAAGGGCGGCCGCCAGCGATTCGGCGGATACATCCTCCACGGGCGAGTCGCCGGCTCGAATCCGCTCGACCACCTTCGTCGAGATGTCGAATCCGATCACGCGCAGGCCTCGCTCGACGGCGTTCACCGCCAAAGGGAGCCCCACGTAGCCGAGGCCGATCACACCGGCGGTCCACGCCTGCTGCTCGAAGAAATCGACTCGGTCGGAAATGGCCCGCTCCTCCTCGCCGTGACTCTACGGGACATCTCGGAGGAGCCCTTCGGGCTCCCGCTTCCTGATTCCCGCCTCCGGCAAGACCGCCCTGCCCCTATGAGCGGCGCAGTCAGACGATCGGGGGGCGGCCGAGGCGGAGCATCCGCCACGCCGTCCGCCACCTCATCGGGGCGCGCGCTCCCGCCGGGTCCGTGAACCCCGCCCGATATCCGCGGCGCAGGGCGCCGAGATCGCTCCACGATCGGACGGTGCCGAGCGACAGAAGCCCTCGCACCATCAGATACACGACAGCCAGCGGCACCGGCAGTCGGCGGCGTGACAGCAGCACCCGGTTGCGGGCAGTGCTGTAGATCGCACCGCTTCGCTGGCTCAAAGAAACGACCGGGTGGACCACCTCGAGGTTCCCGGAGTACCGGATGTCGTAGCCGGCATCGAGCAGACGCCAGGCGAGGTCGGTCTCTTCGAGGGCGTAGAAGAACTCCTCCGGAAACCCACCGACTTCGTCGATCACCGACCGGCGGATTGCGCAGGCCCCTCCCAGGAAGGTGGTCACGCGCGCCGTCCGCCGCGACCGCGCCTTCCACAGCATGGGAATGTGCTTCGAGATCACCCGCCCGGACTCGTCGACGATGCGGAATGAGATGACGGCGAGTCGAGGGTCGGCTTCGAAAGCGGCCGCCGCCTCGCTGATGACACTCGTCGCGCCATAGCGGGCGTCGTCGTCGAGAAAGAACACGACATCTTCGTTGGCCGCACCCCAACCCAGATTCCGCCCGGAAGCAACGCCGACGTTCTCCGGCGACACGACCACGGTGGCGTGACCGCGGTCCGGGGTTGGAATGCAGCCATTTCCCACGAGGATGAGCTCGGCCTGGGGGCCGGTCTGCGTCCGAATCGATTCGATCGCCGATCGCAAGGCGTCAGGGCGATCACACATCGTGAGCACGACCACGGATGCGCTGGTCATCGGAGGCGGTCGGAGGCAAGCACCGACACCAGATGGCCCACCGCGACGAGGGCCGCCACTGTCACCATCGCCGTCACCAGCCACTGGCTCGCCGCCAGATCGGATCTCACCGCGTCGAACACCGCCGCCACCAGGATGAGCGTGCTCGCCTCGACGGCTCCGGTGATCCGATGCAGGGGAACGAAGTCGGCGATCCGCCGCAGAAGCCTGAGAGCAGGCGCCCGGATGCGGGACCCCTCGTCACCGATAGCCGGCATGCCCGATTTCGCCCGGGCGGCGTCGACCAGGTCCGTTTCGATCCGGGCGAGCACCGCGGCGAGGGCGGCTCCCAGACCCACGGCCAACCAGACGGAGTCGTCACCTCCACCCGCACGCCAGCCGAGGCCAACGAGAAGCGTCGCCTCGACCAGGTAGTGGGAGATGCGGTCGAGGTACACGCCGCGCGGGCTCTCGGTCGAGTTCCAACGGGCTACCTCGCCATCGACACAATCGAGCAACAGATACAACTGGACGCCGACGAACGCCCCGATGGCCGGCCACACCCCGCCGACGAACAGGAGGGTGGAACCCGCCAGGCCCACGGCCAGCATCAGGAGGGTGACTCCATCGGCGCTCAAGCCAAGGGAGAGCGCCGCCCGGGTGAAGTAGATCGACAGCCCCCGCATGTACAAGCGGCCTGCCCAGTGTTCGTCGCTCCGCCGGCCGACGATGCTCGCCGGCTGGCAGACGCGGCGCAGCTCAGCGATCGAAGGCTTCGATGAACGCATCGACTCGCTGCCTTGTCTCGACGGCATCCAATTCCAGTCTTTCGAGGATGGTGAACCTTCCCGGCCGGGTCTCCGGTGCGGCAAGGACGACCGCGGTGAATTGCTCCGCGTCGAGTCCGATGTCCGCGGGCAGCCGGGGCACCTGATTGCGGGTGAAGCATTCATCGATGTCCTGCAGCCGGGCGTCGTCACGGAGGAACGAAGCGAACATCGCGCCGACCGCGGCCTGCTCCCCGTGGAGCGCCAGTCCCGGGTGCAGCCGGTCGATCGAATGGCTGATCTCGTGGCACGCCCCGCTGCACGGCCTGCTGGTGCCGGCCGCCGTCATCGCCAGCCCGCTGACGATGAGGGCGTCTGCGAGGGCCTCGAGCCCCACCTGGTCCGGTGGGGTACGCGGCTCGTGCAGGATCGACAGAGCGGCCGCAGTTGCCATCGCGGCTGCCAGCCCGTCAAACGGCTCGTCGGTCACGTCCCGGGCCATGACCCAGTCGGCGACTGCAGACAGATTGGAGACCACCTCTCCGATGCCGGACCTCGCATGGCTCAGGGGGGCGGACCGCACGAGGTCGAGATCCACCACGACCGCGATCGGGGGTTGCACCCCGTAGGACCCCTTCCACCCGTTGTCCTCGAGCGCCGCCACCGGTGAGGCAAGTCCGTCGTGGGTCAAGGTCGTCGCCACCGAAACGAAGGGGAGGCCCACCGCGGTGGCGGCCCACTTGGCGACATCCAGGGATCCGCCGCCGCCGATGCCAACGAGAGCCTCGAACTGCTTTCCCCTGAGCAGGTCGGACAGTTCCCGGGCGGACGCCAGGCTTCCACCGTCGACTTCGAAGACTGGGGCCGACAGGGAGGCCTCGACGCTCGATCGGACCTCCGCCCCGACTCCGGAACCCACCGCCACCGCGATCCGGCCGGTGGTCGCGATACGCCGGTCAGCCAGCAAGTCGGCCAACCCGGCGACGGCGCCGGCCCGCACATCCACCATCAGCGGCCCGGCGAGGACGCGCGCTAAGAGTGCCATTTCATCATCTTCGCCCGTTCGAGGTCTTCCGGCGTGTCTATTTCGATCCAGGGGAGATCGCCCACCTCTACCCCGTACACCCCGTGGGCGCGGGCAAAGTCGCCGATGCCATCCTCGTAGTAGAGCGAGCCGTCCTTTCTCCATGCCTGCTCGAGGCACGCCACAAACGGGGCGATCGCTTCAGGGGCGAGCCGAGCGATGCCGACGTACTCACCGTGGGCCTGCTCCGGATGGAGGCCCTTCGAAATGCCGGTGAGCCACCCGGATGAGTCGAAGGTGACTTTCATCTCCTCGTCGGCCAGCGCCTTCTTCGAGTCGATCGCCAGCGCTAGGCCGGCGGGCGGGGCGTCTATCAGCCGCCGCATTGCGGTATCGGTGACGAGGGTGTCGCCATTGGCCACCAAGCAGTCCCCACTGATCCCACCCAAGCCCAGCCACAGCGAATGGGCGTTGTTGAGGACCGCATGATCGGGGTTGTCGATCAACTCGATCTCGAGCCCGTAGTGCGACTCGAGGCTGCTACGGCGCCGGCCCACCTCCTCGGACGCGTGCCCGACGACCAAACGGACCCTTGAAACTCCAGACTCGGCGAGCACCCCCAGCACGTGGTCGAGCACCGTCCGCCCGCCGCCTAGATCGAGAAGGGTCTTGGGGAGGTCGCGGGTGAACGGCAGAAGTCGCCGCCCCTGACCGGCGCAAAGGACTACCGCCTGCGAAATCGACTCGATTCGGGGCTCCTCGGTCACGGCAAGAGGCTAGGGCAGGGCAGGGGGCAGGTCGCAGGTGGCAGGTGGCAGGTGGCTCCTGATCGGCTCTTGGTTCTTGACTCTTGGCTCTCCTTCAGTCGTCGTCCTCGTCGCCCCCGCCCGTCCAATCGATGTACGCCCTGACGACGTCATCGGGGGTTCCGTCCGCCATGAGCCGTCCCTCGTCGAGCCATATGGCCCGGGTGCACACCCGATCGATCTGCTTGAGGTTGTGACTCACGAGGACCACGACCTTGGCGTTCGCGCGTAGCTCTTCGATGCGCTTCAGGCTCCGCCGCCTGAAGTCGCGGTCCCCGACCGCAAGCACCTCATCGACCAGCAGGATCTCGGGTTCCATCGATGTCGCGATCGCGAAATGAAGGCGCGAACGCATGCCGGACGAATAGGTTCGGAGTGGCCGGTCGATCGCCCGACGCAACCCGGCGAAGTCGACGATGGAATCGAAGCGAGACTCGGATTCGGCGCGGGTCATTCCCAGCGCCATGCAGCCGAGGAGGATGTTGCGCGCTCCAGACAGCTGACCATCGAGCACCGCCCCCACGCCCAATAGAGTCGGCTCACCCCGCACCCGGATCGACCCCGCCGACACGGGCTGCAGACCAGCGATGGCACTCAGCAATGAGCTCTTCCCCGACCCGTTGGCTCCGATGAGACCCAGGATCTCACCGGTCTCGACCGTGAAGGACACGTCTTTCACGGCCTCGACCTGGGTGTGCTCACGCCGCCGACGACGCACGGTGATCTGCTCACGCAGGCTGGGGCGGCGGTCGAGGTACACCCGGTAGGTCACGCTGGCGTCCTTTACCTCGATGGCCGTCATCGGCTCATTCACGGCCGTAGTCCCGCTCGCGTCGCTGGAACCAGACGTAGCCGACGACGGGCGTGATCAACGCCCAGGAGAAAGCGCTGATGACGAGCAGGCGGGTCACCGGCATGTCCATCACCGCCCACCGATACAGCGAGATGTAGTCGAGCAGGGGATTCAGGTTCGCCAGCGCCCGTACGGTCCCATCCTGGACGAATCGCTCGACCAGAAACAGGACTCCCGAGAAGTAGAAAGCCATCCGGAACAGGAAGTCGAGAATGTTCTCGAAGTCACGGAAGTAGAAGGTGATGCGTGCGGCGATGAAGGCGGCCCCCACCACGAACAGGGTCTGGAGCCCGAAGATCGGCAGTATCAGGAGCCATCGCAGCGACAGCGTTTCCCCGGTGAGGAGCGCTACTGCCAGCATCACGATTGCCGGGGCCAGGAACGCCGCAGCTTCCGACGCGGTGACCGCTATGGGAAGCGTGGCCCTGGGGAAGGCGATCGACTGGATCAGTCCGCGGTTGCTGATCAGAGATCGCGCCGCACCGACTATCGACTTGCGCATGTACTGGAAGGCGAAGATGCCGATGGCGAGGAAAGGCAGAAAGTTGCCCACCCCGCGGTCGATCTCCAGTATCAGGCCGAAGATGATGTAGTAGACGAGCACCTGCCAGGCCGGGTTGAGCAGGTGCCAGACGTTTCCGAGCACCGTGTCCATCTGCTGGCTGTGCAGATTCGACACCGCCGCAAACATCACGAAGTGGCGGCGAGACCACAGCCGAAGCAGGTCCTCCCGGATCGGTCGGCGCCGCGACGGATCTTGTAGCTCGCCGCCGAGCAACCCCCCGTCCGATGGCCCGTCCGACGACTGCCCGATCGGTTCGCTCATCTAGCCGAACTCGATGCCCTGGGCGAGCGGCAGGTCGCTGCTCCAGTTGACCGTGTTGGTCTGGCGACGCATGTACGCCTTCCAGGAGTCCGACCCCGCTTCCCGACCCCCACCGGTCTCCTTCTCACCGCCGAAGGCGCCACCGATCTCGGCGCCGGAGGTGCCGATGTTGACGTTGGCAATTCCGCAATCCGATCCCTCGGCCGAGAGGAACAACTCCGATGCCCGCAAGCTGTTGGTGAATATGGCCGAAGACAAGCCCTGCCGAACCCCGTTGTGGACTGCAATCGCATCGTGAACGTCGGTCGCTTCGATGACGTAGAGGATGGGGGCAAAGGTCTCCTCCTGAACGATCGGCGCATCGCGGTCGATCTCGATGATGGTCGGCTCCACGAAGTGGCCGTTCAACCCAGGCACTTCGGCCCGGCCCCCACCGTGGAGGACCTTGCCGCCCTGGTCCTTGGCGATCTCGACGGCCGCCAGCATCTCGTCAACCGCGCCCTTGTTGACCAGCGGACCCATCACCGTCGAGGGGTCGAGGGGGTCGCCGATGCGCACCTGGGAGTAGGCATCGACAAGGCGTTTGATGACGTCGCCCTTGATCCCTGACTCGACGATCATCCGCCGGATCGAGGTGCACCGCTGCCCGGCGGTACCGACTGCCCCGAACAACACCGCCCTGGTCACCAGCCCCGGGTCGGCGTCTTCGAGCACGACCACCGCATTGTTCCCCCCCAACTCGAGTAGCGACCTCCCGAGACGCTTGGCGACCGCGATTCCCACCTTCTCGCCCATGTTGCACGATCCGGTAGCCGAGATCAGCGGGATCCGTCGGTCGTTGATGAGCAAGTCGCCGACCTCGCTCCCCTTGCCGACCGCGAGGTTGAAGACGCCTTCGTAACCGGAGCCGGCCATGACCTCATCACAGATTCGGGTGACGGCGATCGCCGTCAGCGGGGTATGCGACGACGGCTTCCAGATCATCGTGTCGCCGCACACCGCAGCGACGAAGGCGTTCCACGACCACACCGCCACCGGGAAATTGAAGGCCGAGATCACGCCGATCGGGCCGAGCGGGTGCCACTGCTCGAACATCCGATGGCGTGGCCGCTCCGACGCCATGGTCAGCCCGTAGAGCTGCCGCGAAAGGCCGACGGCGAGGTCGGCCATGTCGATCATCTCCTGCACCTCGCCCTCACCCTCGGCGCGGATCTTCCCCATCTCCAGGGAAACCAGCGCAGCCAGGTGCTCCTTCTTGTGGCGGAGGGCGTTGCCAATCAGGCGCACGTACTCACCGCGCTTGGGAGCAGGCAGCATCCGCCAGCGCAGGAACGTCTCCTGGGCCGACGCAACGATCTGGTCGTAGTCGGCGGCCGAGGTCTGCACGACGGTGGCGATCTCGGTGGCCGTCGTCGGGTTCTCGACCGACAGGTCGGTGCCGGACGGAGCGATCCACCCGCCGGCGTACCCACCCGGATTGCTGTCGCCCAAACCGAGGGCGGCGAAGATCTCGTCTCTCGTCACAGGAACTCCAATCAGCGTGCGGCGATTACTTCGATCTCGACCTGGAAGCCGGCAGGGAGGGCGCCCACTTGGAAAGTCGAGCGAGCAGGGGGTTCTTCGCCGATGAATCGGACATACACCTCGTTCACCGCGGCGAAGTCGGCAATGTCGGCCAGGAATATCGTCGTCTTCACGATGTCGGCGAATCCAAGCCCGACGTCACCGAGGATCGCGCCGATGTTCTGCAGTACCTGCTCGGTTTCCGCGACGACGCCACCCTCGACCCGGTCGGTCGTGCCGTGCATGAAAGCGACCTGACCCGAGACGAACACGAACCCATTCGCCTCGGTGGCGATCGAGTACGCCCCGATTGCCTTGGGACCGCTGGTGATGTCGAGGATCTTCTTGGGCATGGTGGGCTCTCCGGGATCGTGTCGGGAACTGAAGCGTAGACCGCGGCAAAATGATCGACCCCAGCGTGCGGCAAAGTCGACAGGGCCCGATCCGACGACTCAGGGGCCAAGCAGATCCCAGCGGTTCCCGCAGATGTCGACGAAGACGGCCACCCGACCGTAATCCTCAGTGCGGGGTGAGGTCACGAATTCCACCCCTTCGGCAACCATTCGATCGTACGTCGCCCCGAAGTCCTCGACTCTGAGAAAAAAGCCAACTCGTCCGGCGACCTGCCCTCCCACCACGCGTCGTTGATGGTCACCGTCCGCACGAGCAAGCAGCAGACCTGTCTGGCCTCCGGCAGGTCGCACAACAACCCACCGTTTCGGTCGACCGTCGTTGGTAACGGAGGGCGAATCCTCCACTAGTTCGAAGTTGAGCACACTCACGAAGAACTCGATCGCAGGGTCGTAGTCGTCAACGACGATCGTGGCGAGATCCAAGAACGACATCGACGCAGTCTGCCACTACGCATACGAGCTCGTCGGCGTGATCACCGCCAAACCTAGGGCCGATCGTCGCACCTGGCATCAACACGGTCCCCAATCCTGAGACATTCAGACTCCCGGCGGACTTCCCGTTCGGATCTGTCTGAAACTGGGACCTCGCAGGCATTGGTGCTGTCCCTCGGCCAGCGTGGGGAAATATCATCAGTGCAGTCTGCGATAACCTCACCTCGTGCAACCTCACCTAGGTGCCCTGGTGTTGTTCACATCTGATCTCGAACGCACCCTCGCCTTCTACAGATGCATCGGCCTACCCCTGGAGGTCGATGATCATCAGGATGACGCAGGTCCCCTCCACTACGCCTGCGAGATTCAGGGCGTTCATTTCGCGCTCGTACCGGGCCTTGAGGACGGCCCAGCCCGCGGGTTTCGCACTTCAGGCTCTTCGTTTCCGGGCTTTGCCGTCAAGTCTGTAGGCGAGGTTGTCGAGGCCTTACGAGCAGGAGGAGCACGAGTGATCCAGGAACCGGCGCAGTATCCATGGGGACTCCGAGCCGTCGTGCAGGATCCCGACGGGCGCGCCATCGAGGTCTACACGCCTAGGTCCTGACCAAGAGACCGTCGAGGCTGGAATCTTCCCCTCGGCGGTCTTCATCGAGTCCCGACTGCGTGCACTCGATGCGGACCCGACCTGCCACCGCGTCGGTCTATCGCTGGACTCGGAGGGCCTCTCGGACGCGCTCGATGACGGCCCTGATCGCTACCTCGCTCCCGCGCAGCGCGTCTGGCCACTCCCTGACCCTCAGCCCCCAGAACTCGCGGGGTGTGAAGGGATAGCGCGGAATCAGGTGAACGTGCAGGTGGGGGACCTCGTCGCCGATGGTGACCGTATACACGTGTTCCGCGCCCTCCGAATGTCGGAGGGCGGCAGCAACACTGTTGATGGTCTTGCCGAGCGCGGCCGCCTCGTCGTCTCCGAGTTGGCCCCATCCAGCCACGTGCCGCTTGGGCTCGACGATCAGGTAGCCGAGGTACACATCCTCGAGGGCTGGCGGAAGGATGTGGCCCACGAAGACCAGACCATCTTCGAACGCCACGCCACCGGGAGCGGCCGCGCCCTGTCGATGCTTCTCGCAGACCAAACAGCCGTTGTCCGTTGGAGAGTCCACTCTGGTTCAAATCGTCGCAGACATCGGAGCGAACTGTCGACCAGGAGACAAGGTGCTCCCTTCGGCCAGCGTCCGTAAATGTCACCCGAGCCCCGTGTGCCCGCCGCGATTCGCTAGTCGACGGCAATCACGAACGCGGCTCCGAGCGCGAGGACCACGGTCACGCCAGCGGGCCACAGGTGTGCCGACTTCGAGTACGGCAAGGGCGGCTTGAGCCGTGTCTGTGGCAGACCGAGATGGGCTCGCACTGCATTGTCAAGTGCGACACCACGATCGCGATTCACTCGGGCTGTTTCGTGCCTAACTGAGTGAGTCCACAGCCACCACAGGTGACCGGCTGCAAACAGCCCTGCTCCGACAAACAGCAAGGCAACTTGGCCTGGTGTCGGGCTTAGGTCGCGTCCGGCGTTCGCCACAACGGCGAAGGAGGCCCAGACCGCCAGTGAGACACGCCATTCGATGTCGCGGCGCGCGAAGAACCGCTCCATCTCTTGTTGCTTCAGCCGAAGGGCTGCATCGACGCTTCGGCCAATATCCGCGCTGATCCCTTTCACGAACCACTCCCTTGCTTCCGACGATCATGGCACCCTCGCATCGCTCTCTGCTGAAAGGTCCTCGTTACGGCAGCGCCCCCTCGGAAAGGGCATGGCGCAACTCACATCTCGCTCCCACCTCCCACCTCCCGCCTCCCGCCTCCCGCGAGTGAAGACGCCAACGACGACCGGGACGCGTTCTGTCGTATTGCGAATTGCGAACCGCGGGTCGAGCGCATCGAGGACCCCGAATTGCTGGCGACTGATTGCGGTATGGTCCCGCCCATGGACCCGGTTCGGCGTTCCGCTCGGCCAGCACTCCGCAGCCCGCGAGCACTGCTGGCATGGGAAGGGTGGAACGACGCCGCCGATGCCGCCTCGGGAGCGGCCTCCTTCCTCCTCGGCCAGTTCGACGACGTCGAACCCTTTGCCACCATCGAACCCGAGGAGTTCTACGACTTTCAGGTACGCCGTCCGCAGGTCGAGGTCAGTGAAGGCGGTACCCGCCGCCTCGCCTGGCCGACGACCCGGGCGTATTCGCTCGAGATGGATCAGGGCGAGCACGACGCCATCGTCGTGGTCGGCGAAGAGCCCAGCCTGAGGTGGAAGACATACACCAGGTCGATCGGCCGCCTGCTCGCCGATGCCGACGCCGAGATGGTGGTGACGCTCGGGGCATTCATCGGGCAGGTCGCCCACACTCGCCCTGTCCCCCTCATCGGAGTGGCGACCGACCCGGCGCTCGTCGACCGTTATGGCCTGATCGCCTCGCGGTACGAAGGCCCCACCGGAATCATCGGGGTGATGCTCGAGGCCTGCCGGGAGATCGGCATCCCCGCCGTGAGCGTGTGGGCGGCAATCCCCCACTACCTGGCGGCGAATCCCAACCCGAAAGCGATGCTCGCCCTGCTCGGCAAGGCCTCGGAGATCATGGACATCCCATTCGACACCTCGGAACTCGAGGCCGTGTCGAGCGACTTCGAGGAGAAGGTCGATGAGGCAATGGCTGAGAACACCGAGTTCGTCGACTACGTGAACCGCCTGGAAGGCCAGGACGAAGACGCCGCCCCGATCGACCCCACCCGAAGCGACCACCTGATCTCGGAGATCGAGGACTTCCTGAAAGAGCGCTGATCGCTCGATGCCCCCTACCATGCCCGGCCGCAACACCCTGGAGGAACCGTGAAACTCCGCCTCTCAGCTCTCATCTGTTGCATCGCCCTTCTCGCCGCCGCCTGCGGCGATGACGATGCCACCGTGACTACGACCACCTCCGGTGGCGACATCGGGCCCATGGTCAGGTTCGGCAGCGGGGATCACCCGTTCTCGATCTCGTTCCCGGAGGACTGGGACAACGAGCGTGACAGCTTCGGTGCGGTCATCATCGTGTTCTCACCGCTGGCGGGGGACGACGACCAGTTCTCCGAGAATGTCAACGTCGTGGTCGAAGACCTTGCCGGCGCCGATCTGGACCTCGACGGGTATTTGGAGCTCGCGACCGAGCAACTGATCGACTTCATCCCCGACATCGATTTCGTGGAGCGTTTCACCGATCAGATGGACGAACAGCCGTCATGGGTGGTCGTGTACACCGGCTCTCAAGACGGCATCGAGTACAAGTGGATGCAGGAGATCGCCCTGTTCGAGGGCAGCGCCTACATCATCACCTACACCGGCGAGGCCGAGTTCGACACCTACCGCGCCCACGCTACGGCGATCTTCGACTCGTTCGACTTCGACGATTAGCCGCGGAGCGTCAGGGAGCGGAGGAATCCGTTTCCCGGCTGGACCGATATCGAGCTGCGCCGGCCACGGCGTCGCGCAGGACGCCGTGGCCAAAGCGGTTCTCGGACGCCAAACCTGTGGTGATGGAGAGCCCGACCGCGGCGTAGACGGAGGCCCGATCGCTCCTCACCGTTGCCTGCGGGAAGGCCGCGATCATCTCTGCCAGGTCGAGAGTGGCCGCCAGCTCGGCGTCGGGGCTCACCACTCGATCCACCAGCCCGATCCGATGAGCTTCGGCCGCGTCGATCGGACGCCCGGTGAGAATCAGGTCGAGCGCCCGCGACAGGCCCACGACGAGAGGCAACCGCACGGTCCCGCCGTCCACCAGCGGAACGCCGAACCGCCGCTCGAAACACCCGAACACCGCGTCCTCACCAGCCACCCGCAGGTCGCACCAGAGTGCCAACTCGAGACCGCCGGCAACGCAATGCCCGGCGATCGACGCGATGGTCGGCTTGGTGACCTGGAGGCGCGACATCCCCAACCATCCACCTGGACCGTCGGCCAGGTCCATCGCCTTGAGGTCCGCGCCCGAGCAGAAGGTGCCGCCCGCCCCGGTGAGAATCCCCACGACCGCCTCGGCGTCGCTCTCGAAGCGCTGCCATGCACCCGCCAACTCGATCGCCGTCGCCCGGTCGACCGCATTGCGGGTCTTGGGGTTCGAGATCGTTATGACCGCAGCGTTGCCGATGTTTTCGTAGTGAACGGGCATGGCCGCGATGGTGGTTCATCGGCACCACGTGCGCAATTGCTCTGGGCCGGAGCCGGATCTGGGTGGGGCCGGAGGAGGAGCAGGAGCCGAATCTGGCTGGAGCCGGAGCTGGCTAGCGCTTGCTGGGGCTGGGGCGGTAGCCGGAGCTGTCTTCCAGCACGTTCAGGAGCCGATCGATGTCGGCCTCGTCGTTGTAGAGGTGTGGAGCCACCCGCATCGCGTTGGCCCGAAGGCTCACGAACACGCCATTCTCGGAGAGCCGCTGTCGCAGGCCCACCGGTTCTCCGGCAGGAAATCGGACACCGATGAGATGTGGAACCCGATCCGCCGCGGCGACCGGCTCGAGTCCCAGTCGGCGTGCCCCCTCCTCGACCCGAGCGGTCAATGGTGCCAACGCCGCGGACACTCGTTCGGGCCGCCACCCGGCGATCAACTCCAGAGCAGCCGACGCCATCGGAAGCAGCACAAAGTTGCTCCATTCACCGGCGTCATACCGACGGGCACCGTCGCGCAGCTCGTCGGTGTAGTCGACGAGTCGGTTGAAGTCGTCCGAGCCCTTCCGCCCCGTCCAGGTCGACTCGATGCCGCGCCCTCCACGATGCTGCTCCGCTACCCACATGTAGCCGAAGGCGTAAGGCCCCATCTGCCACTTGTAGCCCACGGTCACCAGAAAGTCGGGCCGGATCACCGAGACGTCGATCGGTAGGGCCCCGACGGATTGGGACATATCGAGGACGAGCGCGGCCCCCACCGAACGGGCTGCCGACCCAACGGCCTCGAGGTCGACCGCACTGCCATCGGTCCAATGGCAGGCCTGGGCGACCACCACCGCGGTGCGCTTGTCGATCGCGTCGAGAAATGCCGCTGTCCTCGAACCGCTCCGAGGAACCACGACGATCTCCCCGCCCTCGGCGGCCGTCTTCTCCCGCCACGGGTACACGTCGGAGGGGAACTCGTCCTCGACCATCACCACGGTGCGACCCGGGCCCACCGCGAGATTGCGAGCGGCGACGCCAACGCCGTACGAAGCCGACGGGACGAACGCCACCCCGTCGGCGTCGCCACCGATCAGCTCGGCGAACTGCTGCCTGAGGCGCTCACCCGGTTCAAAGAAGTCGACCGGGGTGACGTGCCAGGGGAACGCGGCCGACTCGAGGGCGCGTCGACCCGCCTCGCGCACCGGATGCGGCATCGGAGGAAAGTACGCGCAGTTGAGGTAGGTGACGTCCCCAGGGATGTCGAACAGGTGGCGTTGCGACGAGAGCGGTTCGTCCACCGGCCGGGAGCTACTTCTTACGCTTGTGACGATTGGCGCGCAAGCGCTTGCGGTACTTGTGCTTGCTCATCTTCTTGCGCCGCTTCTTGACCAGAGAACCCATGGAATCTTTCGTGTGAGTCGGCCGCGTAGGTTGGTAGGTAGAACCGCGATTCGCAATTCGGGAGGGGGCCTCGCTCCCGCTCGGCCCGCGATTGGCGATTGGCGATTGGCGATTGGCGATTAGCCAAAACGCGTGGTGGCAGGTCGCGCGCGTCTTGTCTTGCGGAAGGCGGATGGCGGACGGCGGACGGCCTTCCTGCTGGAGGCTGGAGGCGGGTGGCCGGCGCTAGCCTCTAGCGCCTATGTCTCGCCCCCTGATTGGCATCACTACCGGCTTGCGCAAAGTGCGCGCCAGTGTCGGCGTGGAGTTGGCCCATGTGCTCTGGCCGAATTACGTGGCCATGGTTCGCGCCGCCGGCGGGATCCCGGTGGCGCTGGTCCCCGGCGATCCGGCTGAGGCCGACGAGATCCTCGGCCGCCTCGACGGCTTGCTGTTCACCGGGGGCGGTGACGTCGACCCCGCCCTCTACGGCGGCAGCCTCCGGCCCCGGGTCTACGGAATCGACCCTGCCCGCGACGAGTTCGAGCTCGCCCTCGCCAAAGCAGCCGAGCTCGCGCACTTCCCGACACTGTGCGTGTGCCGGGGAATGCAGTTGATGAATGTGGCCCTTGGCGGAACCCTCATCGAGGATCTGGTCGACGAGGACCCGTCGCTGCTGGCCCATTGGGTGGATGGAGAGGGCCTCCCCCAAGACGCCGAGCACGAAGTGGCGGTGGACCCCGGATCAACCGTCGCGAAGGCGTTAGGCATCGACAACCTTGTCGTCAACTCGATCCACCATCAGGCGATCCGGACCTGTGCGCCCGGTCTCACTGTCAGCGGCACCGCCCCCGACGGCGTGATCGAAGCCATCGAGCCCGTGGATTCGGACTGGCCGATGTGGGCCGTGCAATGGCACCCGGAAGTCCTCGGCGAGTCGCACGATCCGTCCATCCGGCTCTTCAAGGCCCTCGTCGACGCCGCCCGATAGTCTCGGGTCCATGCCAGCAGACTTCAGCCTCACAGATCGCGTCATTGTCGTCACCGGTGCCAGTCGCGGAATCGGTGAAGCCATCGCCCGCGCTGCCGCCGCCGCCGGAGCCGCCGTCGTCCTCGCCTCCCGTAAACAAGACGCTCTCGACCAGGTGGCCGCATCGATCCGCCAGGACGGCGGAATGGCCCTGCCCATCGCAGCCCATGTCGGTCGGCCAGAAGAGGTGGCTGCCCTGTTCTCCCGGGCGACCGCCGAATTGGGGACCATCCACGGCTTGGTGAACAACGCCGCCACCAACGTCTACTTCGGCCCCATGCTCGGAATCGACGATGCTGCCTGGGACAAGATCTTCGAAGTGAACCTCAAGGGCTACTTCTACCCAACCCGGGAATTCGTCAGCGCCTCACCGGGCGGCGGATCGATCGTCAACATCGCCAGCGTCAACGCGCTGCGGGCGTCCCCGCTGCAGGGGGTCTACGCGATGACCAAGGCGGCGGTGGTCTCTATGACCCAGACGCTCGCCGCCGAGCTCGGCGGGGCCGGAGTGCGAGTCAATGCCATCGCCCCCGGCCTGGTGGAGACTCGCTTCGCGGCCACCCTCGTCGAGGACGAGGAACTCCGGGGGCGATTCGTCGACCGCGCCCCACTCGGGCGCCACGCCCAGCCCGATGAGATAGCCGGAGCCGCCATGTTCCTGCTGTCCGATGCCTCGTCCTACGTCACCGGCCAGGTGATCGTGGTCGACGGGGGGATGACGGCGACGTGAGCGCTCCCTCGCTCGCTGCCACCCGCCTCCCGCGAGAGAGGAAGGCGGTGCACAGAAGTCAGGTTCCCCGGACTCTCCTACTCGCACTCGTGGTCGCGCAACGGCCTGAGGAACAGGTTACGGGGACCGTCGATCAGTGAGCGAGGGCTCTCGCAGCGCAGAATCGTGACGCGCTTCGACCCGGCGAGGCGCCCGATCAGGGCTGCTTCCTCCTCGATCGCGGTCCACTTCTTCGGGGTGAACCGGGTGAAGGGCGCCACCCGGATCTCCAGTTTGTCGTCGTCAGAACCCAGGCTCCACACTCCTGCGACCGTCCCGCCGTCGAGTACCACCGAGGTGGCGTTGCCATCGCGGTCGTAGACGAACGGGCCGACCTCCTCGGCCAAGAACCGACTGCGGTCTTTCCAGGTGACCATCAGTGCGTCCCACACGGGCAACAGACGGAGGGGTGGAACCTTGCCACGGGTGGGTCCGTCGCCCTTGAAATTGCCGTCGCCCAGGTCCACCGCGTCGCAACCGTCGATCGCCTCCCGGGCCTGGCCCAGGGTCATCCCTGACCACCACGCCAGATCGTCGACCGTGGCCGGGCCATGAGAACGCAGGTAGAGCCGGGCCACCTCGATCCGCGCCTCGCCGGGATCGGGGGACCACACGTCCACGTCGGGCAGCCAGTCACTCCACAGGGTCACCGCGTTGCGGCCCGAACGCCATGACTTCGGCTCCCCCGTCCCCACCAGCCGGCATTCGGTGGACATCTGGTTGATCACGAAGTTGAGGCCCTTGGCGTCTTCCTCGGGCACGTCGAGGGCCGCCTTGATCTCGGGGACCGTGCGGTGCACCTCATCCGATAGGAGGTCTTCGATTCGCGACGCCCAGGTCTCGTAGTCATCGACGACGAGCACCCGATCGACGTAGTTGCTGAACGCCCGCTCGTTTCGCTCGCGTGTCGCCGGCACGACGATGGGAAGCAGATCCACCGGCATGAGGAACGCACTACCCCGCAGGGTCCGCAACCCCACCACCTTGCGCTTGGAGTACAGATCGTCGAGCTGCTTCTTCTTGAAGTTCGGTACTCGCGCCGCCAGTTCCAGGTACGAGACGGGGGGCGTGGCGTAACAGCCGATCGAGTCGTGGAGAACCTCGAGCACTGTGGCCTTGCGGCGATCGAGGTGCGTCGATGCCCAGGGAAGGGTGGTCGCAGTCATTTCCCCCGCGAGGCCATGATCTCACCCAGCTGGCCACGGTGCTCGGATTCGTGCTGCATCAGATGATGGAAAACCCACTCGGGTGTCACGGTGAAGTCGCCCGAGACCCGGATCGCATCGAGGTCGTCGTCGCTCAACGATTTCAGCTCCTCTCGCATCCGCTCGCGCACCCAGGCGAGTCGGGCGAGGTGTCTCTCTAGCGAGTCGCCCACGGCAGGGGTGAGCCGACCGTTCTCCTCGCGCACGTCATGGGGGAACCAGGCCTCGGCTTCCTCGGGGAAATCCTTCACCATCACCTCGGCGTAGAGCCAGTCGAGTTCGATTGCGGCCACGTGGTAGAGCAGCGATCCCGCAGTGTTCCCATTCCACTCGGTGGGTTGATCGACCGTCGCAGGGTCCAGGTCAGACACCAGCCGCAGCGTCCGCTCGCGGCATTCCTCGGTGAGGGCCAACAGGAAAGCCATCCGAGGTGAATAGCCATCTGGTCGTCGAATCGATTCGTGGGTCACGAGAGCACCGTCCCCTGGCGGTCGATTTCGAGGCGTAACACTTCGCCATCCTCGCCGACAGCGCCTCGCAGTGCCTGCTCGACCACCCGCGCCGACGAGTCCGTCGCCAGCGCCACCGCCGACGGTCCCGCGCCACTCCACGCTGCATGAAGCGCTCCGGCACCCCTCGCCGCCTCGATCAATTTCGCGGTGATCGGCGACAGTTCGCTCCGCGGCAGTTCATGAATCTCGTCCCCGGCTGCGGCCGCCAACGCCACCGGGTCGGCCGTCCGCAGGCCTTCGATGAGCGCCGCCACCCGGGCAGCGGTCCGCACCGCCACCGCACGAGGCACCGTGTCGTCGAGTGCGGCGCGGGCGGTGTGCGTCGACATCGCCTCGGCCGGAACGCCGACCATGATCCGAAGGGAAGGATGGACCCCCAGCCGGAGAATCTCCCCCGTGGCGGTAACAGCCACCAAGCCGCCGTAGGCGGCGGCGGCTGCATTGTCGGGGTGGCCCTCGGCCGCGGCGGCCGCACGAAACACCGAGCCGAGGTCATATGAGCCGGCCGCGGCGTCCACCGCGGCCCGAACTGCCACCCGCAGCGCGGCGCTCGAACCGAGACCCTTGCCGACCGGGATCTTCGAGCGGATGTAGATCGCGTGCGGCTGATCCCCCGCTACTCCCTGGACCAACCGGGCGGTCGACTCCGCCACCGGGCGGCCATCGCTGGTGACCGACCACGATGCTGCCGGCTCGGCCTCCACCTCCAGCCGGATCGACACCGCCAGGGCGAGCAGGTCGAACCCGGGTCCCAGGTTGGCGATCGACCCAGGTGCAGAAGCAGTAGACACGCGCCGAGATTCTAAGAGGCGGCTCGCTTCGCTCGCCGCCGCAATTCGCAATTCGCAATTCGCAATACGACAGAACGCGGCCCCTCGGGGCCTGCCTCTCGTCGGGGCGGGCGGGGGCTTCGCTTCGCTCGCCGTCGTCACCTGGCCCGAGGGAGCCGGGATTGCGCGCCGATCGCTTCCGAGAATTTCTGTCGTATCGCGTATCGCGTATTGCGTATCGCCCTCCGCATCGTCGCGCCCGAACCTCACAGAAATACCTAGCCTGGACCCCATATGGCCGCGATCCGCCTCGAGAGACTCAGCAAGTTCTACGGGAAGGCCCGGGGGGTGGTCGAGGTCGATCTCGAGGTGCAGACCGGGGAGGTGTTCGGGTTTCTCGGTCCCAATGGGGCCGGCAAGACGACGACAATCCGGGCGCTGCTCGACCTGATTCGCCCCACCTCGGGCAAGGCCACCGTGCTCGGCCTCGACTCGGTCGCCGACTCCCTCGAAATCCGCAAACGAGTCGGGTATCTGCCCGGCGAACTCGCCCTCTGGGAGTGGATGACCGCCCGCCAGGTGCTCGACCATCTTGCGAACCTTCGGGGCGGCGTCGACCAGGCGTACCGCGACCGGCTGACCGAACGCTTCCAGGTCGAGATCGACCGCAAGGTGAGTGACCTCTCTACCGGCAACAAGCAGAAGATCGGCCTCGTGCAGGCGTTCATGCACAAACCCGAACTGATCGTCCTCGACGAGCCCACCAGCGGCCTCGATCCTCTGATGCAACAGGTCACCTACGAGGTCATCGACGAGGCGCAGCGCGACGGCCGAACCGTCTTCCTCTCATCACACGTCCTCCCGGAAGTCGAACGGATCGCTCAGCGGGTTGCCATCATCCGCAAGGGCCGGGTCATTGAGGTTGCGACCGTCGACAGCCTGAAGGAGCGAGCGGTCCGTGTCGTCGAGCTCAGGTTCGGCTGGCCGGTACCCGACTCCGCCGCCCTGTCGGTCATCCCCGGGGTGACCGAAGCGAGCGTGAGCGGCTCCGTCGCCACCCTGCGTGTCGAAGGCTCGATGGATCCGCTGGTCAAGGCGCTCGCCGGCTACGAGACCCTGCTGATCCGCACCCACGACACGCCCCTCGACGAGATCTTTTTCCAGCTCTACCGCGACGGAGAAGACGATGAGGGCTGAGGTCTTTCGCCGGGTGGTCGTCGGGCGCCGCAAGTCCATCATCGGCTGGGCCCTCGGCTTTCTAGCGACCATGGCGTTCATCGTGCTGCTCTACCCGGCGGTCCGCGACCAACCCAGCTTCGGCGACCTGATCGAGGACTACCCGGAGTTCGTCCAGCAGATCCTCGGTCTCGGCGGGGGCCTCGAGTTGGGTTCACCGGAGGGGTACCTGAACAGCCAGCTGTTCGCCAACACCCTGCCCATCCTCTTCCTGATCTACCTCTTGGCCTTCGCGGTGCGCGAAACGGCAGGCGAGGAAGGTGACAAGACGATGAACCTTGCCCTCGCTCACCCAATCAAGCGCGAGCGCTTCATACTCGAGAAGTTCGCCGCGATGACGGTCACCGGGTTCGGACTCGCCATGGTGGCGGTAGCCGGACTCCTGATCACCGGGCCCCTGGTCGACATGGACCTCACCGTCGCCGGCTACTTCGGCGCCACCGTGTCCGTGTTCCTCATCGCCCTGGCATTCGCGACCCTGGCGTTGGCCGTGGGCGCCTGGACCGGGAAGAAGTCCCTGGCCTACGGGGTGACCTCCACCCTCGCCGTAGCCTTCTTCCTGTTGTGGGGACTCGCCCCGATCGTCGACGCCCTCGGATGGACCAACGCGATCAACCCCTTCTTCTGGGGCCTGGCCGGCACCCCGGTGGTCAGCGGCCTCCAGGTCGGCAACGCCCTGCTACTGGTCGGCGCCGTGGTAATGCTGGTAGCCGCGGCAATCGCCGGCTTCCGAAGGCGAGACATCGGGGTTTAGGGCCTCGCCTCGCTCGGCCCGCAATTGGCAATTCGCAATTCGTAGGACGCGTGGTGGGCCGTCAGCCGCGTCTTCTCTTGCGGGAGGCGGGAAGCGGGAGGCGGGAGGCGGATGGCTCCCTACCTTTCCAGCACCCTCACCTCGTCGCGGCGGACGGTGCCGCCGAGGCCGACCACGGGGCCGTCCCAGGAGACCTTGATGGTGGAGGGGTGGCCGATGGCGTCGCCCTGGCTGATGGTCAGCCGCCCCGAGGCTTCGCCTCGATGGTGCCTGATCGCGGCGAGGGCAGCAGCCGCACTTCCGGTGGCCGGGTCCTCGGCCACGCCGGTGCCGGGAGAGAAGAACCGGGCAGTGATCTCACCGCCCGCACCGGCGAAGACGTAACACATGCCCGCCCCTTGGGCCTCCAGTGCCTCCAGGTCCGGGGCGGCCGCGGCCACCGCCTCGGGTGAGCCAACGTCGACCACCAGATAGGGCAGTGGCATCTGCACCCACCAAGCGTGGACCGGATCTGGCAGACCGGCGGCTACCGCTACCGCCTCCGCCTCAGGGGTGGCGCGGATTTCGGTCGCCATCGGAGTGTCCACCCAGATCTCGTCGCCGTCCTTCCAGAACGGGATCTCTCCCACCTGGCAGGTCATCCGGTCGACCGTCCCCGGGCCGATCATCCCCAGCACCCAGGCTGCGCCGACCAGCGGGTGCCCCGCGAAGGGCAGCTCCCGGGTGGGGGTGAAGATCCGCACCGAGGGAATCCCCTCCTGTCGCCAGTCGATGAACACGGTCTCGGAGAAGCCGAGCTCAGCCGCGATCTCTTGCATCCCCGGCTCCGGCAGTCCCGTCACGTCGGGGATGACCCCGAGATGGTTCCCGCCGGCATCCCCCCGGGTGAACACTCGAAGCACGTAACAGTGGCGCATTGGCGCAACGGTAATTCAGTTGACAGCCCACAGCCGACAGCCCACGGCCAGAGATCCCGCTCCGGCACCGACCAACGAGGCTTCACCTCGAGCCTGGCAGTTTGGACCTGGAGACTGGAGACTGGAGACTGGGCCGGCCAGCGGCCAGCCTAAGGCGGCCGAAGGCCGCCCGGAGACTGGAGACTCGGCCGGTCAGCGGCCGGCCTAAAGGCGGCCGAAGGCCGCCCGGAGACTGGAGCCTGAATGGACATCTTCGACCTCGATTCTCTGCTGGCTCAGCTGATCCTCGGGCTCGGTGCCGCCCTGGTGTTCGGGAACGGGTTTGCGCTAGTTCAGGCAAAGCGGGGCGTGAAGCCAAAGGGGGCCGAAGGGAACCTACGTCGCGGGCGGGCGTGGTTCCTGCTCGCCGTCGGCCTGGTCATCGCGGTGTGGGGGGCGACGAGCCTGATTGCGGGTGGCAGCGACCCCGAGCCCACCACCACGTCGACCACAGCCGGGGCGTCCCGGGACGCTTGACTGCCCAGCTGGGGGCAGGAAACCGCTCCCCGCGGTGCGGTACCATCGCCAGCCTCGCGGGCGTAGTTCAATGGCAGAACACGAGCTTCCCAAGCTCGGAGTGAGGGTTCGATTCCCTTCGCCCGCTCAGTCGGCTGCCCTGCGGGCGGCCTCCCGCGATTGGCGATTGGCAAGAGGAGCCTCGCTTTGCTCAGCCCCATCGAGATCGATCCTGACGCTTTGCGTGGTGGCCAATCGCCAATTGCCAATTGCGAGTCCGGGGCCCTGAAGGGGCCCCGGACTCTCTCAATCAGGCTCCGGGGCCGGGGCCGAAGCGACGGCCACCGGGGCCCCGTCCGCGGAAGGGACGGCGCTCGCCGGGCTCGGGGAGCGGGCTGTTCACCGACTTGGTGATCCGTTCCTCGGCATTCTCGAGCAGCGCCGCCTTCTCGACCTCGGTGATCCGGCCGTTCTCGACCCCCAGGTCGAGGCGCTGCCCGGTCAACTCGACCAGGTGAGCGATCACTTCATCGGCAGACGATCCGTTGGCCTCGGCGATCTCGGCGATCGTGTCGTACTCACCGAGCGCCTCGCGCATCTCGGCACCGTCGAGTCCGAGGAAGTCAGCCACAGCCACCAGGCCCATGAAGGCCCGGACATGCCCCCGGCCCGGCTCCCGGAAGGAGCCGACCAAATGCTTGGCCACGGCTGCTGCCTGGGTGTCGTCAATGGTCCCGTCCTCGACGAGCGGGGCGAGTTGCTCCAGGATCCGGCTGTATGCCGGTGCGTCGGTCACGTCGGCGGTGTCGTCGTCGCTGGTCTGGGCGGCCAGGGCGATGCCTGACATCGCCAGGGCGGCGACCACCACCAGCGTGATCCCGATCTTGAGCGTGTGCTTCACGAGAGAACCTCCATTCGATTACTGAGGCCACTCTCCGGGAGCCTTGTTCGGGAATTGTGAAGCGGAGGTAGTAATTCGCAATGCGCAATAAGCAATGCGCGGCGCGCGAGAGTTCTCCGATCAGATCACGCTCGGACCGCATTGCCGCGGCGCGAGAAGGTTCTCCGATCCGATCGGGCTCACCGCGTTGCGCATTGCTCATCGCGCATTGCGAAGCCACCGAGCGACGCCTACACGCCCTCCCTAACCTGTCGCGCAATGATCCTCTCCGATGTCTCCATCCGGGCAGCGATCGAGTTGGGCCGCATCGAGGTCGACCCCTTCGACCCGGCGATGGTGCAGCCGTCCAGCATCGATGTTCGCGTCGACCGCTACTTCCGGGTGTTCCAGAACCACCGGTACCCCTACATCGACCCGAAGCAGTCCCAGCCCGACCTGACCAAGGAAGTGGAGACCGACATGGAGGTCCCCTTCGTGCTCCACCCTGGGGAGTTCGTGCTCGGTTCGACGCTGGAGGTGGTCCGCCTCGACAACGACATCGTGGCCCGGCTCGAAGGGAAGTCCAGCCTCGGACGGCTCGGGCTCCTTATCCACTCCACCGCCGGGTTCGTCGACCCCGGGTTCGAGGGGCACCTAACCCTCGAGCTCTCCAATGTCGCCACTCTTCCGATCGCCATCTACCCGGCGATGCGTATCGGCCAGCTGTCGTTCTACGAGCTGACCACACCGGCGGAGAACCCCTACGGCTCCCTGCGGGCGGGCTCGAAGTACCAGGGGCAACGCGGGCCGACCGCCAGCCGGATCCATGAGGACTTCGACACCTAGTGCACCCAATGGTCGACCGGGCCTGATGACGACGCCAGGTTCCGGAGCCACCGCCGATTCGTCCCGCCATCCCCTGCTCTTTGTGCACGGTGCCTGGCATGGGGAGTGGTGCTGGAAGCGACATTTCGTACCCTGGTTCGCCGAGCGCGGGTGGGCCTGCCACTCGCTCGACTTCCGCCACCATGGGGCAGCCGGGGGTCCCGGCAGTCTCCGGCGCAGCCGGATCAAGCACTATGTCGACGATCTCGCTTCCGCCGTCGACGGCTTCGACCGCTCACCGATACTCGTCGCCCACTCGATGGGAGGCCTGGTGGCGCAGCGACTGCTCGAGAGTCGACTGCTGCCCGGAGCGGTGCTGCTCGCCACCGTTCCGGTCGGCGGCGTGTGGCGGGCGACGGGCCGGACGATCCGGCGACACCCGCTCAAATTCCTCGAGGCAAACCTTCGGCTCGACCTCGGTCCGCTGGTCGACTCGACCCGCATGGCCCGATCGATGCTTTATGACCCCGACATCGCGCTCGCCGAGGTGGAACGACTTCAGCCGATGCTCCAGAGCGAGTCATATCTCGCCTACCTCGACATGCTGTTAGTCACCCGGCCCCGGCCGCCGCTGGTGCACACGCCCGTCGCCCTGATCGTCGGCGACCAGGATCGCCTCTTCTCCGTGCGCGCCACCGAGCGAACGGCGAGGGCGTACGGCACCGAGGCGACCGTGATACCCGGTGCGGGCCACGATCTGATGCTCGGCCCGAGGTGGGAGCAGGCGGCAGCCGCGGTGCTGTTCGCAGCCGAGGACTTCTGACGGCCTAACGGTTCGCCCGGGCGCGCTCCCAGATCCGCTCGAGTGCTTCGGCCGAGGCATCCCACCCGAAGTGCTCCTCGACGAACAGCCGCGCCCGCTCGGCCATCAGCCGCGCCTCGGCGGGATCATCGATGAGGGCAAGGGCCGCCGCAGCGATCGCCGTTGCGTCCTCGCCCACGAGCAGGTGGGTGCCGGGGACCGCCCCCACCGCCTCCGCCGCTCGCGGGGTGGTCACCACGGGGGTTCCGACCGCCATCGCCTCGAGCACCTTGTTCTGCATCCCGGTGCCGGCGCGCATCGGGACGATCGCCACCCCCGCCCGGGCGACGATCGCTCCGAGGTCTTCAGGGCCTGGAATCAGGGCCACCCCTGGAGCCTGAGCCAGCCGCTTGATCGCATTCGAGGGACGGGCGCCGGCGAGGACGAGACTGGCGGTGGGGATGGTGCGGCGGAGGACGGGCAGCACCTCGGTGGCGGCGATTCGGGCGGCGTCCACATTGGGGAAGTACCCGAGGTTCCCCGCAAACACCAGGGTGTACGGGTCGCGACCTTCAGCCCGGAACGAAAAGTGTTCTAGATCGACGCCGTTGGGGATGACCTCCACCCGGTCCCCCAGGGCGGTGGCGTCGGCTGCAGTGGCGGCGACCACCGACACCCCCCGGCGCATCAAGCCGCTCTCGTATAGGAAGACGCGCCGCGCCTCCCACCGGGCCGCCAGACCGCGGACGCCACGATCATGATCGGCACGGCGGTGGAGATTCACCGACATTGCATCGATCAGATCGACCACCACCGGGGGCCCTGCTTCCGGGAGCAGCGGAGCCGTCCTGATCAGCTGAGTATGGATGAGGTCGACTGAGCCGCCCAGCTGCTCGATCCGCCGCCGCGCTGCCCTCCCGGTGTACGGAAGCGACTGTGCGGGACGTCGGTCCAGCGGCGCCCGGCCCATCCGGGCGACGGCTCCCGAAGACGACATCGGCACCACCTCGAGCCTCACCCCCAGGCCTTCCACCTTCGCTCGATCGGCAGGCGACGGCACCCGGCCGACAAGGCAAACGGTTATGTCGTGGCGGGGTGCCAGCTGGCGCAATTGGTGATAGGCCCGCACCTGATCGCCCCGCCACGGCGGGTAGGGGAGCCGGCTGACCACGAAGAGAACACGCACATCCAGAGGTTACGGTCGGCGTCAGGCCAAACCGAGGGCGGGGATGACCTCGCGGCCGTAGGCATCGAGGGTGGCTTCCTTGGCGTCGTGCATCAGGTAGATGGCGAACTGGTCGACGCCTAGGTCGCGCAGCTCCTCCATCCGGGCGATGTGATGTTCGACCGGTCCGAGGATGCAGAAGCGGTCGACCACCTCGTCGGGGACGAAGTCGGTGTAGGGATTGCCCGCCTTGCCGTGGTGGTCGTAGTCGTACCCCTGACGCGCGGCGATGTAGTCGGACAGTGCCGCCGGGACCATCGTCGAATCGGACCCGTAGCGAGAGACCAGGTCGGCAACATGGTTCCCGACCATCCCCCCGAACCATCTGACTTGATCGCGCTGGTGGGCGATGTCGTCGCCGACATACGCCGGGGCGGCCACGCAGATCTTGACGGCCTCGGGATCGCGGCCGGCCTTCCGGGCGGCATCCTTGACGAACTTGGTCGTCCACTCCACCAGATAGGGATCGGCCAGCTGGAGGATGAATCCATCGCACTCCTCCCCGATCAGGGTGAGCGCCTTGGGCCCATAGCCGGCGCCCCACATGGGGAGGTGCCACCCCTCAGCCCACGGGATTCGCAGCGTCTTGTCGTTGTATTCGACCTCGCCACCGGCGACCAGCTCCTTGATCACCCGCATCGACTCCGACATCGTCTGCAGGGTGGTTGGCTTTTGGTTGATGTAGCGGAGGGCCGAGTCGCCCCGCCCCATCCCGCAGATCGTGCGCGGTCCGTACATCTCGTCGAGGGTGGCGAACAGCGAGGCGATCACCGTCCAATCGCGGGTACCCGGATTGGTCACCATCGGGCCGACGACGATTTCGGGGTTCTCGGCCAGCATCCGGCTGAAGATGACGAAGGGCTCCTGCCATAGGACATGGGAGTCGAACGCCCAGGCGTGGGTGAACCCACGATCGGCGGCGTACCTCGTCAGTTCGAGGACGCGGGAAGCCGGCGGATTGGTCTGCAGGACGACTCCGAAGTCCATGGGTCAACCACTCCTAGGTGGAGAACGAACCTATAGGTCTAGCAAAGAACAGAAGAGCGAAGGGCGAAAGGCGAAACCCGGTCAGAGCCTTGTAGCGGGCAGCGGGCCTAAGTCGCTGCCTCGCGCGCCCTTACCGTTTCGCCTAGATCGGTGATGGGGCGGGTGGTGGCGTGGCCCCGGTCGACGATCGGGTCGAGGCCGGCGTTCACCTGTTCGGCCCGTTCTGCCTCGACCACCCAGAAAAACGTGTGCGAAGCGGCGTCGACCCATGATCCGACCACTCGGGCCCCGGCGGACTCCATGGCGGCGTCGACGCTCCCGAATGTGGCCGCAAGCGTGGCCGGGTCGCGGTACAGGCACCGCTCCGGAGCGTGGGTGTGGGTGATGTGAAACAGCACAGAAAGGAGGCTACCCGCTACCCGCCACCCGCTTCCGGCATGAGGCGCGGTCGCTACCGGCAAGCGATCGGGTGACTAGTCCCTCTGTGCATCACTAGATGACCCCTCCCTGGAAGATCCTCCGCCTCGAGGCGCCGGTGGCTCGGTCGATCAATCGGGACACGAATCAAAGGGGACAACACGATGAACAGCAACGGAATCAAGATCCTCGCTGCCGTGCTGGCCGTCGCCGGTGCCTCGTTCGTGACCGTACGGGCGACGGCCGCGGCGTTCTCGGACCAGACCGACAGCGCAGCCAACCAATTCGCCGCAGGCACCGTCCAGCTCAGCGACAACGATGCCGGGTCCGCCCTCTTCGACGGATCCTCTCTCTTCGTCCCCGGGGACTCAGTGGTGGGATGCATCGAGGTGACCTACTCGGGCTCGGTGGATGCCGGGGTCCGACTCTTCGGAGCCACCACCGGCGGCGACGGCCTCGAGGCCTATCTCGATGTGACGATTGAGCGAGGCACCGGTGACTGCACCACCTTCGGCACAGCGACCGAGGTCTGGGGCGCGACGGATGGCGATCTCGCCGAATTCCTCGCCGCAGCCTTCTCATACGCATCCGGCGTCGACAGCTGGGCACCGGTCGGCGGGGGAGCCGACGACACGGTCCCCTACCGGATCACGGTTACCCAGCAAGACGACAATGCCGCTCAGGGTCTGTCGTCCATGGTCAGCTTCACCTGGGAAGCCCAGAGCAGCTGATAAGCATCGGGAGGGGACCCGGCCCCCCCCGGGGCCCCGGGTCTCTCACCTCGGTCCGACCATGAGCAACCCGTCGATCGCGACACCGCGCCTCGATGCGACCGCCGGGCCGCTCGACCATCTGGCGTACGCCCGCAGCACACCGAGCTCCGCCGATCCGTTCGCCCGTGACGGAGTTCGGGTCGTTGCTGTGGGCAGGAGAGACTCCACCGCCAAACCACCCGACGACGGTCAGACCCTCGCGATGAAGGTGCGCCGATCACGGGCCCCCTGGCTGTTTTACCTCGGGATGCTGGTGGCGGCATCATTCGTCTACTTCGTGCTCGCCACCGCGTTCGTTTCCCGCGCCATCCCGCTGCTGGCAGGGTGGGACACCTCTGCGATCATCAGCGGGTCGATGGCCCCCTCGCTGCTGCCCGGCGACATCGTGGCGTTCAAGCGCTACGACGGCTCCCCCCTCCATCCCGGCACGATCATCTCGTTCGACGACCCCTCCCGGCCCGGAACGCTCACGGCACATCGGATCGTTTCCGCCGCGCCGGACGGCTCCTTCATCACCAAGGGCGATGCCAACGCCGCGCCGGATTCCAGCCCGGTCCGCGCCGAGATGGTTCGCGGGGTGGCCCGACTCGTAGCGCCCAATGGAGCCTTGCCGTTGTATTGGTGGAGGACCCACCAACTGAGCCCCCTGCTCGGGTTCGCCACCACCACGCTCGCCGCAATCTTCGTACTCAATCTGCGAGACCCGGCAGAACGGCGTCTGCTGCGCCGGCCCGGTCGTCAGGCCCGGTCGCGCCTGGCCCGGGCGGTCATCGTGGTCCCGACGGTCGGTGTGGTGGCCACCCTGGCACTCGTTGGAGTGACGCTCGCATCGTTCGGCGACCTGGCGGACAACTCCACCAACGCGTTCGCCGCGGCCTCTTCGTTCGGCCCCGAGCCGCCCTCGAGCCTCATGGCCACGCCCATGTGTGCGCCGGACACGATCATCTTCTTGGCGTCGGCGAGCAACGGAGGCGACGCGGCGTCGGTGTCACTCGGCCGGCCAACCGGAGTGGCGGTGGGCGACGTCCTCATCGCTGCGTTCCTGACCCGGAACGTGACCACGGTCAATCAGGCGCCAGCTGGTTGGTCGCTCCTCACGACCATCGGTTCGATGCGGGTGTACCACCGGATTGCTGGCGAATCGGAGCCGATTACGTACACGTGGACGCTGGGGTCGCAACAGCGCTGGGCTGGGGGAATCGCCGCGTACCGAGGCGCCGCCGCCAACCCGATCGACGCAGTTGCCGCCTCGTCGTCTAGCGGCACGCCGTCACTACTGGCCCCCTCGGTGACGACCTCGGTCGATCAAACGATGCTCATCGCCCTCTTCGGCAGCCACCACCGCGGGGCGATCACCGAACCCAACGGGATGACGGAGCGGTGGGACCTTTCAGACGGGGGCCAGGGCGGGCCTACCCAGGGAGTTCGTTCCGAGGCCGCCGACGAGGCGTTCGGATCGGCGGGCGCCACCGGTGGCCGGATCGCCACCGCCGGGGGCGCAGTACTCGGGTATGGCGTCCTCGTGGCGATCGCACCTGATTCGTTGGTCGCCGCGGTCGTGCTCGACTGGCTGCCCACGCCCACGGGGACGGCGGATGGGTACGCCCTCGAGCGCTGGGTCGGCGGATTCTTCGACGCAGGATGGACGGTGAACGGTGCCACCGCGACCAGCTTCTCGGACGAGACGGCGGTCGAAGGCCTGGCCTACACCTACCGGATCCGCACCATCGAGGGCACCGAGGAGTCGGCGCCGATCGAGATCGCCATCGTCCCTTCGTGCGGTGACTGACCGCCTACTTGTCGCTTGCCGCAAGCACCCCGGTGAGGGCGTCCCACAGGGCAACGCTCATCTCGGCGCATGCCGCCACCGCGGCGTCGGCGGATGTTCCGTCGAGCGTATCGACGATCTCGTCGGCCTCGTGGTAGTCGGCGGCGTGGACCCGGAAGTACTCGGCCGCGTCCTCTGCTTCAACGAAGCCGTAGTGCTCGACGAGACCCTTTAGCTTCTCCTCCGAGGTGCTCGGCTGCTGCGCCTCGAATGCGTAAAGGGCGCCCCAGGCGTTGGCTGGATCGGCGAACAAGCGGCGGGCCGTGTCGAGCAGGGCCGCCACCTCCGGAAGCCGGGGCTCGCCGATCTCGGTTCCGAGCCGGCCGGCGAACACTCCCCACATCCCGGCGTGGGTGACTTCCTCGGCGGCGTGTTCGTGGTTACCCACGGTCGACCACCCCTGCGGCACCGCGGCGATGAACGCGCCGTACTCGGCCGCATAGGTCGCCAGCGCCGTGACCGGAAGCGTCCCCTCGCGCCAAGCCACATAGAACGGATGCTCGAGCAACCGATGCTCCCCGATCGCCTCTTCCAGTCGTCCCCTGATCTCCATGCCCCCTCCTCTTCCTCCGTATTGCGTATCGCGCATCGCGCATCGCGGGCCGCCGCAGGCGGCCCCTCACTTCATCTGCGGAAAACCGAGATTCACCCCGCGGTGTTCCGGATCGGGCCACCGGGAGGTGATCACCTTCATGCGGGTATAGAAGTTGACACCCTCCATCCCGTACATCCGGGCATCCCCGAAGAGTGAATTCTTCCACCCGCCGAACGAGTGGTAGGCCATCGGCACCGGGATCGGGACATTGATCCCCACCATCCCCACCGGCACCTCGTTCTGGAACTTGCGGGCGGCGCCCCCGTCGTTGGTGAAGATGGCGACACCGTTGGCGTACGGGTTGTCGCCGATCAGCCGCATCGCCTCGTCGTACGTGTCCACCCGAACGGTCGAGAGCACCGGGCCGAAGATCTCGTCCCGATAGATGGCCATATTCGGGGTGACGTCGTCGAAGAGGGTGGGCCCGACGAAGAAGCCTTCCTGCTCTCCGATGAGGTTGCGGCCGTCGGCAATCAGGGTGGCCCCCTCGGCGACGCCCTGGTCGATGTATCCGACCACCCGGTCGCGGTGCTGAGCGGTGACCAACGGTCCCATCTCGGCGCCCTCCTCGAGCCCGGACCCGACCTTGATCTTCTCCAGCCGCTCCACCACCTTGGGCATGAGCGCGTCGGCGGCGCCGCCCACCGTCACGAGCACCGAAATCGCCATGCACCGCTCCCCGGCCGACCCGTAGGCCGCCGACACCGCGGCATCGGCTGCCAGATCCATGTCGGCATCGGGGAGGACCACCATGTGGTTCTTGGCCCCGCCGAGAGCCGCCACCCGCTTGCCGGCGGCGGTGCCGGTCTCGTAGACGTAGCGGGCGATCGGGGTCGAGCCGACGAACGAGACGGCGCCGATGTCGGGATGCTCCAGGATCCGGTCGACGGCGACCTTGTCCCCATGGACCACATTGAGGACGCCTTCGGGCAGCCCGGCCTTGGCGAAGAGTTCGGCTGCGAAGTTCGCAGCAGAAGGATCCTTCTCCGAGGGCTTGAGGATGAAGGTGTTCCCGCAGGCGATGGCGATCGGGTACATCCACATCGGGACCATGGCCGGGAAATTGAACGGCGTGATACCGGCCACCACTCCCACCGGCTGGCGGATCGAATAGGTGTCGACCGCGGTGGACACGTTCTCGTTGAACTCACCCTTGATCAGTTGCGGGATCCCACAGGCGAACTCGACCACTTCCAGACCCCGCTGCACCTCACCCGACGCGTCAGAGAAGACCTTGCCGTGCTCGGATACGAGCAGCTTGGCGATGTCGTCTTTGTGACGCATCACCAGATCGCGGAACTCGAAGAGAATGGCGGTGCGCCGGGAGAGGGAGACGTCCTTCCACAGATTCCACGCCTGCTTGGCGGATGCCACCGCCCGGTCCACTTGCTCGACCGTCGCCAGGGCCACCTGCGCCTGCACCAGACCGGTGGCCGGGTCGTACACGTCGCCCCACCGTTCGACCTTGCCGTCGAACTCCTTGTTGTCGATCCAGTGGGTGATCTGCCGCATCGGGGGCCTCCAGAAGGATGAGGGTACCGGAGGCGGCGCGGTCAGGCTGTTGCGGAGGCTCCGTCGGTTGCGAGGGCGAAGGCGACGGCCTCGTCGGGGGTCATAGCCCGCCCGGCGCGGTAGGCCTCCGCCAGGTCACCGGTGAACGCTTCCAGCGTCTCCTTCTCCACGCCCTCGATGCGGGCGGAGTCGATGGATACGAGGTCGACACCGCTCCGCTCCCCCAGCGCCCACGCCGCCCCACCCAGCCGAGCCCCCCGGAGCTCGTCGCCCTCGAGAACCGACAGCGCGGCAAACGCCAACAAGAAGAAGACCGCCGCCGAGATCTCGCCGGTGCCGTAGAGGATCTCGATACCCCGGGTGAAGTGGAGTCGCGACTCGGCGTAGTCGCCGAGGCGCCGGTAAATCTCACCCAACTCGAACCGGCCCCAACCCTCTCCAAAGACGTTGCCTACCGCCCGGTACAAGTCGATGCACTTCTCCAGGTGGGGGACACCGTCCCTCGGGTCATTCGAGCCGATGAGTGCCATGTTGCCCTTACCCCAATGGACATCGGCGAGACCCCCTTCGTCGCCCAGCCTGGTGTAGATCGCCATGGCCTCCTCGAGGAACTCATCCCCGCGATCGAAGTCCTGGCGGAAGAACGCCTCCATCAGCCCGGCGTTGTACAGCGCATTGGCGATCTCCCGGTCGTCACCCATCTCCCGCTGCAGTCGCAGCGCCTCGTCGTAGGCGGCGGTGCACGCGTCGCGGTCGCCTTGCCACCAGGTGATCCCCCCCAGGGCCTCGATCGCCTTGGCGCGTCGCCGCGGGTCGCCCCCCGCCATCGCCAATGCCTCGTCGACTCGTCGCCGCGCCTCGTAGAGGTGCCCCCGGATCTGCCAGTAGCGCCACATCGACCAGGCGAAACGCAGCGCACTATCGGCGTCGCCCGCCGCCACGCAACGGGCCATCGCCGCGCGGAGGTTGTCGTGGTCGGCGTCGAGCGCCTCGGCCCAAGTCTTCCGGTCGCGCCGGGTGAGCTCCGGGGCAGCGGTCTCGATCAGGTCGAGATATCCGAAAGTGTGTCGCCGGCCGATCTCCTCTGCCTCGCCGGACTCAGCGAGGCGCTCGGTGGCGTACTCCCGGATCACCTGGAGCATTCGAAACCTCCCTCTGGCCCGGTCCGCCACAAGAAGACTGCTGTCCACCAGAGTCGATAGGCCGTCGAACAACTCGAGTCCGAGGTCAGGTGCACACACCTTCTCGATCTCCTCCAGCCGGGCGCCGCCCACGCACACGGACAAGCGGGCGAACAGCCGACGGCATGGGTCGGAGAGGGCTTCTTCGCTCCAGGCGATGGCATTCCACATCGTCTGATGCCGTTCAGGAGCATCGCGAGGCCCTCCGGTCAGCGACCGGGCGTCGAGCCGTTCGACCAGCGCCTCCACCGAGAGCAGTTTCAGCTTCGAAACGACGAGTTCGATCGCCAGCGGCAGGCCGTCGAGACGACGCACCAACTCCACCACCGCGCCGGCGTTTCCGGCCGTGAGGGCGAACCCGGGCTGTACTGCCTGAGCCCTCTCCACGAACAGATGCACCGATTCGTTCTTCATCAGCGCGTCCACGTCCGAGTCGGGCGACGCCACTTCGAGTGGGGCAATGGCGAGCTCCTGTTCCCCCCGAACGCGCAGTGGGATGCGCGACGAAACCAGGAATCGTGAGTGGGTCGACGCCGCCGACAGGTCGCCGATCAGCCCCGCACCCTCAACGAGCTGCTCGAAGTTGTCCAGCACCAGCAGCATTTCCTTGTCCGACATGAATCGGACGAGTTGATCCCGTGGGGGAACCGCGGCGGAGGCAGGGGCCACGCCGAGGGTCGACAGGATGGTGGGGGCAATCAGGTCTGGGTCGGTCACGGGCGCCAGAGGCACGAAGAAGACCCCGTCCTTGAAACGGTCGGCGGCCTCGGCGGCCACCTGAATGGAGAGCCTGGTCTTGCCCGTTCCACCCGGGCCGAGCAAGGTGAGGATGCGGCTCGACTCGAGCGTCCCGAGGGCGGCCGCCACATCGTCCTCTCGCCCAACGAAGCTGGTGATCTGCACCGGCAGGTTGTTGGGGATCGCCTCAAGGGTGCGGGGCGGGGGAAACTCGTCGGAAACGCCGGGGATCACCAGTTGGAAAAGTGCCTCGCGCTCCAGGAGATCCTTGAGGCGATGCTTGCCGAGGTCTCGCAGGCTGGTGTCCTTTGGCAGCAGCCGCTCGCTCAGCGCCGCCGAGGTCTCCGAGAGGATCACCTGTCCGCCGTGTGCCGCCGCGGCGATCCGGGCCGCCCGATGCACGTCGAGCCCGACATAATCCGACCCCCCCAGGGCACCGATACCGGTGTGGACCCCGATGCGGATACGGACGGTGCAGCCGCCGGGCCACTCGTGATCCTGAATCGCCCGCTGCGACTCGGCCGCGACCGCGACAGCATCCGCCGCCGACGCGAACACCACGAAGAACGAGTCCCCCTCGGTACGCACCTCCACTCCCCCAGCGCGATGGACTGCCGTCCGTACCAGCCGGTCGTGGTCGGCGAGGAGTTCGGGCCAGACCTCACCGAGTTCTTGAACAAGCCTGGTGGACCCCTCCATGTCGGAGAAGAAGAAGGTGACGGTTCCGGTGGGCAGGTCGGCGCGTGTCATCTTTCGGCCCTAGGCTCCCAGAATTCCGGGCCAGGAGCGACCGAAACTACCGGATCGGTCGGCAAGGTGTGCCGTCAATCCGCGGCATTCAACCGCAGGGGCGATCGCGGGGGTCGCAGCACCCCGGCGTACCATCACTCCGATGGCGAGCACCCCCGAGCTACATCGCTGCGACGATTGCGGTCTCCACTACGAGGACAAGGGGCTGGCTGCGGCCTGTTACACGCACTGCACCACCCACCACGCGTGCAGTATCGAGATCACCGCCCAATCGGTCGAACGCCGAAGCAGGGCCAACCCCGACCTCCCACTCCGATAGCCTCGACCGCGATGCGCACGCTCTATCGCGACGCCGCGTTCGCCGACGGCCGGTCACCCACCCTGGTACACGGTCAATCGGTGCTGGTGGTCGATCACCGCATCGAGTTCCTCGGCCCCGACGGCGAAGCCCCCCACGCCCCGAACGCCAAAATCATCGACGCCGGCGGATCGACGATCGTGCCCGGAATGATCGACGCCCACAGTCACATCACCTTGCCCGGAGGCTCGCACTGGATCGAGCGGATCGGCGACGACACCGAACGCCTCCTGGACACCGCCGAGCACAACGGCGGCCTGATGGTGCGGTCGGGCACTCGCTGGGCCCGAGACGTCGGGTCACCTCGCCGCATCCATGACCACCGGGAGCGAGCCCTCGCATTGGCAGTCCGCGATTCCTGGCACGGGCGGCGGGATCGGCCGTACATCAGGGCTGCGGGCACCTGGATCACCAAGGAGGGCGCCCTTCCCCCGGGCGTCTCCGTCGAGGCGGCCGATGCCGACGCCCTGGTGGCCGCGGTCGAGCGCGAACTCGACGACGGTGCCGACCACGTGAAGCTGTATCTCGACGGCCCCGACCTCGACACTCCTCCGTGGACCGCCCACGAGGTGGGGCGGGCGGTCGCCGCGGCCGCGGATCGGGGAGCCACCGCCACCGCCCACGCCACCCAACTGTCCGGAGCGAGAGCCGGGGTCGAGGGCGGGGTGGCGTGCATCGAGCACGGCACCCGGCTCGATGCCGATCTCGTCAGCCTGATGGCCGCCAAGGGCGCCTTTGTGGTGCCCACACTCACCGTCCTCGCCTCGTGGCAGACCTTCGGCGCGACCACCCGGATCGAACGGTTCACCGCGGAAGAGTCGGTCGGCCGGATCGCCGAGCGGAAAGAGGCCGCCTTCGAGAGCGTACGCCTCGCCCGCCAGGCCGGGGTTCGCATCGCCGCAGGCACCGATTTCGGCGGGGGTTCGGCGCGTGCCAACCAGATGCCGTGGGAGGTGGCTCAGCTGGTCGAAGCCGGTCTCGAGCCCTGGGAGGCATTGGCGGCCGCGACCTGGGTGGGCGGTGAGCTGCTGGGCGAGCCTGACGCCGGTGTCGTCAGGCAGGACGGCCCGGCCGACTTCTTCCTGGTCCATGGAAACCCGTTGGACGACCCTGCTGCCCTGTGGCGGGTGTGGCGAGTCGCCTGAGGCGAACGGTCACGCCACCGGCATCTGGATCTCGGTGACGAAATCCGCATCACGCGATGCCAGGTAGGCCTCGGGCAGCGCCAACTCGGGCTCCGCCCCGAAGCGGAGGTAGATCATTCGCATCGGTCCCTCGACTTCGGCGCCCGATGTCGTGACCCACCGCTGGAGTCCGTCGACCACCGGTTGCATCTCCTCGTAACGACCGTGGTGGATCGCGGAAGCGAAGCGGCCTCCGGGCAGCCGACGGGTCGCCACCCTGCCCGAAGTCACGGTCCCGGTGACCGGAACGAACACCTCGACCGACCCATCCCCCAACGCCAGCGACCCTGGCGGCCAGCCTGCCCGCAGGATGATGAACCTTCCCCTAACGGTAAGGTGGAGGTCAAGCCCCCTGCCTCTTACACGGGAGGCCGACGCGTCTGCTGGCGCTTCTGCGCGAGAAGAGCCGCCTGCAACCGGGTTCGAACCTGGAGTTTCTGGAGGACGTTCGTCATGTAATGCTTGACGGTCTTCTCGGCGATGAACAGACGCTCACCGATCTCTCGATTTGTCAGGCCTTCGGCGAGCAGCTCGAGTATTTCCTGTTCGCGGGTCGTCAGCTGGTCCATCGGATCGTCGGCATCGTGGTGAGTCATGTCGTAGAGCATGGCCCCGGCGAGTGCTGGCGATACGTAGGCGTCCCCACCCGCCACGATCCGGACGGCGTACACCAAGCCAAGGGCCGACGCACCTTTCAGCACATATCCCCGGGCCCCGCTCGCCAGCGCATTCATGAGATCGGCAGGGTCCTCGGAGACCGTGAGCACGAGGATCTGGATGGCGGGACAGGCTCGAGCGATCTCCCTGATCGCCACGAGCCCACCCCCGCCAGGCATCCCGAGGTCGATTACGACGAGATCCGGGAGCTCCGCGACCGCCAGCCGAAGCGCCTCTTCACCGGTTCCGGCTTCTCCAATGACGGTGAGGTCCGGTTCGGCGGAGAGGACTTGGACAACACCCTGGCGGAACAGCGGATGGTCGTCGGCGACGAGGACCCGGATCGAGTCAGGCATCCGTCGGGCCCTCCGCCGGAATCGGGAGGTGCACCGTGATCCGGGTTCCGGCTCCACTGCCACTGTCGACCTCGAACGTTCCCCCGAGCATTTCGATCCGCTCCCGCATCCCGGCGAGGCCGAGGGACCCCTGCTCGATCGCGGTGGTCACGTCGAAGCCGGGACCCGCGTCGGTCACCGTAATTGCGATCGATCCGGTGAGGCCCTCAAGACGCACCGTCGCCGACGCCCCCCCGGCATGCCGGTAACTGTTTGCCAGAGCCTCATGGAGGACCCGGTAGAGCGTGATCTTGATGGACCCCGGCGCGTCGTCCGGAAGCTCACGACATTCGAGGTTCGGGGTCACACCGGTGAGGCGGCCGAAGTCCTCGACCACCCTCCGTGCGATCTCCTCGGTCGACAGGTCGTCGATCGCAGGGAGCCGCAATCCGCGGGCGATGCCCCGAAGGTCGGTCAGTGCTGAATCAAGGGCGATTCGAACCGCACCGAGTTCCTCGTGACGATTGCTCGAGCCTGCAGCGTCACCCTCGGTCGTGACCGACTCCATCCGAAGAAGAGCCAGGGCGATGTCCTGAGCTGGTCCGTCATGGAGGTCCGCCGAAATGCGATGGAGGTACCGCTCGTTGAGGGCCGTGGTCCTTTCGGCAGCTCGGCGAGTGCGCTCGTGGAGGCGCCGGTTCTCGTCGAGGGTCTCGCTGAGTTCTGTGACGTTGCGCTGTAGTTTTGATCGCTGCGCGGTGATCGTGCTACTCGCCCTCCGGACGATGCCGGCGAGCATGAGATACATCACGATCGTCGCGATGCCGACGATCGCCCAGCTCGTGGACTGCGCACTGCGAATGTCGCGCAGCAACTCGTCGGGCAGCTGGTAGAACTCAGCCACCGCCACCACCCGCCCGCTGCCTTCGACCCGAACGGGGGCGTACGTTTCGATCAGCCGATCCCACCTACCCCGCTCGTACTCGTTCTCGGGATCGGCCAGATCGGTCAAGTGCGACACAACTTCACCGTCGGCCGCACGGGCGAGGCCGTCGGACAGCTCGAAGCGTTGTCCAATCAATTCCGGAGCGACGCTGTAGGCGATCGTTCCGTCGAGGAGCCACACCTTGAACGAGACGATCTGCCTGCCCAGCGGTGTCCCGCTGAGCAGGCGATCCAACGCAGTACGCATGTCGGCCGTCACCTCGCCCACCCGATCGAGGTCCTGCAGCACCGGCGAAACGAAACTGTCCACATAGAGCGCGGTGACGCCGGCGGTACGACCGATGACGGCCCGCTTGACCTCGGCCTGGATCCAGATGCCGATCGTCAGCATGCCGGCCACGAGAATGACGAGGCTGAAAACGAAGAATTGGCGGGCGAAGCTCAGCTCGCTCATCCGGGCCGGCCGCGCCTTCGACAAGGCAACCTGAGGATCCTCGGCGAACGGGCGAGCAAGGCTCAATGGAATGGCCGTGACTCCCGGCCAACGAAGGCGAACTGTGGCATTGGGGCGCCTCCCGGCATCGACGGTCATCCTATCGGTAGGGCCGGTCGAACGGCTCGGACCTTGGTCTGATTCCTCTACGCCCTCGGTACCGTCGCGTCGCGACCCCGGTCCGTGGTCTCGCTCCCTCTCTCGCCATAGGTTGAGCAAGGCAAAGGAGAACGCTCTGACGACGGAAGGGTTCAAGACATGTCACGGAAACGCTGGTCGGCGATAGCGATAGTGCTCGCGATGGTTGCGGCGGCGTGCGGGGGTGACGCCGTAGCGACCGACCCGGGCGAGGTCACTTTCGACATCGAACTTATCGAGATCAAGGGCGGCACCGACGGGATTGACCCACCGGATGTGGACCCCGCTTCGATCTCGTTGGGATACCGCTACAAGGCCCCGGGAACCGTCGACCCCGCAAACCCTGCCAAGTGGGAGGTGTCGACCTACCTGTTCAGCCCGGGAGCCATGTCGGTCGTCGAGGGCGAATCGGTGACGCTCCGAATGTTCGGCGTCAACGGTGACGAGCACGATGTCTGGGTACAAGCACCCGACGGCACTGTCTCGGTCGAGGCGTTCACCGTCAACCGTGGCAGGGAGTACTCGGTCACCTTCGAAGCCAGCCAGGCGGGGCACTACAAGTTGTGGTGCACCACGCACGGCCCGACGATGACGGCCGACATCCTGTCCGTCGGAGGTTGAGCTCGCCAGGGTGAGCCGGGAAGAGGAGGCGGCCGTGCCGGCCGGCCGCCTCCTCTTGGAACCCTCAATGCCCCGGGCGTGGGCGGCGGTCGCCGGACCGGCTCGGCCATGGATCTCCGCGATGGCCGCACCGGGCAGTTCAGTAGGCGGCGGCACCTGCCCCGCTCGCCACTCGACCTAGACGCCCGGCTTGACCACCATCGCCAGCACCACTGCGAATAGCACCAGTAGTTCGAGGTTGCCCGCAAGTCTGACCTTCGCGCGCGCAGCAGCCGCCGCCGGGGAATCGAAGCCGTCCGATTCGATCGCTGCCACCAGCCGCTTGGTCGCAGGGTCGGCAACGGCACCGTTCATCGCCCCCGAGAAGCCAATTCCGACGAAGCCCAGGATGATGAATAGGTCGGAGAAGTCGAATGTCGGGGTGTCGAACACCATGGCGACCCCGAAGGCCAGGGTCACCAGCACCGCCGGGCCGAACACCTTCGCGCTCAAAGCCTTGTTCTGGGTGCCGATCGCACGGATCGCGTCGGCCTCTTTGGCCTTGGTCAAACCGCGCCACAAGACGGTGAGGCCGACACCGGCGCCCAGCCACACAATGGCGCCGGCCACATGCATGAACTTGAAGAACTCGTAGCGGGTCACAGTCTCCATCCCCTCGTCGATCCGACGGCACGCTAGTTGGCGGGAGTCGCGGTGTCAGCGAACCTCCCTGCGGGGATTCAACGGCTCAGGATCAACCGAGCGATGGGGAGCACGAGCTCGACCCATTCCCCGTACATCGCCGCCGATGGATGGAGCCCATCGGCGGCGACGAGGGAGAGATCGGCAGCGGCACGCCGAGAGATCGGGGTGATGTCGAAGAAGTGGGCCGATCACCCGTAGTGTTCACCCATGTCGTTGCCTCCGGCGGAGACGGCGAGAGTCGCGCGTGGTCGGGGGTGTCGAGGCACCGGCTTCCCATCAACGGGAGCGGTCGCGAGCCCCCTGGTCAGCCCACGATGAGCAGATGTGCTGTGAACCCGGCGAGCGCCGACGCGGCCAACGTCCGCGTCACCGACCACTTCAGCCGGAACACCGCGTAGAGCCCGGCCAGCGCGAGGACCGCGGCGGCGATATCGAAGGTCGCCAATTCGGGCCTGTATAGGCGCAACCCCAGACCGTGCCGCAACTCGTCCACGGTCCCGAAGACGACGTGCAGGGCGAACCAGACTGCCAAATTGAGCATCACTCCAACGACCGCGGCCGTGATGGTGCTGAGCGCCGCATTGATCGGCCGGTTGCCCCTGAGCCGCTCGATGTATGGCGCACCCAGGAAGATCCACAGGAAGCAAGGGACGAAGGTGACCCAGGTGGTGAGCAGGGCGCCCAGCACTCCGGCCAACATCGGGTCGATCCCGAGGTCCGCCCGGTAGGCGCCCATGAAGCCTACGAACTGGACCACCTGGATCAGCGGTCCCGGCGTGGTCTCGGCCATCCCCAGCCCATCGACCATCTCGCCAGGAAGCAGCCACTGATACGCCTCCACCGCCTGCTGGGCGATGTACGCCAGCACCGCGTAGGCCCCTCCGAAGGTGACCACCGCGGCGTTGGAGAAGAACAGGCCCTGCTGTGACCAGATGCTGTCTCGACCGGTCCACAGGATCAGGATCGCCACGGGGGTGAGCCAGAGGAGGAGGCCGATCGCCGCCGTCTTGAGAGTTCGAGCGATCCTCGGTCTGGCTGGAGCGGCATCCGAGACCCGGGCCGGGGCCTGGCCCGTGCCCTCGACAAGCTGGCCGGTGTCGAGGTCGAAGGGTCGCAGGTTGAGCCGGCCGCCCAGGTGTCCGAGCAAGCCCGCGACGAGGATGATCACGGGAAAGGGGATGTCGAAGAAGAAGATGCTGACGAACGCCGCGGCGGCGACTCCATACATCAGCCGGTTCTGGAGTGCCCGCGATGAGATCCGCACGAGCGCCCCGGCGACGATGGCGATCACCGCCGGCTTGATGCCGTAGAAGACCGCCTCCACCCAGGCGGTGTCCCCGAACCCGGCATAGAGGACGCTGAGCGCGAGGATCGCCACGAACCCGGGAAGGATGAAGAGGACCCCGGCCACCAGCCCGCCCCTGGTTCCGTGGAGGGTCCACCCCAGGTAGGTGGCCAGCTGCTGGGCCTCCGGACCGGGAAGCAGCATGCAGTAGTTGAGCGAGTGGAGGAATCGCCGTTCGGAGAACCATTGCCGCTCCTCGACCAGGAGGCGGTGCATCACGGCGATCTGGCCAATGGGCCCACCGAAGCTGTTGAGGGCGACAGATACCCACACCCGGGTGGCCTCGCCGAAGCCTATCCCGTGGCTCGAATCACCCTCGTGCAGGCCGCTGCCGTCGTTTGCCGCGATCGCGCCAAGCTACCGCAGGCCGGAAGACCCGGGCGGAGGGGGGATGCTTAGGCATTCGACTTGGCCGGTGGGTACCACTTGCGAACACTTGTTCGGAGGCGTATCGTCTCCGCTCTTCCCCATGAGTCGGCCCCGGAAGGAAGGCCTCATGGACATCGGTGTTCCCCGCCGCGTGATCATCGTCGAGCCCGAGCCCGTCGCCGCCCCGGCCCGGCGCGAGCTCGAGCCGGAGCCAGCGAACGCGCCGGAACCACCCGGGCGCGAGGACGCCCCCGCGCCGGTCCCCGCCGGAGCCGGGCTTTGAGCACGGTCACGGAGTCAGCGGAGCATCGCCTCGCTCGCCTCACCGCCGATCTGCGTGCCCTCCACGCGGGAGCGACACTGACCGCCCCACCGATCGACTCGCCGGCCACCCGGGCGCTGCTGGCCGGGCGGCGGATTTCGGAGGGGATCGCGGCCGCCCGCCGTGCCGAGTTCGAAGCGGGCCGCCGCACTCTCGAGGACGCCCTGGATCGGATGCTCGACAACGCTCCGGCGGCCCTTCCGACACCGGCCACCCCACCACGCTCCCTATGGGACTCACCGCTCGAAGCCGACCGGTACTGGTCGCCGGTGCCGGTGCTCGGGTTCCGAGCCTGGGAGGTGGGCGACCGGCTGCACGGGGCCAAGCGCCCGTGGCAGTCGCACACCTACGAGGCTGGATGCATCCTCCGTAACAAGGAGCGGTTCGACGAGGCGGTCCCCCACACCGACGGGTCTTGTGGCAGGCCACCGTGTGGGGTGTATGCCACCAAGAAGGCGTGGTCGCTGCTCGACGAGTGCTTCGACCCGACCCTCGCCTTCGGGATCGTGGAAATGAGCGGCAAGGTGGTCGAACACGACTTCGGATACCGGGCACGCCGGGCCACCGCGGTGTTCATGGTGCTCGAGCACCAGGGGCAGGTGGTCACCGCGGCCGACCCCGGTGAGGTGGCCCGACTGTTCGCCGACCCGGCGGCCTACCTGGCGTCCCACCAGTCGACGGGCGTTCCATGGAATTCGGCGGAGGTGGAGCGGCGGTTGCTGACGGCGGCCAAAGAGCGGGAGAGGGCTCGATCAGGGGGTCCCGGCTGATGGATCTCCCCCGGGTGGTGTCGACCGACCGACTGCGTGAGCGAGGTTTCGACCTGCCCGGCCTCGCCCCGGAGGTGTTACGACAGCTCCACCCCTACGGACAGCACCTCGCCTATGAGACCACCACCTTCGGGGAGGTGGAGCCGATCGATATCACCTTGTGCACGGTGCTCGCCCTCACCGAGCAAGGCGACGTAATGCGGATCCTCCACCAGTTCCGGGACAAGGAGTGGGAGCAGTTGCCCACGGTCGACCGCCTGTTGCGCGACCACGCCCGCCTGGCGGAGGAGTCGGCGGTGCGCTCGGTGGTGGAGGGCCTGGAGGCCTGCCTCGGCGCCGACCGGGGCTACCAACAGGAGTTGCCGTTCGAGTAGGTCGCCGAGACCGACGGCTTGCGCGCCTCGTGCCCCAAAGGACGTCCAGGCTCGCACGCTGTCTCAGCCCCCGTCCTCATCCGACGATCTCGAGAGCCACCGGCAGCACCAACTCCACCCAAAGCGCGTACATCGCCGCCGATGGGTGCAGCCCGTCCCCGGCGAGGAGCGCCGGGTCGTCGTCGGCGCGACGCGAGATCGGGGTCACGTCGACAAACGCCGCACCCTGCCGCGCCGCCTCCTCCGCCACCACCCGGTTGAAGGCGTCGATCTCGGCGGCGATCCCGCCGCGGTCCTGCCCCGCGGCAAAGGGGGTGACCCCCCAGTCGGGGATCGACAGCACGACCACCCGGCCCGGCTCCCCGCCGGCGAACCCGATCGCCCGTTCGAGCAGCGCCCCGAACTCACCGCGGAACCCCTCCACGCCGTAGCCGCGGAACTGGTCGTTGACCCCGATCTGGAGCGTGACCAGATCGAAGGGACCGACGGGAGCGGCCTGGTCGATCCCCGCCTCCAACTCGGCCACCGTCCATCCGGTGCGGGCGACGATGACCGGACCGTGGACGGTGATTCCCTCATCGCCGAGCCGTCGGGCGAGGAGCACCGGCCAGCGGTCGGCCGGGTCGACCCCTTCCCCGATGGTGTAGGAGTCGCCCAGGGCGAGCAACCGGGCCTCGCCGCCAGCCGGCGGCGCCGGGGAACAGGCGGCGAGCAGGATTAGCACGGCGGCGAACCTCATCCCTCGAGCACGCCGGCCAGGATGTCGACGGCGTCCCAGACGTCGGTGAACGACACGTAGAGGGGGGCGAACCCGAAGCGCAGCAGGTCGGGAGGACGGACGTCTCCCTGCAGCCCTGCGGCCACCAGCCGCTCGTACACCCCTGACGCGTCGGGGTGGCGGAGCGACACCTGGCTCCCCCGCTTCTCGGAGTCACGAGGCGATGCGACCTCGAGCCCGAGCCGCTCGTCTACCAGGTCGATGAACAGCCCGGTGAGGGCGATGCTCTTGGCCCGCACCGCGGCGATGTCGATGCCGTCGTAGGCGTCGAGGGCGGCGTCGAGGATCGACATCGAGACGATCGGCTGGGTGCCGGTGATGAACCGGCGGATGCCGGGAGCGGGGCGATAGTCGGCTTCCATGAGGAACGGGTCGGCGTGACCGATCCAGCCGGGGATCGGGTCGCGGCTCGCTCAAGATGTGCCCCGTTGACGTACAGGTAGGCGGGCGCCCCCGGTCCGCCGTTGAGGTACTTGTAGGTGCATCCGACGGCGAGGTCGACGCCCCACCGGTCGAGTGAGATCGGAAGCACCCCGGCGCTGTGGGAGAGATCCCAGATCGCCAGCGCCCCGGAGGCGTGGATCGTCTCGGTGATGGACCCCATGTCGACGATCTCGGCCGTACGGAAGTCGACGTGGTTCATCACCACCGCCGCCACCTCCTCATCGAGGAGGTTGTCCACGGATTGGCCCCGGGGAATCACCCGGACCCGGCCTCCGATGAGGTGGGCGACGCTCGCGGCCACATAGCGGTCGGTGGGGAACGCCCCCTCCTCGATGACGACGGCGGTGCGGCCCGGTTGGAGGGTGGCCGCGGCCAGGAGCGCCTTGTAGAGGTTGGTGGTGGTGGTGTCGCACACCACCACCCGGCCGGGCTCTGCTCCGATCAGCCGGCCGATCCGGTCACCGAGCCGTAAAGGCAGCTCCCACCACCCCTCCTCCATCCAGCCCCGGATGAGCCGAAGGGACCACTGGTCGAGGATGGCGTCGGCCCGGTCGGGAACTCCGCGCGGCATCAACCCCAGGGAGTTTCCGTCCAGATACACGAGGCCATCGGTCACCACAAACCGGTTACGCGCCGCCGCCAGCGGGTCGGCGGCGTCGCGAACCTCGAACTCGGCGCGGGTCGTCACCCTGGCACGCTAGCGAGAGGTGTCAGCCGACGGCCCGGCTGCCCACCTCCTGATCGATGAGCAAGATCGCCGAGGTGGTCACCACCCCCCATCACCTCCTTTGGGCTCAACCGCGGTTAATTTGGCCGGTAGCACTCCCCGAAACGGACCCATGAAGAGCACCGTTCTTCTCCTGACACTCGCCCTGGTCGCCGCCTCATGTGGCGGTACGACCGCCGACACCACCACTACCACCGAGGCGACAACCACCACCGCCATCACGGTGCCGGCGACCACCACCTCCACCGGACCGACGACCACGACCACCACTCTGCCTCCGTCGCCGGTGCTGGCGACCGAGGGTGACGACAACGAGATCGTCGCCGCCTTCCAGTTCCTCCTCAACTGCGGGGGTTATGGGGAGCTGACGGTCGACGGCGAGTTCGGTGCGGGGACCACCACCGCGGTCACGGAGGCTCAGGAGGCGCTGGGATTCGACCCGACCGGCGAACCGACGGAGAACTTCTTCATCGCCCTCAACCAGTTGTGTCCCCAGACCCGTGCCGTCGAATTCGGCGAGGACGAGATCGCGGTGCGAGTGTTCGGCCACACCTCGGCGCTCGACCCGGAGAACTTCTCCATCCCGCTGATCTTCGGCAGCACGCTGATGGTGACACTGGTCTCCGGTGACGGCGCGATCGCCACGGTGTGGGATGCGCAAGGGACGCCCCTCGAGTCGGAGGACGGAACCACCTTCCTGATCGAGGAAACCGGTGACTACCGAATCGAGGTGAGCACCGCCGACGACCCGACCGTGTTCACCATCGAAGTCGAGGTCACTTCGATCGCCGAGGCCGGCGAGTGGATCATCACCACCGACGGGATCTCCCACGATGACACCGAGTTCCTCCTCGGCACCGCCGCCGGGCCGATGATCACCAAGATCTTCGAATTCCTCGGCCACGGAGTGCGAAGCGACTTCGACGAGTTCGACACCGGATGGGACGCCGCCGGACAGGAAGGTTTCCGGGGGATCTTCATCGAAGGCCTCGCCTTCCTCTTCACCGGCCCCAACGCCGAGAACCCGGGGCGCCCGGAAGTCTTCGCCCGGGTGAGGTATGTCGGCCCCTCCTTCGACGCCGATGGCGAGCCCAGGCCGGCCGGGTTCGTCCAGACCCTGTCCGGAATCACGGTGGGCCACACGCTCGAAGACCTGATCGACACCTACGGGTCGTCAGTGCGGTCCGGCAGCAACAGCGAAGAGCACTACTACCGCTACGGCGCCGCCGACGGTTCAGAAGTCTGCTTCTACTTCGGCGAAGACGAGCCGGATGATGACGACCAGATCCTCGAGATCTCTACGGAGTGCCGGGGGTAGGCGCGCGGAGCTAGCTGGTGGCGCCCGACCCACCTTCGGAGCGCCACCGACCACGACCCGCGGCACGGAATTCTGTCGGTCGTGATGGGTAGTCTCTCCAGCGGTTCAACCGGGGGGAGACTTGAGCGAAGCATTCTGGGAGCAGGGCGATACGGTCGATCGTGTCCCCGTCCACATCAGCATGCGGATCATCGAGCTCTTTTCAGAGGGCTTGTACGCCAGTCCGAACAAGGCACTTGAGGAGTTGGTCGCTAACGCGTTCGATGCGGGGGCGACCAGGACTCACGTTGCACTCTCTGTGGACCTCTCGGCTGACGATGCGCTTATCGTCGTCATCGACAACGGCGTAGGCATGGACGCGGCCGGTCTGAAGAAGCACTGGATCATCGGTGAGAGCGACAAGCGCACGACAGCGGATTCTCGCAAACGAGCTCCGATCGGGAAATTCGGAATCGGGAAGCTCGCAACATTCGTACTTGCTAGTCGCCTGACACATATCTCAAAGGCTGGCGGGAAGTACTGGTCAACCAGCATGGACTTCTCGACCCTCCCTACCGGGAAAGGGGCTGAGACCGACCAAGTCGACCTCGACCTCCGAGAGCTTACGCTTACCGAGGCGAAGGCTGCCGTCTCCCAAATTCTCGAGACCGCCGGGCTAGGCATGAAGAGCGTTCCCCTTTTCGGTCGTGGCGCGGACGAGTCGTGGACTGTCGCCGTTATGTCCGACCTGAAACCGATGGCGACGGAGATCACCATCGGGCGCCTCGGCTGGGTGCTAAGAACTGGAATGCCGCTCCGCGATGATTTCGTGTTGGTGCTCAATGGCACCGAGTTGACACCAGCAAAGGGTTCGAAGCATCGGATCGCGCGCCTCAGGCTCGGGGATGACGTCAAGTCAGTCCCGAAACCGGCAACCGACGACTACGAAGTCTCGGTTGATAAGAAACGCGGAGCGGACGACGGGCGATTCGGCCTCGTGGGTGCTCAACTCGGGCGAGTTACCGGCTACCTCGAGGTTTACGAGAATCCCATTGATACTGGGAAGGCGTGGGAACGATCGAATGGCTTCTTTGTGTATGTGCGAGGACGGCTGATCAACGGCGCAGATCCGGGATTCGGACTCGACCGAAACCTGCTTCGACACGGTACGTTTTCTCGGATGCGAGCCGTCGTCCACATGGACCGCCTTGACGACGAATTGCGCTCCTCGCGCGAGTCTGTTCGCGAGGGACCCACCCTTTTCGAAGCCCGCCACTTCCTCCACGGACTCTTCAACCTCGCCCGCAACACCTTGACCGGTTTTGAGGAAGAGCATGACCCGAGTAGACGTGTCGGCGACCGATTCGCCGCGGGACCTGCAAGTCTGACAGTCGCGCCGATACTTCGACTAGCAGCCGCAGCGATCCGAGGAGATGCAGTGCCGCTTCTCCTTGAAGTCGCGCTGCCAGCTGGGGTCTCCGCAGATGACTTCATCACCGACTTGAACAGGGCGGCCGAGGAGGCCGGTGGAATCCTCCGGGGGACTTCGCTAACGGACCTTGGCCCCAGATCGGGTATCGCTCGCCTCAACCTCAGCGAGGGATTACTTCAGATCAATCTGGCTCACCCTTTTGTTGCCAGCTTCGTAGATGACTTCTCGGATCCAAAGAGGAGTCTCCCACTAGAGCTACTGGCGATGGCCGAAGTCGTGCTCGAAGCGCAACTTTTCGACCAAGGGATGTCGACCGCCGACGCCCGTGAAGTACTCCGACAAAGGGATGACACCCTACGTGTTCTTGCGAGAGAACACGCTGAGCCGAATGCGATCACGATTGCCCAAGAGCTCTTGGATAGCGTATCGGACAAGGCAGCGCTTGAGACGGCTGTAGTCGCCTGCTTCGACTCGCTCGGATTCGAGGCTGTCCATGTGGGTGGGAAGGAAAAGCCCGACGGGTACGCCGATGCCCACCTCGGGGTTGAGAGCGATCTCAGCAAGGCGGCCTATAGGGTCACACTCGAGGCGAAGAGCAAGGAGCGGCCCGGGGCGAAAGCCGCTTCGAAGGCAGTCGGGGTGTCAGCCATTGAACGCCACATGACCGACTTCGGGGCAAAACACTGTGTTGTCGTCGCTCCCGACTTCGAGAAGGGCGTATTGAGCAAGGAGATCACTGCGGTTCGCGAGAAGACCGGTAGGTCCATAACCCTGGTGCGAGCGATCGACCTAGCCCGCCTCGTGCGCTTGGCGCCTCGCAAGGGGATCAACCTCTCGGACCTCGAGGAGCTCTTCGAGTGTTCAACGTCTGATGAAGTGTCGGAGTTCGTAGACAGCATCGAGAAGCTGCCGGACCGCACGAATACCTTCAGGACGATCCTCGAGGCAATCTGGCAGGAGCAACAGGAACAGCCGGACGCCGCGGTTCACTACTCGGCGCTTCGAGTAGCACTGCGGAAGTCGGCGAACATCAAACTGAGCGACGATGAAGTGAAGTCCGCGTGCATGGCGCTCTCGGCCATGGCGCCGACACACGTCTTCGCCCGTACCGATCGCGTGGAACTAAGCATCCGACCCGATAAGGTTCTTGCCGCGATCGCCGCGTACATAGCAGCATGACCTATCTGCACCCGTTTCCGGCGCGGATGGCCCCCGAATTGGCAGCGGCAGCCATCGACCACCTTGAAGGCCCCAGGCAGCGGGTCCTAGACCCGATGTGTGGCTCTGGAACGACACTGCTTGCAGCGCGCAGGGCTGGCCACCATGCGATCGGTCTGGACCTTGATCCACACGCCGTGATGCTGTCGAAGGGCCTCCTGACGAGCTACGAATCGAACCTCCTCCGCGACGCCAGCGAAGAGGTCCTCCAACTCGCAAGAAGCATCAAAGGCCGGATTACGCAAGGGACCGCGTATCCCGAAAGCTCGGATTTCGCCACGCGCGAGTTTCTCCGGTATTGGTTCGACCCGGCGACGCGTATCCAACTCACAGCACTGATACGGGTAATCGACGAGCAGCCTCGCGACGAGCTTTGGAGGCTCCTACGAATCGCATTCTCGCGAATGATCATCGTTAAAGAGAATGGCGTGTCACTGGCGATGGACGTCGCTCATAGTCGCCCGCATCGAACTTACGACAAGTCCCCAACTCACCCTTTTGACCTGTGGCCAGTCTCGATCGCGACGGTAGCGCGAGCCATCGAGGTATCCCGAGTCCCGGACGATCACCCGTTGGCGTCTGTCATGTTGGGCGACGCGCGGGCGACCGGCCTCCCCGACTCGTCGATCGATGCAATCGTCACCTCACCCCCATACCTCAACGGAATCGACTACATCCGGGCTTCCAAGTTTGCTCTCGTGTGGTTTGGGCACAACGTGGGTGAACTGCGCGAGTTGCGAGCGTCGTTGGTGGGAGCAGAGAGAGGACTGGCAGCCAGCGAACTCAGCGGCCTGGTCGCTGAGTTTGACGACGCCCATTGGTATCGCGAGCTCCCAAGTCGGCAACGGGGTCTGGTGCACCGGTACCTGGCGGATATGAGAAGCGTACTTGCAGAGTCGGCGAGGGTATTGAAGCTTGGGGCGACAGCCGTGCTCGTTGTTGGAGACTCAAGGCACCGGGGAGTCACAATCCCCAACAGCGAGATCCTTCAGCGTCTGGCGAGTCTTGCTGGCTTCAAGATCATCAAGAAAGTAGCGAGGCCCCTTCCGACGAAACACCGATACCTCCCACCGCCGCAGTCAACGGCGACGTCCGACCTGGATCGGCGACTGTCTTCCGAGTGGGTGCTCACTTTCAAGAAGACGAGTGGGTGCTCACCTTCAAGAAGATAGGACGAGCCTTCAATCAAACAGCCCCGCTCTCCGACGCAGCGCAGGGGCTAGCCGATTCACGCTCTGGGCCTGCCGCACCATCCCGCACCATCAGGGTTGAAGTCACCACGTCGAAGACGCCACGAGGATGGCCACCTCGATTCGCGGTCGCGAAGTCTAGTGTCCCTCTCTATGCGACCGTTACCTGGGAGGCCAAGGTGGGTGCAGAGTTCGGTCCCCTGATTGCCGGCGGACCCGATCGGGTCGTCCGGCGAGGCAAATACGTTCTTAGGAAAACGGGTCCCTGGACGCCGACGGTCCATGCCCTGTTGGCGCACTTCGAGCGCTTGGGAGTGCGGGGCGCGCCGCGCGCGCGAGGCCTTACGGCTGGTGGGTGTGAACGGGTCAGCTTCGTCGAAGGCACCACGATTGTCTGGCCCGAGAAGTGGCCGAGTGGGATGCAAAGCGACGAGTATCTGCGAGATGTGGCCCAGCTTGTCCGACTGCTGCACGACGCCAGCGAAACTTTCCGTCCCCCGAGCGATGCCATCTGGCAGGAGCAGCCGCTGACTCTGTCGCACGGTGACATTATCTGTCACAATGACCTCGGGCCTTGGAACACCGTTACGCGCGGGAACAGGCCAGTTGCCATAATCGACTGGGACATGGCAGCTCCCGGCACGAGGGATTGGGACGTCGCCTTAGCTCTGTGGCACTGGGTGCCGCTATACGACGATAACGAAATACTCGAGTGGGGATGGGCGACAGTGCCTGATAGGCGGCACCGAATTGAGGTCTTCTCGGCTGCCTATGGGATCGAGACTCCTCGTGACCAACTTCTGAAGACCATAAGGAAGAGGCAAGTCGCGACTCTTCGCACTATTAGGTGGGCCCAGTCGAATCCGAACCTCCCGGGAGCAGACGTCTGGGTGGACTGCGTTCCCCCTCACGTGGTGCGTCGCCAGCTCAGGTGGCTCGACTCTAACGCTGAGACACTCCTCCCATAGTGCAAGGGCATGCTGCCGCCATCCTGTGGCGATGCGGTCCTGCAAGTTCTGACCAACGCTGAACGGCCGGCCCTTTCTCCCCGAATCCCATCAACGGGCACCGCTAACTTGGACGCACGAGCTACGAACTGATCCGCGCACTTACGCCGAGAACACTACCTCCGCGTGTCCTGATAGGACAGGAAGCTGGGAGCAAGAGGCCACCAAAAGGGGTTTCAATGTAGCCGCTCGCTGACCACTTTCAACTGGGTAAACTCCTCCAACCCAAGTTGTCCATACTCAACGCCCATACCCGACGATTTCACGCCGCCGAACGGGACGTCATGAGAAAGTTCGCCATGAGTGTTTACCCACACTGTGCCGACCTTTAGGCGCGACGCGACCTTCTGTGCTAAGGCGCCGTTGCCCGTCCAAACCGATGCCCCGAGGCCATACGAGGTGGCGTTCGCCCTTGATACGGCCTCATCGAGGTCAACAAACTCCATCACCGGAAGTGCGGGTCCGAACTGCTCAGTGACCTCTAGCGCTGTGTTTGTGGATGGCTCAAAGACAATAGTCGGGCGGTAGAAGAACCCGGGCGCGTCGATACGATATCCACCCGCCAGCACTTGACCCCCGGCACTGCGAGCGGTCGCCACTAGCGCGTCGACCCTGAGGACTTGTCCCTCGATCGTCAGTGGACCCATTTGAGTCCGTGCATCAAGGCCATTGCCTACGATGGTCGCGTCGGCCCGCATCGCCAGACGGTCGGCCAAACTGCGAGCAATTGATTTGTGGGCATACACTCGCTTCACAGCCGCGCAGAATTGCCCGGCATTGACAAAGGCTGCTGCGAACAGCGCCTCGGCGACACCGTCGATGTCGACATCTGGAAAGACGATCGCAGCATCATTACCTCCAAGCTCAAGGATCGCCTTCTTCAGATCCCGAGCTGCCGAGACCGCTGCCGACCGCCCAGCACTTACAGATCCAGTGAGCGACACCATGTCACAGAACCCATGGCTCACAAGACGCTCGCCGAGGGTGTCGCCACCGCTCAGTACGTTCAGGACACCTGCGGGTAGAAGAGGTGCCAAGGTCTCGCCCATCAATAGCGGCGATAAGGGAGCATGAGGAGATGGCTTTAGCACGACAGTATTGCCTGCGAGCAAGGCAGGGGCGATTTTGACTACAGCCAGAATGATTGGGTAGTTCCACGGTGTAATCGCACCTACGACCCCCAAGGGCACTCGAAGCATCCGCACGTATGAGTCGGGCGTCTTCCGAGCAATTGCAGCTTCCAATTCGAGTCCAGCAATCCAGCCAAACCACTGCGCTGCCAACGTCACCTCGTCCATGGCCTCTCTCAGTGGCTTACCATTCTCCCTTGTCAGGACTGTGGCAACTTCATCAGCTCGAGCAGCTAGTCCTTCTCCGAGTTCGACTAGTACTGAGCGTCGCTCGTCGATTGGCTGCGCAGCCCAGGCGGGCTGTGATGACCGGGCAGAGCGCAGGGCTTCGTCAAGCACTGCCTCGCTAGCCAGCGGCGCTTCTGCGAACGTCTCCCCGGTTGCCGGGTCGACCACGGGCAGACCCGTACCGCCAACGGACTTGCCGCCGACCGTCATACCTAGAACTAGGTCGAAGCCCACGCCTATGCCCTCCGCCGCTGCGAGTGTCCCTGAGATTCTCTTCGAACGATGCTACGCGATCCGGCCACCTGGTTGATCGCTGACCGACGGATGGCCGACCTCGAGCGAGCGCACGCAGGTGAGTGGTTGGGTACCTTGAATGAGGTGGCAATCAGTCTTGTGATTGCGCCCAAGACCGCGTCCATGCGCCCCCGGCGCGTCGGGCGGGAGAACGACAGGGAATGCGGCGGGGAGCGGCGTGCCCTGACGTTGGCCCGGAGGCCATGGCCAATACTGGTAGCGTTTTCGGTGATGCGAGGAAGCTCCACGCAAATCACCAAACAGGGGACGGACGCCGAGTCGGACTTGGCACGCCGTCGGGATGTGCAGCGAGGCACCAACTTCTGCCGGGCGGTGAAAGCCGCTCTCTGGGTGAGGCAGCTAGACGAAACAATGCTGCGTGGATCGCGGAAGGAGACCTTCCCGAGGGATGCAACCTGGAGTGCACGGCGGGCCACGGTTGCAGAATCCTCAACCCCGACATCCGAAAAGAGTCTGTTCGGAGTAGTCGGTTGTACAAGTTGGCTTTCCCGGGCACCAATCTCGGCGGTGCCGACAGAGATGGCGGCACGTACACGTCACCCGCCTTCCGTAACGGCGTCGTTCGATGCGATGCCGTTCTGGACCGAGAGCCGCCCGGGGCTGAGGGTCCGAGCGGAGTGGGCGCTCGATGCCGGATTGGCCGCCCCGTGACGGCCACAGCGTTCCAACGGCTCCAAGGACTGGCTGCCAGCCGGCCCGGCGCAACTGCGATAACTGCCGGCTCGACGCCGGGGCAGACCATGACCTTTCGAGATCTGGCCGCCACCACCGATAGAATGCGGGACGGGCTCTTTGGTGCCGGAGTGCGAGATGGCGATGCGGTCGTGCTGGTCATGGACCGGTCAGCGCAAGCCATCTCTGCATTGCTAGCCATCATGGCATCAGGCATGCGGCCCCTCGCCTTGGACGCCGCGTTCGCCGCTGGGACCGCGGACCTCCTCGGAGGAGCCGCCGGGCCGCTCAGGCCCCAGTTAGCGATCGTCCCAGACACTTCGTCCGAGCCAGCCGACCCGGGCCATGTGCGGTACTCGCAGCTGTCAGCAGGATCGAGGGGCCGCGCCCCGGAGGCCGGCGGCGAGACGATCCTGTACCAACTCACTAGCGGCTCGACGGGCCCTCCGCGTGTGGCCATAATCCCCGAGGGAGCTCTGGTGCGCGGCGGCGACCTGTACGCGTCCGCCATCCGAGCGGAGCCGCACGATCAGATCGCCGTCGCGGTGCCTCTCGCCCACTCCTACGGGTTGGTCGGTTCGCTTTTTACGATGCTCGCGACCGGTGCAGGCATTGTGATTGTCGACGAACCAGGCCCAAGCGCTCTGCTTAGAGCAATCGACGACCTTGGCGCCACGGTGCTCTTCGCGGCGCCGATGCTGTATCAGTTACTCGCTGCCACTGGGGAGCGGTCGCGGCCCGGCCTGCGAGCGGCCGTGTCGTCTGGGGCGACCATGTCCGAAGACGTTGCCGCAGGCGCTCGAGCGAGCCTGGGGACACCGGTGGTCCAGCTGTACGGCACGACGGAGACCGGGTTGATTGCATGCCAGCCGCTCGACTCAGCCGTGGGGCGCGACGTGGGGCCGCCCGCGCCTGGCGTCGAGATCGAGCTGGTTACCGACCACCAAACCGGACGCCGACTCCACGTCCGCACGTCGACGATGTTCCGCGGCTATGTGGGCTACGACCGAGCGGCCGCCCGGTTGCGGCTGGATGGCTTCTATGACACCGGGGACCGGGTACTCGTGGAGCCTTCTGGTTCCCTCGTGGTCCTGCCGCGCCAGGACACCTTCATCAATGTGTCCGGAAACAAGGTCAATAGGGCCCGCATCGAGGAGGTGTTGCGCTCCCAACCTGGCGTAGCGGACGCAATCGCATACGCCGTTCCGGCACCGTTCGGGGCCGGGCAGCAGGCATGGGCCGCGGTCGAACTGATCGACCCAGCGTGTGCCGATGAAGCGCTCCTTACAGCCGGGTGCCGCGATCGCCTCGCCGCCTTTGAGGTGCCCACAGCGATCTGGATACTCCCGAGCCTGCCCCGCACCTACACGGGAAAGGTCGACGTGAACCGTCTGCCCGCGCCCGGCGCGAGCCAGATCACATCCGAGCCGCTGGGGAAGTCGCCGTGAGCAAGGGCCGCATCTCCCTCGCCGACCCGGACGTGGGGAAAGCCGAAGCGCGGGCCGTGTACAAAGTGGTCTCGTCCGGGTGGATCTCGGCAGGCCGAATCACTGCGGGAATGGAAGAGGATCTGGCCTTGAAGATCGGGGCCCCCGGAGTCGTGCTGGTCAGCAGTGGCACCGCAGCTCTCCACCTGGCGCTACTCGTCGCCGGTGTCGGGCCGGGCGACGAGGTCCTGGTGCCGTCGATGTCGTTTGTCGCCAGCGCGTCCACGGTCGTGATGGTCGGAGCGACCCCCCGGTTCGTCGACGTGGCAGGCCTCGCCGAGCCGAACCTCGATCCGACGGCGGTGGCCGAGGCCATCACCGAGCGCACCAGGGCGGTTCTCGTCACGCATCTCGCCGGGTTCCCGGCCCGGGTCGACGCCCTGCGCAACATCACCGACGAGGCCGGCGTCGAATTGATAGAGGATTGCGCACATGCGCCGCTCGTGTCCTACGGCGGCCGCCAACTCGGCACGTTCGGGCGCCTCGGCGTACTCAGCTTCCACACGACAAAGTCAATCAGCATGGGAGAGGGGGGAGCGATCGTGTGTCGAGACACCAGCGACGCTGACCATGCCCGTCTGCTGCGAAACCACGGCCTCCAGCGCGATGACGCCACTTTCGCATACGACGTCGCAACCCTGGGCTTCAACTACAGGCCCAGCGAGGTCGCCGCTGCCGTCGGCAGGGTCCAGCTGGACCGGCTTGCCGACGACCGGGACCACCGCAGAGAGTTACGCACGCTCTACGAGTCGCGTCTCGGCGTCCTTCCAGGAGTCAACCTGCCCTTCGCCGGCTGGCAGGGCGACTCCGCCCACCATCTGCTCCCAGTAGTCCTACCACCCTACGTGGACCGCGATGCCGTCCGTCGCCATCTCCTAGCCGTCGGCATAGAGAGTGGTGTTCATTACCCACCGATCCACGAATTAACCCAATACCGGCAGGCTCCTCAGGAACCACTCGCCGCCACGGTGGCGTACGGCAGGCAGCACCTCACCCTACCCCTCCATCGCCGGGTGACACGTTCCGACGTGGCCACCGTCGCTGACGCCCTCGGTGTCGCCCTGAAGCTTGAGTCCGGTGGCCGCGAAGCCCCGGTGCGGGGTCCAGCGGTATGATTTGCCAGAACACCACGCAGGCAGGTGCCAATGTCCGGGCCAATCGAGGTTACGTCAAGAGAAGGAGTCCGCTCGGAGTTGGGGGAACGCGGCTTCGCCTTCGTGGACGCCGCCCGCTACCACGTGCCGCCGTCTCTCCAGCCATCACTCGCGGAGTTGGCGGGTGCCTTCGACCGGCTTGAGCCGGACGCCTATCTCCGCGACGGTGCTCGCTTCCGGCAGCGCCGGTACGGGCGCTTCTTGCTGGGTCACGAGGGGTGGCTGCAAGACCTCCCGACTGCCCCCTACTTCCAAACAGCCGAGCACAACTCGTACGCTGGGGGCATCCCGCGCCGGATCGCCGATCTCGAACCAGCGACGAGACGCAACGAAATGCTCGCCCGCTTGATCCGCTTCGACGCATCGGTCTTCGAGACCCAGATCCAAGGGCCATTCGATCACTGGCGGGTTGAGGTGCACCTGTTTCGGGTCTGGGCCCGCTGGGACGAGCCGGGCCTGCCCACGCCCGAAGGCGTGCATCGCGACGGGAACGACTTCTTCGCCGTGCACCTCCTGCGTCGGGAAGCGGTGCGGGGCGGCGAGACGACCGTCTACGACCCCAGCTCACACCCTCTCCGGACACGGACCCTTCGCGAGCCTCTCGACACGCTCCTGGTCAACGACCGCGAGGTGCTGCACGGCGTGAGCCCAATCGTCCCAGCGGACGACCGGAAGCCCGGCCACCGCGACGTTGCGGTCATCGACTTCTTTGTGATCCGGGACCCACGCCGACTTCGATCGGGACTGGCAACCGATCCGACGGCACAGGTACCCACGAGTCATGCGCAGTGAGAGGACTGCGCGACGACCAAGGGGGCGCAAGTGCCAACTCCTCGCCTGACGCGCTCGTGGTCGGCCTCGGATACGCGGGGCTCGCCTTCACGGCGGCGCTCCTCGACGCAGGCCTCAGAGTCGCGGGGCTGGATATCGACGCTGAGCTTGTCGGCCGGCTCCAGGAGGGCAGGGAAGGACACGAGCCTGGCGTGTCCCGAGCGCTTGAGAGCGGAAGGGGGCGGCTTGCCCTGGACACCTCTCTCCCGGACAGTCCGCCGCCCGTGGTCGTCGTTTGCGTCGGGACCCCTTTTGACCGCGCCCGCGGTGTGCCCGACCTCTCCGACCTCCACTCGGCAATAGACGTGCTCGCACCGAGGCTAACGCCGGAGCACCTGGTGGTACTGCGGTCGACGCTACCTATCGGCGGATCCGACGCCATCGGAGGTCGACTCGAGGCCGCGGCTGGCGTTGCGCCGCTCCTGGCCTACTGCCCTGATCGAAGCATTCAGGGAACCGCCGTCGCCGAGATCCGGAACCTGCCGCAAGTAATCGGTGGTTCCTCTCCGGCCGCCGTAACCGCCGCGACACGCTTTTTCGCGCGACTGACCCCGTCAGTGTTGCCGATGTCCTCGCTTCGTGCTGCCGAGTTCGTCAAGCTCGCCAACAACAGCCACACCGACGTCCTCTACGCGTTCGGGAACGAGATGGCCTTCGCCGCAGAGGGTCTCGGCCTGGACGTGGGCGAGATCCTGAACGCAACCAACCGCGACTACCCGCGACCCGACCTGGCTGGCCCGGGATGGGTGGGAGGAAGCTGTCTCACGAAGGATCCCCTCGCCTTCGGCTGGAGCGCCCAGGAGGCGGGGGTGCAGCTGACGCTGGTCCCTACGGCGCGAGCAATCAACGAGCAGCTCGCAACTAGGGCGGCCGACTTCGTCACGAGCCGGTTGGGCAACCTGAACCGCGGCGGCACCGTGCTTCTCGCCGGAGTCGCCTACAAGGGCCGGCCCGAGACCGATGACACTCGCGGGGGTGCCGCCGCGGCCATCAAGGCCGTGATGGCCGACGCCCCGTGGTCCTTCCTGGGTCACGACTTCGTCGTTCCGCCGCTGCGGCTCCAAGCGCTTGGCCTTGTACCCGTCCCGCTTGAGGAAGGCGTCGCCAAGGCGGACGCCGTCATCTTCTGTAACGACCACCCACGCTACGCGGAACGACTTGACGTCCGCGACGCCAGCGAGTGGCTGGTGGGCAAGCCCGTGTACGACGTGTGGGGAGTGGTTCCCGACGGGCTGACCGCCCGCCTCGGCAGCGACTACCGAAGGCTCGGCCATGGCTAAGCCGGTACTGGTGACCGGAGGCGCCGGGTTCATCGGCCTCCACCTCGTCGACCGCCTCGTCGCAGAGGGTGCCGAGGTCGTAGTCGTGGACGACTTCCGGAGAGGTCGCCAGGATCGCCTCTTCGAGGCGGTAGCGGCCCCGTGCCGGGTCGTTGAGGCGGACCTAGCCGACCGCCACTCGCTCGCCCCGCTTGGCGAGTTCGGCGACGTCTACCACCTGGCCGCCTCGGTCGGCGCCGCGCTCGTCACCTGGAACCCCGCGGAGGTCCTGCGCAACAACGTGTTGTCGACGGTGCACGTCCTTGACCACGCCGCGGCAGGCGGCGCTGACCGGGTCTGGTTAGCCTCGACGAGCGAGGTATACGCGGCGTCGGTGGAGCGCGGCTTGGCCTCGGTCCCGACGGCGGAGACCGTCCCCGTTCTGTTCGAAGCGAGGTATCAGCCGCGCTCGGCGTACGCGGTCAGCAAGCATGTCGGCGAGCAGCTGGCTCACGCCTTCCGCCATCAGCACGGCCTCCAGGTGGTGGCTTGCCGTTTTCACAACGTCTACGGGCCGCGTATGGGCCACGACCACGTCATCCCCCAGCTCGTAGCCCGGATCCTGGACCGGGTGGATCCGTTCCCCGTGTACGGCGACCAGCGACGGTCATACTGCTATGTCGACGATGCGCTCAACATGCTCCTCCAGCTCCGCGACGTTCCGAACCCGCCTGTTGTAGTAAACATCGGCAACGGCGACGAAGAGATCTCCGCTGCGGATCTCGCTCGCCGCTTGTTTGTGGTTGCAGGGTGGTCGGCATCGGTCGAGGTGCACCCGGCGCCGCCCGGGTCGCCCGATCGGCGCTGCCCCGACATCGGGCTTGCTGCAGAGCTGACGGGCCTTAGGCCGGCCTGGCCCCTCGACAAGGGTCTCGAAGAGACATTCGCCTGGTATCGGCACGAAGCGGGAGCGCCTGCATGAAGGTGCTCATCGGCACCGCGGGCTACGGGACCATCCGGTCGGGCGCCGACCGGATGGTCGGCGACTTGGCACGCTTTCTTGCGGCGCGAGGGAACAGGGTTCTCGTCGCCTGCCGCAACGGAACAGTACTGCACTTGGACCTCGAGGCCACCGCGGTCGAGTGGGTCGAGGGCACGGCCGTCGACTGCGCTGAGGCCGGTCTAGCGTGGCAGCCAGACGTCTGGCATCTGCTCGACCTCGCCCACGCCCGCTTCCTCGATGCCATGTTGGAGGTCGGACGGTCGTTGGTAGTGCCGGTCGTGGTGACGCCTGCATCGGATCCGGCAGTGTGGGACGACGAGAACGCCGCGTGCCGGGTCCTCGGCCGCGCCGATCGGGTGCTGGCGCTCACCCGGGCGGAGGCGGCAGCCGTCAGCCAGCTGTGCCAACCGGCCTCGGAGCCGCAGATCATCAGCCAGGCGGTCGCCCTTACCGGCACCGGTGACGCCGCCGCCTTCCGCCGCCGGCACGGCCTGAGCGGCCCGATCGTCCTCTTCGTGGGCCGCAAGATCGAATCGAAGGGATACCAGGTAATGCTGGCGGCTGCCAGCCGCCTGGCCGAGACGCGCCCGGACGTGACGGTCTGCCTCCTGGGTTCGCGGGCCGGCGAGGGGCGCGGCGCGAGATCCGGCAACGTGCTCGACCTCGACGACGTTACCGAGTCGGAGAAGAACGACGCATTCGCAGCGGCGGCGCTCTTCTGCCTCCCGAGCGTTGCCGATGTATACCCTTTAACCGTGGTGGAGGCCCGACTCAGCGGCGTTCCCATCGTCGTCGGGCCCTTCCCCGGCGCCGAGGAGGTGGTGCGCCACCAGGTCGACGGCCTCATCGTGCCGGCCAACCACGAGGCCGTTGCCGCCGCCGTTGACTCGTTGCTCGCCGATCCAGCGGCTGCCCGCGCCATGGCGGCGGCGGGACTCGCCCGGGCCAGGGAGGAGCACGCTCCCGAGCGGGTCGGTCGCGAGGTGCTGGCGGCCTACCAGGAGCTAGGCGGCCGGGCGCGCGAGTCAGCCGAGCCATGAGGGCCATCATGCTTGCCGGCGGCCGCGCCACCCGGCTCGAATCGCTCTCTCCGACTGTCCCGAAGGCATTGACGCCGATTATCGGGCACCTACTTCTCGACATCCTGCTCTCCCAGCTGTGTGAGGCCGGATATGACCACGTCACCCTCTGCGTGGGCCATCTCGAGGAAGTGGTGCGTGCCCACGTCGGGGACGGGTCGAGGGCGGGCGTGGCCGTCGACTACGTAAACGACCACGGGAGGCTCGGCACGGCGGGTCCGCTCCAGCTGGTCGATGCCTGGGAGGAGCCCGCTCTGGTGCTTAACGCCGATCTCCTCACCGACCTAGCATTCGGAGAAATGGCAGCCAGGCACGCGGCAAGCGGGGCCGCGATTACCCTGGCCGTGCGCGAGTACGTCACGCACCTTGACGTTGGCGTCGTCCAATGCGACGGCGACGGGGGGGTCGTCGCAATCGTGGAGAAGCCCGAGTTGCGCCAGCTCCTCACTTTGGGCATTTACATGATCGACCCCGAGGTACGCTCCCACCTGCGCCCCGCCCAGCGAACGGACATGCCGGAGCTTGTCAATAGGGTGATCGAGTCTGGTGGCCACGTCCGGACCTTCGTCCATAGCGGCCGCTGGCATGACATCGGCACGCCCGCCGGCCTCGGCGCCGCGGAGGACACGCTGGGCGCTTGCCCGGCGGCGTTCGGCGTCACGGAGCGGACCGGGCCATGAGCGACCTAGGCAGCGCAGCGCCCCCCCTGCTGGGTTTCAATTACCACCCGTCGTCTGGCGGTTGCCGCTATTGGACCCGGTTTCGCGCGGACGAGATCCGAGCCGACTTCGAGGCCATGGGCGCGGAGGGGTGGAACGTCGTTCGGTTCTTCGTCTTCTGGGCCGACTTCGAGCCGGAGGTGGGCCGCTACAACGAGGAGGCATTCGCCCATCTCGGCCAGATGGCCAGCATGGCGGCATCGGCCGGCCTACGGTGCATCCCTTCCATCCTCACGCTCTGGATGAACGGCCAATTGCTCGACCTCCCGTGGCGCGGAGGCCGGGACTTGATCGCCGACCCAGAAGTGCGGACCCGTGCCCGGGAGCTCGCCCGTCGCGTAGCGGCGACGCTCGGACCCGTCGGCAACGTAGCCTACTACGACCTCGGTGACGAGCTCCCTAACGTTCTGCCGGCACGGCGCGCTGAGCCGGACGCCGTCCGCGCCTGGTACGCGGAGATGGCCGACGCGATACGCTCGGCCGATCCAGGAGCTCTTGTCATCCAGGCGAACGAGGCGGCGGTGCTCGACGCGGCGCCGGCCTTCGGCCCGCCCACGCAGCAGGGCGTGCTCGACGCGGTGGCGCTGCACGGGTTCCCCCTCTGGTCGCGGCTTGGCATCACAGGCGCCGACGTCTACGCCGCCAGCGTCTACCCAGCATTCCTGGCCGCCGTCGCCTCTGCGTTCGGCCCCGCCCTCGTCGACGAGTTCGGCACATACGGAATGATGGCCGACGCGGCCGCCCGCCATGTCGGCGCGGCGGCGGCGAGCGTTCTGGCAAGGGGCGTTCAGGGGCTGGTCTCTTGGTGTTGGAAGGACATCACGTCCGATGAGTGGCCTTACATCCGACGGCCGGGGGAACGCGACGCCGGTTTCCGAACCGCTGACGGCGTTGCCAAGCCGGCATACGCAGCCCTGCGGCACGCTATCCAGTCAGCTGCTGCGCCGAGCTTCCACGCCGCCTCTCCGCAGGTCGGGATCGCCCTCGGGGCCGATGGCCGGTTGGCGAGCGCTCCCGCGTCGCTCTTCGGCTGCTATCTCGCTCTCCTCGCCTCGCATCACCGGCCGGCCTTTTTCACCGGCCTGGCGCACCTCGACCCTGAGCGATTCCCCTTCGTCGCGTGGCCCGGAGTTCGGTCGTTGCATCTGGATGAGTTGGAGGCTCTAGAGGCATATGCCGCGGCTGGCGGCGTGGCGCTTGTCTCTTCCCGCGCTCCCGCGCCCGGCACGGGGGGCGAGGGCCTTTTCGGGCTCGACGTGGACGGCTTCGGTACCGATCCAGATGCCCGGCCCATCATCGAGCTTCCGGGTGGAACGGTGCACCTCGGCCCCGTTCCCGAGGACGCCCTGCCCTATCCGATTGTTCGGGTCGACACCGCCGAGGTGCTTGGCCGGTTTGAGGCAGGTGATCCCGCGGTCACGGTGAAACGCCACGGCGACGGCTGCCTCTACTTCGTGAACGCGCCGTGCGAGGCGACGGCACCGGTGGGCGCCATCGGGGCGCCAGCGCCCGCCGAGCTGTACCGGCAGCTGCTGGCGTACGCAGGTTTCGACTCCGGGATTCGGGCGCCTGCTGGGGTGGAGGTGATCGTCGGGTGCGACGGCTCAGCCGTCGCCATCAACCACTTTCCGAAGCCGGTGGCCGGCGAGCTGAGCTTCTTGAGCACCTCCCTTCACGTATCCTTGGAGGCGAAGGAGGTCGCCCGGGTCGGAGGTGCTGTACCGTGACGGCAACGCAGCGCTCGCGGGTGGCCGAGGTGTGCAGGATGCGCGCTCTGGAGGCCGCTGGGTCCTCCGTCAGAGTGTGGTATCTGCCCGGAGCAGCGCAGCCCGCCTCCCTCCAGAAGGGTGCCGACCTTCGCCATGCCGCGATCGCAGCGGTCCTGGCGTCCGCTCTGGACCCTAACTCGGACGACACGGTGATCGACCATAGGTGCGCGTCGTGCGGAGGCTCCGACCACGGCCAACCCACCCTCCGAGGGCGCGGGGAGCTGGCGGTAAGCATCGCACGGGGAGGCGGCGACTTGGTCGTCGCCCTGGCCGAATCACCCGTGGGCATCGACATGGAGCCGCCGAACTCAGCGGATGCCGTCCTCGAGGTGGCACCGCGGATCATGACCGATGTGGAGTGGCGGTCGCTCGAGGTTCTTCCCGCGGCGGACAGGGCACGCCGGGCGCTGGTGCTGTGGACGGCCAAGGAAGCGGCGCTTAAGGCGGCAGGCACCGGGCTGCCGGGAGGGCTGGCCAACGTCGAGTGCGAAGTGGTCGAAGGACGGCTGGTGGCAGTTCGGTTGCTCGGGCCGCTGCGCCATCTCCAGCGAGAGCAGTGGCGGGCCCGCACTACCACGGGCTGCCGCGGGGTCGTGACCACGGTTGTGCTCGGCCAGGGGCCGCCACGCCGGGGAGATTGGCGATGAGGGCGGTCCGGCTAATGGCGCCCGGCCACGTCGTTGTCGACCGCGATGCTCCGGAACCGGAGCTGCGCGACGCCGGCGACTGCATCATCGAGGTCGATGTCGCCGGCATATGTGGCACGGATCTTCACCCGTACCGCGGGCACATCGCCAACTTCACGCCCCGCACGATCATGGGTCACGAATTCGTCGGCCGGATCGTCGCCGCCGGGAGCGGCGTGGAGCGGCGGCGGCTCGGTGAGCTGGTCGTGGTGTCCGACCTGGTCGCTTGTGGCGCCTGCGCGTACTGTGCGGCCGACCAGCATTACCAGTGCCGCGAGGTGCAACTGTTCGGCTACGGCGACGTGGTCGGCGCCTACCTCCCGGGTGGTCAGGCGGAGCGGGTGCGGGTGCCCCGCGCCGACCTTGCCACGTTCCCCGTGCCCGAAGGCCTCTCGCCCCGGTCAGCCGTGTTCGCCGCCGATGTCCTCACGACCGCGTTCGCCGCGGTCGAATTTGCCGCGGGCGAGCGGAGCGGCAGCCTGGCGGTCGTTGGGTGCGGCCCCGTTGGCCTAGCCGTCGTGCTGTGTGGCCTGTGGAAGGGGTTCGAACGAATCGTGGCGATCGACACTGACGCGTCCCGTCGGGTTGCGGCATCCCGTCTTGGCGCCACGGGGGTGGCCGCCGATGCCGACGAGGCCGCCGAGCTGCTGCCGACCCGCGGCGCCCACGCCGTCGTGGAGGCCGTGGGCGCGAGCCAGGCCCTGGCCACGGCTGTGGAGATCGCCGGGCCTCGAGCCTGGATCTCCAGCGTGGGCGCGCCGCACGGAACCGGGGCTTCGCTGCCCGCTGAGACCGCCTTCGGACGGGAGCTGACCCTCCGGTTTATCGTCGGCAATCCCCTCGCCCTTGCTCCCCGCGTCCTCAGCCTGATGGCCAGCGGTGAGCTCGACCCCGCTCCGATCGTGAGCCACGTCTTGGCCCTCGACGACGCCCCTGCCGGCTACGCCGCGTTCGACCGACGGGGCGCTGTCAAGGTCTTGCTCGAGCCATGACCGCCCTCGCCTCGGCAGAAGTCGCCTCGCTGATGGCCGAAGTGCTCAAGCTGAAAGACTTCGCCGTCGAGGATGACTTCCTCACCTCCGGCGGCGACTCATTGCGAGTCGTCCAGCTCGCAGTACGGATTGCGGAGCGGCTCGGCGACCCGATCGACGCGCGGGGCTTCGCCGCCCTTGTCACCGGCATCTTCGACCGACGCACTGCAGCGAGCATCGCACCGCTCACCGGCGAACTGACCGCCGCGCCGGTGGCCGCCGCGCCCCAGCCGTCCGAGCCGGCAACCCTCTCGGCCCAACAGCACCAGATTTGGATCCACCGGCGCGCCAACCCGGACTCCGCCGCATACAACGTAGTCAACGTTTTCGACTTGGTTGGTCCGGTGGACTCCGGATCCCTTGAGACTGCCCTTCGGTCCGTTGCGGGGCGCCACCCGGCGCTGTTGACGGCGCTGGACACGCATGCCGGCCTGCCGGCGACGTCGCGTCACGACCCGGAGGGTATCTCCGTGGTCGTAGCGCCGCGGGCATCGGGCGAGGCTGCCGCGTTCGCCACAGTCGACACGATCGCCGCGACCCCGTTCTCCTTCGGGGAGCTGCCGATACGCTGCCACCTCGTGCCCTACGGATCGGGTGAGGCCCACCTGCTGATGTTTGTCATCGACCATGCGAGTTGCGACGGGTGGTCGATGCCGATCTTCTACCGCGAGCTCAGCGTCCTTTATGGCGGCGCCCGGCTTCCCGATCCTCCGCCGACCCCTGCCGCCGTCAGGCATGCCGGCGACGCCGCCGAATGGGCAGACCGGCTGCGACCCATCCCCCCGCCTCTGGATCTCGACCCGACTGTCAGCCGAGGGGTTCGCGACTTCGCGGGCGCCGTCCACTACACGATGCTGGCACCGGATCTGGTCGACCAGCTGCGAGCGTGGCTAGCCGCGCGGTCGGCCACCCTCTTCATGGGGCTCATGACATGCTTCCAGCTCGCGCTCAGTGACCTCACCGGTCGGTCCCGGTTCCTGCTCGGCGTGCCCGTAGCCAATCGCGGTGGCCAGCACTCCGAACGCGCCGTCGCTTACCTCGCCAACACGATGGTGCTGCAGGCCGTTGTCGAGGACAGCTCCAATTACGCGGGACTGCTGGGCACGGTCCGCGCCAACGTTATCGACGGCCTGGTCCACCAGTCCGCGCCCTTCATGGACCTAGTCGAGGAGCTACGCCCGCCGCGCGACCCGACCCGAACCCCGCTGATCGACGTATTGTTTGTCATGCAGAACTCGGCTCCCGTGGCCTTGGAACTTGCCGGATGCTCGGTTACGCAGCGGCGCTTCGACAACGGCACGGCCAAGTTCGACCTGACCCTTGAGGCTCATGAGACCGGGGGCGGCGTCGGTCTCCGCTGGGAGCGCGCCGCGGCGCTGTCACCAGCGATCGTAGATAGCGTCATCGCTCGCTTCGAGCGGCACGCCACGGCGATGGCGGCCGACCTACCTCGGCTGCGCCCGCCAAAACAACCGCCGCGCCCCGGGCCCCCGCAAGACCGTTCCATCGGAGCCGCCTTCGCCCGGGTCGCTAGCGAAAGGGCGGATCAGGCGGCGCTCGTGACCGACAACGGGACCACGACGTTCGCCGAGTTGCACCTTCAAGCGGCGGCCGTGGCGGAGAAGCTCCTGCAACAAGGGCTCGGACCCGGCAGCCGGATCGGGGTTCTCCACGAGCGAACCCCTGAATGGGTCGCCGCTGCGATCGGCACCTGGTTGGCCGGCGGCATCTACGTTCCGCTCGATCCTGCGCTGCCCGACGGCGCGCTGAAGCGGATGATTTCGGCCGGAGGGGTCGCCCATGTGGTCGCATCAGCGGCCGCCGCCGAGCGGGCGGCGGGACTCGGCCCACCCGTGAGCCTGACAGGCGAGATCCAGGCGCTTCCCCCCGGATCCAAGCTGATGCCACCGCTGGAAGCCGGTCCGGCCGGTCCCGCATATGTCGTGTTCACCTCCGGCTCCACAGGGGCTGCGCGAGGCGTGATCGGTCACCATGCCGGCCTGCTCAACCGCATTGCCTGGATGCACAACGGATGGCCGGTCGCAGAAGGCGAGCTTGGATGTCTGAGAACTGGGATCGGTTTCATTGATTCGCTCACCGAGCTGCTCGGCCCCATGCTCGCCGGCCGGCCCAGCCTGGTCGTCCCCGATTCGGCGGGTCGGGCCGCTACGGAGCTGCTTGAGCTGCTTCGCCGCCACAAAGTGTCCCGGCTCGTGATCACCCCAAGCTATCTGCGACTTCTGCTAGTCGAGTTCCCCGAGCGGTTTGCCGCCCTGACCGGGCTAAGCATCTGCGTGGTCAGCGGGGAGCGGCTGACCGCCGACGTGTGCATCCGCTTCTACCGGCTCCAGCCGGGCGCGGTGCTGCTCAACCTGTATGGGACCTCCGAAGTTGCCGGCGACGTGACTTGGTATGACACCCGCGCCCTCGCACCGCTTGCCGATCCCGTCCCAATCGGGAGGCCGTTACCCGGCTGCACGGTGAGCATTGAAGACGAGCAGGGCCAGCCCGTTCCGGGCGGGAGTGAAGGTGAGCTAGTCGTCAGCGGCGTCCAGGTGGCACTCGGCTACACAGGTGCCCCGTCGCCGGGCCGGGCGAGCTTCGCTGAGCGCGCCGGTGTGCGTCGGTTCCGAACAGGCGATCTCGGGCGACAGCGTCCCGACGGGGCCATCGAGTACGTAGGGCGGATCGACCGAGTCGTCAAGGTGCGTGGCATCGCGGTCGACCCCGACGGTGTCGAGGCGATGCTGCAGGAGCTGCCCGGCGTAACCGGAGCGGCGGTCATCCCCTGCCATGGATCCGACGGCTCTTGGCTGCACGCCTGGATCGAGCCGGAGGCGGACGTCGACGCGATCCGAGCTGGCCTGCTTCGCGATGCCCCAGCACACATGGTCCCAGCTGTGATCTCAGCGGTGCCGGTTCTGCCGCGGACTCCCTCGGGCAAGCTCGACTACGTAAGGCTGGGCGGTCCGGCGCACCAGGCGCCGGCGGCACCGGCCGCCAAGCTGGGGCCTCTTGAGGAAGCGGCCCGGGACGTGATCTGTGAGGTGCTGGGAGTCGCGACCGTAGGGATAACCGACAACTTCTTCAGCTCCGGCGGCGACTCGTTGCGGGCCAACAGGGTGCTCGCCCGCATAAGCGACCGCTTCAAGCTCGGCGATCTTGACTTTGCGAGCTTCTATCGAGAGCCCACGGTCACGGGCCTGGCAACACTTGTCGCTGCCGAACTCATGCGGGGGACCGATCCCGAAGTGTCGGCAGTAGTGCGCGCTCGGTTGCGGGCGAGAGGGTCTCCGTGATGAGACCCGATGCGGCGGGCGCCGCGGCCTCCGACGACATGACCGTCGATGCGGCCGCCCTGCTCGAGCTAGAGCCTGACGAGCAGCGTTATCTCCTCGACATGCTGCAACGCGCCTACCAACCCACACACGGGGTACCTTCCGGGGCCGTCCCGCCCGGAGTTCTGTCAGATGAGCAACGCCAAATCTGGCTCGTCGAGCGGACCGTCGACGCTGGCAGCGCCTACAACATCAGCGTCGCAGTTCGCCTTAAAGGCAGCTTTGACGAGGACCGGCTTGCTCGCGCCGTGGCCAGCACAATCGACCACCACCCGGCGTTGACTACGGTATTTGCGGCGGCCACCGACGGGGAGCCGGTCGCCCGAGCGGGCACACGCGCCGAGCGCACCATCGTGGCTGTTGAGATCTCGGCATCGGACGAACAAGCGGCCCTGGGCGAGGCCACCGCGTTCGTCGCCCAGTCATTCGACCTAGCGGTCGGTCCCCTGATACGCGCCCGCGTCTGGCGCATATCGACCGACCACGGGCTGCTCGTCATCGCCGCCCACCACATTGTCTGCGACGGGGCCTCCTTTGAGGTGCTCCTGCACGATGTAGCGCGGCGCTACGAGGAACGGACCGAGTCCGCCTATCTCGACGGCAACTCCGGTCCGCGATCGGCCGACACCGCCGCCGTCGAGCGCATAGCGGCCGAACACGCGACCATCCCTCCGTTTCTTGACCTCCCGGGCGATGCCCAGCCCGGCGCCGATCGCACCTTCGAGGGCGGCGCTGTCCACCGCCGGTTCCCCGGCGACCTCGAACGCCGCCTCAGGCAGGTGGCAGAGGAGCTCGCCGTCACCCTGAGTTCCCTGGCCCTTGCCGGATTCGCGGCTCTCTTGTATCGGTACACCGGCCGGGAGCAGTTCGCCGTCGGTGTGCCGTTTTCAACTCGCCGAACTGCGGCCGACGCAGGGCGAGTTGGCCTTTACGTGAACTCGCTTCCAGTGCCGTTCGACTGCACTGTGGATATGTCATTCGCCGTGCTCGCGCGAACGGCCCACCGCAAGCTCGCAGAGCGCATCGCGCTAGCTCCTACCGTCCCTTTCGCAGCCCTGGTCGAGCGAGTTAACCCTCCCCGCCACCCCACCAGGAACCCGCTATTCCAGGTCGAGTTTGCCTTTCAGTCGCGGCTGGGGCTGCCGACCACCATGGGCGGTGCTTCCCTCGACCCGGTGCCGATTCCGAGCGGGGCATCGAAGTTCGACCTGTCGCTCGACGTGATTGAGACCTCCGACGGGCTCACGGCCTCCTTCGAATTCGCCACAAGCCTGTTCTCCGAGGACCGCATCGACCGGATGGTTGATCATTACCTGGGCCTGCTTCACCACTTCGCCGACGCGCCGGGCCAGACGCTGGGCACACCCCCCCTGCTCTCCGCTTCGGAGGCTGAATGGGCTGAGAAGGCAGGAGGGCTCACCGCGGCTGCCGCATACGATCGCCACGAGCCCCTCCTGGCGCGGCTTCGGCGCCATGTCCGAAGGACGCCGGACAGCGTCGCTGTGCTCGACGACCGCGAGTCAATAACCTTCGGCGATCTCATATGCCGCGCCGAGGCGGCGGCCAGCGCCCTCGCCCGGGCAGGCGTCAGACAAGGGCAACGAGTGGCGCTCTTCCTCCCCCGCTCGGCACAGGCCGTCGTCTTCGTGCTCGGAGCCTGGCTGCGCGGTGCTGCCTTCGTGCCCATTGACGCCGACACTCCGCCGCGTCGGGTCGAACATATCCTCGACCTCGCGCGGCCTGCGGCGATTGTGGTCGACGACGATACGGCGACCAGGATCGCGGCGCGCTCGGAGCCGCTCGTTCCGGTCAGCGGCTTGATGCTCGACTCGTACGGCAGCCCACCCTTTGGCAGCGTCGAATCCGGTGATGCTGCCTACTTGATATTCACTTCCGGCACGACCGGCGCGCCGAAAGGGGTCGAGGTGACTCACCGCGCCCTTGAGACCATGACTACCGCCTGGGCCTCAGAGTACGGGCTCGAAGCTCAACCAGCTCGTTACCTTCAGCTCGCCCGCATATCCTTCGACATCTTCGTTGGAGACCTTTGCAGGTCGTTCCTGTGCGGTGGGACGCTGGTGGTCTGCCCCGACGAGACCATCACCGACCCCGAACGGCTCCTCGCGCTGATCGAGTCAGCCCGAGTGGATACCGTTGAGTTCGTCCCCGCCCTACTCCGGTTCGTCCTGGACTACCTGGCTGCCAAGGGGCGGCGGCTACCTGCCCTGCAGCGCCTCGTGGTCGGCTCCGATATGTGGTCCGTGGACGACGCCCGGAGGATGCTGGAGGCTGTGCCGCCCGGCACACGCTGCTTTTGCTCGTACGGGACCACAGAGGCTGCTATCGATAGCACCTACTCCGAACTCGACGGCGACGCCCTTCCCCGCCACGGCCCAGTGCCGATTGGGCGCCCCTTCCCAGGTGTCGGCATCCGCGTCCTAGACGTTGCCGGGCACGACTGCCCGATCGGCATACCCGGCGAGTTGGTCATCGCAGGGCCAACGGTCAGCGACGGCTACCTTTTTGGGGCCGGGGCCAGGGATCGCCGATTCCACACGAGCGAGGTCGTGCCCGGGTTCTCTGAGGTGCGGACCGGGGACCGCGCCTACTGGCTCAAGAGCGGCGAGCTCGTCTGCCTTGGTCGTGATGACGACCTCATAAAGATTCAAGGCGCCCGCGTCGATCCGGTTGAGGTAGAGCGGGTCCTCCGGGCGGTGCGCTCAGTCGCCGATGCCGCGGCCGTTGCAATCGGGCTACCCGGAGACCAGGAGCTTGTCGCGGTGCTCGTGGCGGCGGACGGCGCCATGGACCCTGTCGCCGAGACCAAACGGGAGCTGTCCGAGACACTACCGAGGAGTGCTGTCCCCACCCGCTGGTTAGTGACCGAGAGGCTTCCCACAACCCCTAACGGGAAACTCGACCGGCCCGCCGTCCGTGCGCTCGCCGAGGCCGGGAACGAACCCGTCGGCACCGTAGCACCACGCACCGCACTAGAGCGCTCACTCCACGAGATTTGGAGCAGCGTGCTCCCAGGACGCTACTTCGGAGTGACCGAGAATTTCTTCGTCATCGGCGGGCGGTCGCTGCTGGCCGCACGGTGCGCGTGGCGTATCCGCGATACGCTGGGCCTTGACGCCTCGACGGCGGACATCTTCCACGCCCAAACGATCGAAGCCCTTGCCGAACGCCTCGTGCGGCCCGGCCGCGCCAAGGAGGTCGCGCTAGCTCGCCCGGTTCTGTCGCTCCCGGTCGAGATCGGCTTCTCGGGCTCGACGGTGCCCGTGAGGGAGCGGCGACGGGTGCTACTGACCGGCGCCACCGGCCTCGTTGGCTCGGCGATCGCCCGATCCCTGGGCGACGCCGGCATCGCGGTGACACACCTCGTTCGTGCCGACACGACGGAGGAAGCCGCCCGTCAACTCCGGGCCAGCGAGGCGGGCCGGCCGGGTCGGCTCGACATCGTGATCGGAGATCTGAGCCGACCACTTCTCGGCCTTGACTCGAACCGCTTCGGCGTACTCGCGGCGTCAGTCGACGGCGTGGTGAACGCCGCGGCGTGGGTCAGCTTCGTGCTCCCCTACGAGGAGCTGGCCCCGACTAACGTCGGGGGCGTAGTTGAGCTTCTCCGGCTCTGTGGCTCGGACCAGGGGCGGATCCTGCCTTTGGTCCAAGTGTCGACGGCGTCCGCGGCCCGAGCGGGCGACGCTGCACCGGCGGGGGGCTACAACGCCACGAAGTGGGACGCCGACTTCCTCATCAAGCAAGCCGCAGCCTTGGGCCTGCCGGCCACGATCATCCAGCCGGGCTTCGTGGTAGACCCCGGCCGGCCGCGCACCACGGATCTGCTCTGGGCCTTCCTCGCAACTTGCTGCCAGACTGGTATGGCCCCGCGGATGAACGGGCGTCTCAACCTCGTGCCAGCCGGGCGTCTCGGCGATATGGCAGCGGCCGCAATTGGCGGAACTCTAGGTTCCGGCGTTTGGGTGGCGGCACACCCGCACCCCGCACGGTGGAGCGACGTCTACCGCGCGCTCGCACGCGCCGGCTGGCCGCTCACCATCGTGGAGCCGGACACCTGGCGAGGCTCCGTGGAGGAGCCGGGCCTGCCCATCGAGCCGTTTCTCACCCTCCTTGATAAGGTTCCGATCGACGAGCTGCTCGAGGACGACGATCTGCACACACACCCGCTAGCCGCGCCGGCGGATGGCGTCTGGCAACCCGTCGTGGATTTGGTCGTTGATTCGGTGGCCGCCCTCCAGCCGATGGCGAGGGCTCCTGGGCAGCCGACGACGGCGACTAGGCCGCACACCGTGGTGGACGCGGTTGGTGCCCTGCTGGTCGACTTCGAGGAACGGAACCGGCCGGTCAACTCAATCGTGGTCCACGACCCTGTTCGGGTCATCGCCGAGGCCGCCGCGCTTGATCGCATCCCGCTGGAGGATCGAGCGAGCATGCCTCTATTTGGTGTACCGATCACGGTGAAGGAGTCGATCGACGTGGTTGGCTACCCGAGCACGGCTGGCGACCCGCATGTCTGCGGCGATGCGACCGCGACCGATGCACCCTCCGTGCTCCGACTCAAGGCAGCAGGCGCCGTCATAATCGGCAAGACGAACGTTGCATATCTTCTGGAGGACTGGCAGGCGCGCAACCCACGGTACGGAGTGACTAGCAATCCATATGACCACCGACACACCGCCGGGGGGAGTTCCGGCGGCGCGGCGGCGGTGGCCCTGAGGTTGAGCGCGGGCGACCTCGGGAGCGACCTCATCGGGTCGCTGCGCGTGCCTGGCGCATTCTGCGGCGTCTTCGCTCACCGGGCGACGGATGGTGCTTTGTCGCGGGCCGGCGAGGGGCGGATTGTCCCACGCGACCTTCCCGGTAGCGTCCTCGGGAGCCAGGGTTTCGCTGCGGCGTCTACATCGATACTTACCACGCTCCTAGAGGTCGCCGGCGCTGGGTCGATCCACAAGCCTGACCCCGTCAGTTGGCTCAGTTCACGCGACCGCCTCTCCGGCCTACGCTTGGCCGTGCTCCCGGAGCTTGCCTGGCTCCCACTAAGCGCAGCAACGCGCGCCGCGGTGGAGCTTGCTGCGGCCCGTGCGGCCGACCTAGGCGCCCGAGTGGTCGAGGCCGCGCCGCCCCGTTGGGGCGAGGAACACATTGCAGTCACCTGCTCGCTGCTCGGCGCCCTCACCCTCGCTCGTCGTCCAGCCGCGGAGCGGAACGCCATGGTTGAGGCGCTAGCGGCACGCCGTGCCCCGTTCGACGCCGATTGGAGGCGGGGCATTACCGCCTCCGTCATGGACTACTTCGTCTGGCTGTCGCTGCGGGAGATCATCCGCGAGGGCTACGCCGAGTTTTTCGCCGAGCACGACCTGCTCCTCGCGCCGATCACATTGGGCACTGCTTTCGGTCACATGGCCGACACATCGCTGTGGCCCACGGGAGAGGCGTCCCAGCCCACCCTCTCAATCAACGGCACAGCAGTCCCCTACGGATGGCAGCTCATATACCCTTCGATCGCCTCTCTTCCTGGGCTGCCCGCGACAGCTTTCCCTGTCATGATGGACAGCGGCCTTCCGGTCGGACTCCAGGTGATAGGCCCCGAGGGTGGCGACTTCGCGTCCATTGAGCTGGCAGGCCGTCTGTCCGACGCCGGTTCGCCTGCGGCGGCGGGCTGAGGCTGCGATGACCCACGGCGCCCCCGAACCCGGCACGTTGCGTCCCCCGATCGCGCAGGCTGGGTGGATTGTGGTGCGCGGCGCGGGCCAGCACAACCTCAAGTCGATCGACGTTACGATCCCGCGCGACGGCGTCACGGTGATTACAGGCGTGTCAGGGTGCGGAAAATCGTCGCTGGCCTTCGACACGATCTACGCCGAGGGGCATCGGCAGTATCTCGAAAGCTTGTCGCCCTACGCGCGCAGCTCCCTCTCCAAGCTCCCCAAGCCGGTGATCGAGTCGATCACCGGCCTCACGCCGACCATCGCTATCGAGCAACGCAAGCTCAGCCGAAACCCCCGCTCGAGTGTCGGCACCATCACGGAGGTATCAAATTACATGAGGCTGCTCTTCGCCAGGCTCGGTCGCCATGCATGCGCCGGATGCGGAGATGAGGTCTTCCCGCGAATCGCAGCGGAGCACGTCGATTGGCTCCGCAGCCATGGCGATCAGCATCCGCTGGTGGTCGCGCCGCTTGACAGCGACGAAGGCAGCCTGACGCTCGAACCGGGATGGGCAAGCCGGACGACGTCGAAGGTAGAGCGGCTGCTCACCGGCGCGCTGCATGCCGGGCGCGTGATGGTGGTGCGCGACAGCACCGGCGTCGTGAGGTACGTCGCCCCCGGCTGGATCTGTGCCACGTGTGGGACGGAATCCGTGGCTACATCGTCGGACTACTTCACCTCCAACTCGCCGCGGGGGATGTGCGAGGCGTGCGATGGACTCGGCTACACGGTCGCGGTCGACCAAAGGCTTTTGGTGCTTGACGACCGGGAGTCGGTCCGCTCCGGGGCGCTAGCGTTCTTCGGCGACAGGCGCCGTAGCAAGAAGACCTGGTGGCCGCTCCGGCGCATGCCAAGGCTGCTAGAACTTGCTGGCGCCAACCTCGACACCCCATGGCGCGAGATCCCCTCGAGCGTCAGGCGGTTGATCCTTACCGGCACCGCGGGGGCTGACCTGCCACCGCCTGTCGCGACCGACGTTACTCGCGAACCATTCACGGGCCTGACGTCGGAGATCGAGCGGCTTTATCGAGATGCCAACTCGGCGAAGCGTAGGGACGCATATGCATCCCTAATGGCAACTGCGACCTGCCCGGCGTGCGGCGGGGCGGGCCATGCCCGGGCCGCCCTCACGGTCCGCCTCGGCGGTCTCAACATCGCCCAGGTCAATTCACTCACCATTGATGAGTTGCAGAATTGGTTCACGGACGTGGAAACCGAGCTGGCTGGGTCGTTTCTCCATCAAATCGGCGCCGAACTGCTCGAGGAAGTCCGACTCCGGACGGAGTTCATGATCGACGTTGGTCTCGACTACCTCTCGCTCGATCGCAAGGCACCTTCGCTCTCGGTCGGCGAAGGTCAACGGCTAAGGCTTACTCGCCAGCTCGGGTGCGGCCTCGTAGGGATCACCTACATCCTCGACGAACCGTCGATCGGCCTCCATGCCCGTGACATGGGAAAGCTCATCGGGGTCCTGCGTCGGCTCCACACGGCAGGGAACACCGTTCTCGTGGTTGAGCACGACCGAGAGACGATCGAGGCGGCCGACTTCATCCTCGATCTCGGACCGGGCGCCGGTGTCCTCGGCGGCCGGCTGGTGGCGTCAGGCACCCGGGACCAGGTTGCCGCGACAGCCGACTCGCCCACCGGACAGTTCTTGCGCGGAACGCTCTCGGTCGAATCGGGGCGTTCGGGGAAGAGGAGGCCGCCGGATGCCTGGCTCACCGTCGAGGGTGCCAACCTTCATAACCTCGCCGACATCACCGTCCCGATCCCCATTGGGCGTCTCACCTGCGTCACCGGGGTCAGCGGCAGCGGCAAGACCTCGTTGACAAGTGGGTCGATCGGGCCGGCCGTCTCCGCTGCGATCCGCGACGGACAAGTGGGACCTGGGCCCTACCGAGGTATCACGGGCTGGGAGTCAATGACGCGAGTCGCGACCGTTACCCAACAGTCGATCGGCCGATCCGCCCGTTCGACCCCGGCGACATACATCGGAATATTCGACGAAGTACGAAAGACTTTCGCGAAGCTGCCCGAGGCCCGCGCCCGGCGCTACTCGACCGCTCAGTTCAGCTTCAACACCGACCGGGGAGGCCGATGCGGCCGCTGTCTCGGCACAGGGTCGATCTGGGTCCAGATGCACTTTCTCGCCGACGTCGCGGTCGACTGCCCGACTTGCGAAGGGCGGCGGTTCGCCCCCGAAACGCTCGAAATCCGTTACGGCGGCCTGAACATCGCCGATGTCCTCGACCTGGAGGTGGGCCAGGCCCTAGACCACTTTGCCGAACATACGCGAATCGTGGGGCCTTTGCAGGTCCTCGCCGACGTCGGCCTCGGCTACCTGCGCCTCGGTCAGGAAACGTCCACCCTCAGTGGCGGCGAGGCCCAGCGGCTGAAACTCGCCCGAGAGCTGACCCAGCCTGGCGAAGGGCGCACACTGTACCTGATCGACGAGCCGACCACAGGTCTCCACGCCTTCGACATCCAACTCCTCGTGGACGTCCTCGAGAGGCTCGTCGATCGGGGCGACACGGTCGTCGCCGTGGAACACGACATCGACTTCATCGCCACGGCGGACTGGATCGTTGACCTCGGACCCGGTGGCGGGCGCGCTGGCGGACAGCTCGTCGCGTCCGGGCCCCCGGCGGAGCTCGCCAATCATCCAGCCAGTGCGCTGGCGCCCTACCTGGCGAGGCGCCTTGCTGTCGCAGAGCGCTGACGTTCGCCCTTCCGTGCCCCGGCAGCGACCAAGGCCTCAACGCCAGCGAGTCCTTCAAGCAGTCGACGTCACCGAACCTTCGCGGCGCATAGAGAACCCCGCCGCCCCTCACACCAACAACTGACACGTCCCCCGCTTGAGGAACCGCCCATCCCCCTTGGTCCCGTGATACGCCCCGTCTGAGATCAGGACCTTGCCGCGGGACATCACCAGGGTGATGTCGCCTTGGACCTTCTTGCCTTCGTAGGCGTTGTAGTCGACGTCCATGTGGCTCGACTTCACCGACATGGTGTGCATGGCGTTGGGGTCGAAGATCACGATGTCGGCGTCGGTGCCGATGGCGATGGTTCCCTTCTGGGGGAACAGGCCGAACATCTTCGCCGGCGCCGTTGCGGTCACCTCGACGAAGCGGTTGAGGTTGAGCCGGCCTTCGCCGACCGCCCCGTGGTAGATCATCCGCATCCGGTCCTCCACTCCAGGGAGGCCGTTGGGGATCTTGGTGAAGTCGCCCTCGCCCAACCGCTTCTGGGTTCCCAAGCGGGGATGGTCGTTCATGCAGAACGGGCAGTGGTCGGTCGAGACCACCTGCAGGTCGTTGGTGGCGAGGTACTTCCACAGCGCATCCTGGTGGCCCTGCTCGCGGTCGCGCACCGGGGTCGAGCACACGTACTTGGCGCCGCCGAAACCGGGCTCGCGCAGGTTGTCCCAGTCCAGGAACAGGTACTGGGGGCAGGTTTCCCCGAACGCGTTCTGGCCCCGGTTGCGGGCCATCGCCACCTCGGCCACCGCCTGCTTCGCCGACATGTGCACCACATACACCGGGCATCCGGCCAACTCGGCGTAGGCGAGCACCCGGTGGGTAGCCTCGGCCTCGGTTACTGGGGGGCGGGTGATGGCGTGGTGGATCGGGTCGGTTTCCCCCCGCTGCAGCGCCTGCTCGCGCAGCACGTCGATGACCATGCCGTTCTCGGCGTGCATCATGATCGTCCCGCCGTTCTCGGCAGCCTTCTGCATCGCCCGGAACACCTTGCCGTCGTCCGAGTAGAGGACCCCCGGGTAGGCGGTGAACAGTTTGAAGGAGGTCACCCCCTCCCCCATGAGGATGTCCATCTCCTTCAGCGCCTGGTCGGTGACATCGCCGACGATCATGTGGAACCCGTAGTCGATGGCGCAGTTGCCCGCGGCCTTCTCCATCCACGCCTCGTAACCGTCCATCACCTGCTCGCCGACAACCTGGACGGCGAAGTCGATGATCGTGGTGGTGCCGCCCCAGGCGGCAGCGCGGGTACCCGACTCGAAGTCGTCGGAGGCGAGAGTGCCTCCGAAGGGCAACTCCATGTGGGTGTGAACATCAATCCCGCCGGGGAACAGGTACTTGCCTTTGGCGTCGATCTCCTTGTCGGCCTTCCACCCGTGGGACTTGGGAGCGGCGATGCCGACGATCTTCTCGCCGTCGATCAGGACGTCGGCGGACATGGTTTCGGTGGCGGTGATCACTGTTCCGTTGCGGATGAGGGTGGTGGGCATTGCGGGCTCCTCTTGTGGCGGTGTTTCTGCAATGCGCGATGCGCGATGCGCAACGCGTTTCAAGGTCTGCTTGGGAATCTACTCAGGACCATCGACCTGGGGAGTGGCGACGCCCGTTCAGCCAGGAAGCGGCTGATCCTCGAAGTAGAGCTAGGCGCGTTTCTAGGACTCCGTGGGAATCCACTCAATTGGGCCTGAGGCATTCGCGATGCGCGGCGCGTTTCTAGGTCTCTGTGGGTATCCACTCAATCGCGCCGGAGGCATCCGCGATGCGCGATGCGCGGCGCGTTCCAACGTCTGCTTGGTGATCGACCCGGTCGGTTTGACGGGGTTCCCTCGCTGCGCTGAACCTGATACATCGACTGGGTGCGCAACCTCTACAACAGCAAGGCACTCTCGAACGCCAAGCTTCTCGCGAAACAGGCGTACGCGTTCTGTCGTGGCATGCCCCGCGACGAACGGTTCGGGCTGACGAGCCAGATCCAGCGCGCCTCGATCTCGGTGCCAGCGAACATCGCCGAGGGGCTGGGTCGCGGCTCACCCGGCGACCTGGAGCGGCACCTGAGAATCGCATCAGGGTCGCTCGCCGAGGTCACCGTCCTATTGGAGCTCGCCGCGGATATCCATTCGTTGCCCAAGTCCGAAGCGCACGAGACGATCGACCACCTACGTCGCCAACTCATCATCCTGACCCGACAAGTTCACCAGGACCGCTCAGCCTGACGCAATGCGCGATGCGCAATGCGCGACGCGAGGGAACCAATCGGACACGGAGCGTTTGAGTCGTTGAACCGCTTTGACGCGCCGCGCATCGCGCATCGCGCATTGCGGAGCAAGCAACCGAACAGATTCGGACTAACGCGCCGCCTTGCGCATCGCACATCGCGGAGCCGGAGTCCTCACATCCCGGCGACCTCTTCGAACGCTCGCTCCATGATGGCGTAGCCCTCTTCGGCTTCGGCTTGGGTTAGGGAGAGGGGGGGTGCGAGGCGGAAGACGTTGCCGTAGAGGCCGCCTTTGCCGACCAGCAGGCCGTACTCGCGGGCCTTTTCCATCACTGCGTTGGTGGCTTCGGGGTTGGGTTCCTTGGTGCCGGGTTTGACCATCTCTACTCCCAGCATCAGGCCTTTGCCCCGCACCTCGCCGATGAAGTCGATGCGTTCGCCCAGGTCCTGCAGGGAGGACTTGAGTTGCTGGCCGACCTTCTGGGTGTTGGTCTGCAGGTCCTCGGAGATCAGGTATTCGAGGTTGGCGAGGGCGCCGGCCATTGCCAGGGGGTTGCCGCCGAAAGTGGAGATCGAATTGGCGTCGAGCGAGTCCATGATCTCCGCCCGGGTCACCAGGCCGCCGATCGCCAGGCCGTTGCCTAGGCCCTTGGCGAAGGTCATGATGTCGGGGGTAAACCCGTGGGCCTCGATGCCCCAGAAGTGGTCGCCGGTGCGGCCCCATCCGGTCTGAACCTCATCGGAGATGAAGAGGATTCCGTGGCGGTCGAGCACCTTCTTCATCTCCCCGAAGAAGCCGTCGGGAGGCGCCACGAACCCGCCCACGCCCTGGATGGGCTCGGCGATCATGCACGCCACATTGCCCACGCTGGCCACCTGCAGCATGTCCTCGAGGTCGGCGACGCAGGCCGCGATGTAGTCCTTGTCCGACAGGTGGCCGAACGGGCTGCGGTACTTGTAGCCGCCGTGGACGTAGATCACTTGGAAGGGCGACAGTGGGGTCCCCGACCACGAGCGGATGCCGGTGATCGCCACCGCGCTGAACGAACGCCCGTGATAGGAGTTGCGCATCGCCAGCACCTGATTGGAACCCCGGTAGGCGGTGGCCAGCATCAAGGCGGTGTCGTTCGCCTCGCTCCCCGAGTTGGCGAAGAACACCTTGGCGTTGGGGATCTTCGAGAGGCCGGCGATCTTCTCGGCCAGTTGGACCTGCTGCTCGATCAGGTAGAGGGTCGAGGTGTGGAGCATCTTCGCCGCCTGCTCCTGGATGGCCTTGACCACGCTGGGGGTCTTGTAGCCGGTCATGGTGGTGAGGATCCCGCCAAAGAAGTCAAGGTACTCCTTGCCCTCGGCATCGACCACCCTCCGCCCGTCGCCGTCGACGATCGAGATCGGGTGCTCGTAGTAGAGGGCGATCCACGCCGGGAGGACCGCCTTGTGCCGCTTCAGAAGATCGTCGTGCTTGCCCATGTGAGTCCTGTGATCGGGGGGCGTGAAGGCTAGCGATGGGGACTGTGGCGAGCGGTGCGTCTCAGGTGAGCATCTCGACAGATGCTCCGAGGGCCCGATAGACATCGACGGCTCGTCGATCGCGGCTGGCGAGGGAGAGTCCATGGACGACTGCTGCCTGGGCCACCAGGGCGTCGTACACCGCGCCCCCCGACACCCCGATCTCGGCTAGCCGTCCCGTCAATTCCCTGGCCGCCTCCGCGGGAAGGAACCTCGACCCTGGGAAATTGTCGCCGAGAATGTCGACGATCTCGCGTGGCCGCCGGCGGGCAGGAGGCGGCAGCCGGGTGAGCACCGAGAGGGTCTCGAACCAGGCGTGGCCGGCCAATCCGAGAACGCGCCCTTCGAGCGCCTCGATCGTGCTGTCATGGGCCTCATGGCCCCCGACTATCAACGCGACTGCAACGCTGGTGTCGACGAGTACCTCTGGTTCGGTCACCGCTGATCACCAAGGCGGAGCGAACGAACGTCGTCGTCGGTGATGGTGAGGCCGCCTTCGATAACTCGGCGTCCCCTCACTTCCGTGGTCCCCTCTCCGGCAACCGGCTCGATCCGGATCCCGGCGCCGTCGCGGCTAAGTTCGACGTCGCCGGGGACGAGTCCGACCGCATCCCGTAGCGGCTTGGGAATTACCAACCGACCAGCCTTGTCAATGGTTCCTCTCATACCATTATCATGCCACACAGGTAGGAGATCTACCACGGCTTCCACGCCACAGGGGCTGGGTTTCGATCTCAAGATTCAGCTCCCCGGGTTCCTTGGAACGCTCGAAAACCGTCCGAACCTGGCAGGCGGGCCTCCTCCGAGCACGCCCGAAAGACGCCGGTTTGGAGCTCGGTCCATCCAGTCGAGATCAGGACCTGAGCGCAGAACCCGCCCGTCTAACGGCTCCCGACAAGACGATCCCAGGCTCTCAGGCGGTGACTCAATCGCGATCCGCCGGCTTAGGACGTGCGCGGATAGGCTCGCCCCGGGATCAACTCTCGGCTTGCCGCAAGCCGAGAGTTGATGGGATCCGCGACCCATCCGCGCACGTCCTTAGGGGCTTTTGGCACTACGGCCCAATCATGTACCTCCCTAGTTTGTGAAGCGATTCACTAATGGTTCCGTCTGCCCAGCAGGGCGGCGGGTTCTCAGGAGGTACAGCAGCCGTGAAGAGTCGCAACATTGCCTGGGGCGTAGGAGCCCTCATCCTCGGCCTCGTGGTGGGGGTCGCCGGCGCCCGGCTCGGATTCAGTACCGCATCGGGCGGCAACCTGGCGGATATCGCCGCGGACCGGGGCCTCACCGGAGCCGAGGCCGAGGCTGCCCTGGCGACGTTCGTCGCACCGGGCGACCACGACGATTACTTAATGTTCGCCTCGGGCGGTCACAGCGGGCAGATGCATGTGATCGGGGTTCCATCGATGCGGCTGTTGAAGACGATCCCGGTATTCGCCCCTGACTCATGGTCCGGGTACGGCTTCGGCGCCGACTGGAGCATGGAAATCCTCGCCGGGGGCTCCGATCCCGACCAGAACGCACAGTTGACCTGGGGTGACACCCATCACCCGGCGCTCTCGGAGACCGATGGCGACTACGACGGGCGCTTCCTCTACATAAACGACCGGGCCAACGGGCGGATCGCGATGGTCGACCTACGCGACTTCAAGACGAAGCAGATTCTCGATGTCCCCAACATCCAGAGTTCGCACGGCGGAGTCTTTGCCACCCCGAACACGGAGTACGTGCACATCTCAGCCAAGACGCCCGCGCCGATGTTCGTCGAAGGCGGTTACGCACCCCTGGAGGAGTACGCAGAGCACTATCGCGGTGCGTCGTCGTTCCTGGCGGTCGACCCGGTGACCGGGCACTTCGACCTGGAACGCAGTTTCCAGATAGAGCTTCCGCCCTACAACCAGGACCTCGCCGACGCCGGCAAACTCGCCAGCTTCGGCTGGGCCTTCATCAACTCGTACAACACGGAGATGGCGACCGGCGGAAACACGGAGGGCAATCCCTCGATCGAGACCGGAGCGATCGCCAACGACTTCGACTACTTGCACATCATCAACTGGGAATTGGCCGAGCAGGTTGTCGCCGCCGGCAACTACGAGATGGTGAACGGGGTTCGGATGATCCGCCTCCAAACCGCCATCGACGAAGGGATCCTCTGGTTCGCCCCCGAGCCGCGGAATCCCCACGGCGTCGACGTCTCACCCGACGGCAATTACATCGTCGTGTCAGGCAAACTCGACCCGAACGCCACCGTGTACTCGATCGACCGCATCGAAGCGGCGATCGCTGCTGGTGACATCGAGGGATACGACCCGTTCGGGGTACCCGTCCTGCGCTTTGACGCGGTCGTCGAAGCACAGGTCGAGCTGGGGGGCGGTCCGCTGCACACCCAGTTCGACAATCGGGGCAACGCCTACACCAGCCTGTTCGTCGAAACCGCAGTTGCACGATGGACCCTCGGCCCCGAGGCCGGCGTGGACGAGGCAGACGCGTTCCGCCTCGTGGACAAGATCCCGGTCCACTACAACATCGGCCACCTCGTCACCGCTCATGGGGACACCGTGAATCCCCACGGCAAATACCTGGTGGCGCTCAACAAGTGGTCGATCGACCGGTTCACGCCCGTGGGCACTCTGCATCCGCAGAACTTCCAACTGATCGACATCGACAGCCCGGAGCTGCGGATCCTCAGAGACATGCCCATCGGGTTCGGCGAACCGCACTATGTGCAGATGATCGCGGTGGACCGACTCGCCGATGTCTGGACCGTCTACCCCGTTGGGACCGATCCGTTGACGATGGCGCCATCCGATGTAGCGATCGCGGCGGGCGAAGAGCGGGTCGAGCGCATCGGGGACACGCTGCACGTGTACATGACTGCGCGCCGCAGCACTTTCACCCCCGATGTAATTCGCGCCAAGCAAGGCGAAAAGGTCGTACTGCACATCACGAACATCGAGACGGCGGTGGACGCCACCCATGGCTTTGCGATCCCGGGCTACAACGTCCAGGCCAGTCTGGATCCGGGCGAGGTACTGACGGTGGAGATCGTCGCCGACCGCACCGGTTCATTCGCCTTCTACTGCACGGAGTTCTGCTCGGCCCTGCACCTCGAAATGCAGGGTTGGCTGTTGATCGAGCCCTGAACCACGAATGGTCCCGGGTGGCGCCACCGGCGCCACCCGGGACCCAACCCCTAGACAAGGAGAAATCGAAGATGCGACAAGAACTTCGGGGCCTCGCAGCCCTCACCGCAGCCACACTGTTACTGGCTGCGTGCGGCGGCAGCGACAGCGGGGCGGGGACCACTACCAGCCAGCCCGACTCCACCACCTCCGCCGGAATCGAAATCACCGTTACGGCCACCGAATTCAAGTTCGAGCCGGACCCACTGATGGTGCCTGCCGACACCGAGGTGACGATCACCCTCGTCAACAACGGTGTCGTCGAGCACGACATCACCATCGATGAACTCGACTTCCACATGCTCGCCAATCCGGGGGAGACCGTCAGTGAGACGATCACCATCCCCGCTGGCATCTACATGGTCTACTGCGCCGTCCCCGGTCATCACGAGGCCGGAATGATGGTCGAACTGATCGCGAGCGGCTAATGAATTCCGCTGGCGCCCTGGTCGACGGGTCCACCGTGGCGGGGGGCGGGGAGCAAGGCTCCATCTCCGGGCCCCCGCCACCCGTCGACCGGGCCCATTGGGCACTCGGGACCCTGGCTGCGCTTCTCGTGGTCGCCTCGGTGTTCCTTCCGATCTGGCGCTCCAACCTGGACGCTCCGCAGTACCCGAACGGACTCCACTTCCTCGCCTATGGCAACAGGGTCGAAGGGGATCTCGCCGAGATCGACAGCCTCAACCACTACGTCGGGATGCGGCCCTTCCGCACCGACGACCTGCCCGAGATGGCCCTGTGGCCCCTTGGAATCGCCGCCGCTCTCGCCGCGGTCGTGGTTGCCACCGTGGCCCGCCGGCGCCGGCTCCTGGCGCGCCTCGCCCGCCTCTACCTCTGGGTGCTGCCCATTTCGATCCTTGCCGTGATCCAGGTGCGCCTCTACCAGTTCGGGCACGATCTCGACCCGGCAGCGGCGTTCCGTATGGATGGGTTCACACCGCTGGTGATCGGCCGCACCAAGATATGGAACTTCACGGCGTTCTCGCGGCCCGGTTCGGCGATCCTGTGCATGCTCACCGCGGCTGCCGCGCTGTCGTTCGGGCCGCGCGTCGTGAGGAGGCGCAAAGGTCGAGGCACCCGCGCTTTTCCCACCCTGCTGGCGGTGATTCTCGCCGTCGGGGCGCTCGCCCCGACGGCGAGAGCGAACGACGACTGGATCGACCTCGAGTCACTCATCGCCGCCGTACCCGAAGGGGGCACCCTCATCCTCAGCGACCAAACGTATCGCGGCAACGTGACCATCGACCGGAGATTGACCATCGAGGGCGAGGGGATGCCCCTGGTGCAGGGCAACGGGTCCGGCACCGTGATAACGATCACCGCCACGGGCACCGTATTACGCGGTCTCCGGGTGGCCGGCAGCGGGCCCGGGCCGAGCGGCAGCCCTGCCGGCATCCGGGTCGAGGCCGACGACGTTCACATCGAAGGGGTGACGGTCGAGGATTCGTATGTCGGTATCGCCGTCCACGGCGCGGCACGCGTCCACCTCGTCGGCAACCATGTCATCGGTCGGAGCGGCGGGGTGGTGGGGGAAGACCACGCCCTCGGTGGCGATGAGACCCTCGGAGGAGGCCGTGGCGACGGGCTGTCGCTATGGGACGTCGACGGCGCGTTGATCCGGGGAAATGTCATCGAGCGGGTACGCGACGGCGTCTTCGTGTCGTTCGGATCTGGCGCCCTCATCGATGGGAACGAACTGCGCCATAACCGATACGGGGTGCACTCGATGTTCGCCGCCCACCTGACCCTGGTCGAGAATCTGATCGAAGGGAACCTCTCCGCCGCCGTACTGATGTACGGGGGGCCTGCGCTCGTGTTGCGCAACCGACTCACCGACAGCGGGTCGGCGTCGACCGGATTCGGGCTTCTGCTCAAGGACGTCGCCGATGTCCAGGTGGTCGAGAACGTGATCACCCGCAACCGGACCGGTCTCCACATCGACGGCCCGGCGGGCGGTGAAGAGCCGATCCGGATCACCGCCAATACCGTCATCCGCAACCAGATCGGCGTGGCGCTGTACCCCGCTTCAACCGCAGTGTTCCTCGCCAACTCGTTCGTCGGCAACGTGGTCCAGGTGCTTCAACAGGGCCGCGGCGCCTCGGACGGCGTCGCATGGCACGATCGGGGCCACGGCAACCACTGGGGTACCTACCGCGGATACGACAACGGCCGCGGGAAAGGAGCCACCCCGCATGTCGAGGGCAGCTCAGTGGAACGACTGCTCGTACGAGCACCGGTGCTGCTGCCGCTGGCCTCGAGCCCGGCCTTCCGCATGATCCGGGCGGTCGAAGAGCGGTGGGCCCTCCAGCGCCCGGTTTTGGTCGACCCGCTACCTCTCATCCGGCCGATCTCTCCCTCGCCGGATTCGCCACCGCCCGAGGCACGGGCCGGCTTGTTCCTCGGTGGTACCGGTGCGTCTGCCGCCCTGCTCGCCGCGATGGCGCTCATCTCGCTGGCGAAACGCCCCCGACTGACCAGGGCACGCCGATGAGCGCTTCCGGTCGGACCCCCAACGCCCTCACGGTCTGCAGTCTGAGCAAGGCCTACGGCCAACAGCCGGTGCTGACCGACATTGGGTTTACCGCGTCGGGGGGCACGATCTTCACGGTGACAGGCACCAACGGATCCGGCAAGAGCACACTGCTGCGCTGTATCGCCGGTCTGGCATCACACCGCGGCAGCGTCACTTTTCGGGGAGAACCGATCGCATCGATGCGCCAGCACGTCGGCTACCTGCCACAGAGCGTGGGGCTCCCCCCATGGGCAACCGTCGGTGAGGTGGTGGCCTTCTTCGCCCGGCTGCGGAGAGTGGACCCGGCCGACTCACCCCTTCCCGCGGGCTTCGTTCCCGACTCCGATCGCCCGATCAAAGTGCTCTCGGGAGGGCAACGCCAAAGAGTTGCACTCGCCGTGGCCCTTCTCGGGGAGCCGTCGCTCGTTCTCCTCGACGAGCCGTTCGCCAATCTCGACGACCAGGGGCGCGCCGTTCTCACCGTCGTGCTCCGTGCCGCCGCAGACGATGGGCGAACTGTCGTGATAGCCACCCCGACCGAGTCCGACCTGGGAGGACTCGACCAAACCGTGATCAAGATCGTCGGAGGACGGATCGCGGGGGCGAAGCCAGATCACCCAACCGGATGTGACTTCAACGGCAAGGCCCCGGCGGCGGCGGCGAGTCAGGTGAGCCGATGACGTCGCGCATGCTCGACATCCGTGCGATTGCATCATGGGAGATGCGAGGCGCCGCACGCACCCGCTGGGTGCTCGGCGCCGCCGTGCTCCACGGTGCCGGAGCAATCGCCCTGACTCTGGTCGGGCTGCGATCCCTGCGGGACCTGGGCCTGAGCGGAGTGGGGGCGGCGATCGATGGACTGGTGGCGCTTGGTCTCCTCCTCCCACCGCTGATCGGCCTTCTCCTCGGGGCGGCGTCGATGGCAGGTGGACGCGAGCAGGGAACCCTCACCCTCGTCGCCGCGCAGCCGATTCGCCGATCGAGCATCCCGGTCGGGATCATCGCCGGGCTCACCACGACGGTCTCGGTCGCCGTCCTGGTCGGACTCGGCGTCGCGGCCGTGCTCATCGCCCCGGTGGTCACCGGAGCCGACCTCGCCGGCTTCGGAGTCGCCACCATGGCCACTCTCGCCGCCGCCACCGTCGGCGTGACGGTCGGCGTCCTCATCTCGGCGCTCTCGACGAGCCGGAGCCAGGCTACGGCTATCGCCGCAGCCGTCTGGTTCGCTGCGGCACTTGGCATCGATCTACTGCTCGCCGCGGTAGGGCCAGGACTCCGCCTGGGTCCCGTCGGGTTCCTGTGGGCGGTGCTACTGAATCCCCTCGAGGCGATTCGGATCCTCGCTCTACTGGCAACCGACTCGAGTTCCCTCGGACCATTCGGCGTCTACATGTTCGACCGGTTCGGCACCGCCGGGACCGCGGCCATAATCGGCGGTGCCCTGGCGCTCTGGATCACCGTCCCCGCGCTTATCGCGGGATGGGTGTTCAAGCGCCGTGATGTGTGAGGGGGTCTACGAGCAATGCAACTGAAGCTCGGAAAGCGAGCCGACTACGCGATCCGAGCCGTCCTCAGTCTGGCGCGCCATGTCGAGGCAAACTCGCTCACCAAGTCGCGTGATATCGCAGCGGAGATGGACATCCCGGCCAAGTACCTGCCGCAAGTGCTGGCGACCCTGGTGCGCGCCGGGTTGGTGAACTCGGTGCCTGGACCCGACGGTGGCTATCGGCTCACAAAGGCACCCGAGGAGGTGACCCTCCTGGACGTGATCGAGGGAGTCGAGGGACCCCTCCGGTCGGCTGAGTGCATCCTGCGCGGCGGGCCGTGTCACTGGGAGACGGCGTGTGCGTTGCACGAACCCTGGGCAAAAGCCAAGGAGGCCATGCTCACCAACCTCGCCTCGACCAACTTCGGCGACCTTGCCGCCGCCGACTCGACGCTCGCAACCCGGTACCGCAGTAGCTGAGCGAACGCCATCCGCCTCCCGCCTCCCGCCTCCCGCAAGAAACGAGCTGACCGCCCCCCACCGGCCGGTCGCGTTCTCGCCAATCGCCCATCGCGGGAGGGCGGCGCAGCCGACCGACCTATCGCGGGAGGCTGGCGTCAGCCAGCCGACCTATCGCGGGAGGGCGGCGCAGCCGACCGACCTATCGCGGGAGGCTGGCGTCAGCCAGCCGACCTATCGCGGGAGGGCGGCGCAGCCCACCGACCTATCGCGGGAGGCTGGCGTCAGCCAGCCGACCTATCGCGGGAGGCCGGCGTCAGCCAGCCGACTCACGCCTCCACCAGCGGCCCGTAGGCGTCGGGGCGACGGTCCCGATAGAAAGCCCACTGTTGGCGAACTTCTTCGATCTTGTCCATGTCGAGGTCGCGGACGATCACTTCGTCGTCGGTGTCGGAGGCGGGGTCGCCGACCTTCTGGCCGCGGGGGTCGACGAAGTATGAAGATCCGTAGAACTCGTTGTCGCCCAGCGGCTCTTTGCCCACCCGGTTGATGGCACCGATGTAGTACTCGTTGGCCACCGCCGCCGCCGGCTGCTCCAGGTTCCACAGGTACATCGACAGGCCGCGGCTGGTCGCAGACGGGTTGAACACGATCTTGGCCCCCGCCAGGCCCAGTGCCCGCCATCCCTCGGGGAAGTGGCGGTCGTAACAGATGTAGACCCCGATCCGACCCACTGCGGTGTCGAAGATCGGGTAGCCCATGTTCCCGGGGCGGAAGTAGTACTTCTCCCAGAAGCCCTTCACATGGGGGATGTGGGTCTTGCGGTACTTGCCGAGGTAGCTGCCGTCGGCGTCGATCACCGCGGCGGTGTTGTAGTAGAAGCCCTCCTGCTCGACCTCGAACATTGGCACCACCAACACCATCCCGGTCTCCTTGGCGAGGTCCTGCATCGCCCTCGTCGTGGGGCCGTCGGGGATCGGTTCGGTGTACGAGAAGTACTCGTCGTCCTGCACCTGGCAGAAGTACGGCCCGTAGAAAAGCTCCTGGAAGCAGAGGACCTGGGCGCCGTCCTTCGCAGCCTTACGGGCCAATTCAATGTGCTTCTTCAGCATCGAATCCTTGTCGCCGGTCCATGCGGCCTGGATCAGGCCCGCTCGCACGATGTTGGCCACGCGGTCTCCTTGGAGGGGAGGGGAAGGATACGCGAACCTCGCTGTGATAATTGCGTCGACATGCGCATCGCCCTTGTCGCACCGAGCATCCCGGAAACCCCGGCCGACCTCGCATCGCATCGGCTGGCTGCTACCGGGGCGGCGCTGACCGCGGCCGGTGCCCACCCCGAACTCGTGCTCTACGACGACGATCACGCCGGCGAGGTGCGAGATCACCTAATGGGGATCGACGGCGCCCTGGTGTGGGTGAACCCCGAGGAACAAGGCCATGATCGGTCGCGCCTCAACGAAGTCCTTCGGGAGGTTGCCTCCTCCGGCGTGATGGTCAGTGCCCATCCCGACGCGATCGACGCGATCGGAACCAAGGAGGTGGTGTTCCACACCCGGCATCTCGGATGGGGCACCGACACCCGACTCTACGAATCGTGGGAAGCGATGAGCGAGCTGTTCCCCGATGCCGTCCGGACCGGCCCGCGGGTAGTGAAGCGGGAACGGGGCAACGGGGGCAACGGTGTCTGGAAGGTCGAACTCCTCCACGCCGCCGCGGTTCTGGTTCGCCACGCCGCCCGGGGCAGCACGCCACAGTCGATGGCCCTGGACCAATTCGTCGGCGACTGCGCCCCGTACTTCGAGAACGGGGCCTCGATGATCGATCAGGCCTACCAGCCTCTGCTCAGCGAAGGGATGATTCGCTGCTACCTGGTCGGTGATCGGGTGGCGGGATTCGGCGAGCAAGCGGTGAACGCGTTGCACCCGCCCCCTCCGGGAGCCCCCGCGGAGGAGGCCCCGCAGCCGGGTCCCCGGCTCTACTACCCGCCGGATCGGGACGACCTACAGCACCTGCGGGAGAGAATGGAGTCCGAGTGGGTGCCGCTGCTCTGCCAGGCGCGGGGGATGGAATCCTCGGATCTGCCCGTGATCTGGGACGCCGACTTCCTCCACGGACCACCCGATGAGGAGGGGACGCCGGGATACGTTCTCTGCGAGATCAATGTCAGCTCGGTGTATCCATTCCCCGACTCTGCACTCGGGCCATTGGCCGCGGAGACGATCGCCCGGGTCGCGGGGCACCGCTGACTGCGTCCCGGTGGCCTAGACCCTCTTTCGCAGCTCGACCTCGCCGCCGTGGACCTCGCCAGTCGGCTCGTAGCCGCGGGAGCGGTAGAAGTCGCCGGGTGAGCCCCGCCCCTCGCCGAAGCTGAGCACCAGGTATGCGCCACCCAGACCCCCCGCCTCTTCTTCCAGCAGGCTCATCGCGCGCGTGGCGACACCCCGCCGCTGATGGAGGCGGTCGATGAGCAGGCGCCACAAATAAGGGTCGCGGCCCTCGACCAGTGCCAGCATGCTGAAGCCCACGATTTCGCCGTCGGCTTCGATCGCGCGCAGCCAGGGATGAATCGACACGCCGTCGCGGGTCCCGGGTCGCAGCGCCTGCGCCAACGACCGGGCCATCGGGGCGACGAAGGCCTCCTGGCTCCTGTGGGTGCGCAGCCCCGACACCACGGCAAGGTTCTCCGCGGTGATCTCGACCAGCCGCACCTCGCCCGGTGGGGTCCGGCGACGGCTCCGCCACGCCTCCCAGTCCGCGCGCAGCATCCCGTAGATCCAATCGTCGGAGCCCTCGCCGTCGAGCCAGAACGACATCAGGGTGTGGCCTTCGAACAACATGCCAATCCGTTCGAGCACCATCGCCGAGGGACGGTTGTCGGGGTGAAGCATGCCGAACACCCGGTCCACCCCTACCGACTCGAACAGGTAGTCGACCAATGCCTCCGCAGCCTCGAGCGCATATCCCTGCTGCCAGTAGGCGGAGCCCAGCGTGTAACCGATCTCGGCCGTGTGGCCCTCGTTCTCGATATGGACCGCCAGGTCACCCACCACCTCTCCGGAGTCGGCCAGTTCGATGGTGGCCATCCACCAGTCGTCCACCTGGGGGCCGTCAACCGCGGCGCAGTCCCGGGCGATCTGGTCGGCCTTCTGGCGGGGGAATGGGGTGATCCAATCCTGGTACCTGGCCACCTCGGGATCGTTGCGTCGCTCCCACAGGCCGAAGCCGTCGTCGGGACGCATGGAGCGGATGACCAGGCGAGCGGTATTGATGGGAGAGAACACGGCGGGGGACGGTACACCAAGTGAACGCGGGCGAAACTGGGGCCGGTAGCGTCGCGCCGGTGACTCCACGAGAGGCCTCCCCCACCATCGTCTGGTACCGGCGTGACCTCCGTATCGCCGACAATGCGGCCCTGTCGTCTGCGATCGACACCGGGCGGCCCGTGATCCCGGTATTCATATGGGCACGCGAGGAGGATGCTCCGTGGCAACCGGGCGTCGCCTCACGCTGGTGGTTGCACCACTCGTTGAAGTCGCTCGCCGTTGACCTCGGTACCCGCGGGTCACGGCTGGTCATCCGGCAGGCCGACGACAGCCTCGACGAGCTGCGCCGGATCATCGCCGAAACCGGGGCGGACACGGTGATGTGGAATCGCCTCTACGAGCCTTCCCGCGCCGACGGTGACCGTCGTGTCGCCGATGCCCTCAGACGTGACGGGCTCGAGGTGGTCTCGTTCGAGGGTGCCCTACTCTTCGAGCCATCCGAGGTCCTCAATCGAGCGGGAGCCCCTTTCCAGGTGTTCACCCCGTTCTGGAAGCACTGCTTGACGCGGGACGAGCCTCCCTCCCCAATTCCCGCGCCGGCCGCGGTGCCGCCGCCATCCAATTGGCCCTGGTCCGCCCCACTCGCCGACCTGGGCCTGATCGCCCCGGATGACCACCAATTCTCCGATCACTGGGTACCCGGAGAATCCGCCGGGTGGAACTCGCTCGACGCCTTCCTTGGGGGGCCGATCGAGCGCTACGGCGACGATCGGGATCGCCCCGACCTGGCGGGCACCTCCCGCCTCTCGCCTCACCTTCACTTCGGAGAGATCACCGCCCGCCAGTTGTGGCATGTCCTTGGCGATCGTCGGGGCACCAGCGCCGACAAATTCCTCTCCGAAGTCGGCTGGCGCGAGTTCGCCCATCAACTTCTCCATCACTTCCCGCACACCGCCGACCAGCCCTTGCGGCCAGAGTTCACCCGCTTTCCGTGGCGCACCGACCCCGAGCACCTCGAGGCATGGCACACCGGGCAGACCGGGTATCCCCTCGTCGATGCCGGGATGCGCCAACTGCGGGCCACCGGGTGGATGCACAACCGGGTGCGGATGGTGGTGGCGTCGTTCCTGGTCAAGCATCTTCGGATCCACTGGCTGGAGGGGGCCCGGTGGTTCTGGGACACACTGGTGGACGCCGACCTCGCCAACAACACCTTCGGGTGGCAGTGGACAGCCGGCAGCGGGGCAGATGCGGCGCCCTACCTTCGGGTCTTCAACCCAACCCTGCAGGGCGAGCGGTTCGACCCCGACGGGGGCTACATACGCCGCTGGGTGCCCGAGTTGAGCGGGATACCACAGCAGCACCTCTATCAACCGTGGAGGCGGCCACCTGCATCGAGCCTCGAGTACCCCGATCCCATCGTTGACCACGCCGACGCCCGCACCGAGGCGCTTCTCGCCTTCGAAGCTCTGAGGCGGGCCAGTCCATGAGAGAAGCCCTCCGGGAGAGGTGATCTCTCCCGGAGGGCTTCTACCCGGTTCAGACCGACGATCAGGCGGGTTCGTTGACCGTGAACTTGTAGGTGGTGTGGGCCGAGCCGTTCACCTTCACCGTGAGTAGCCGCCGCCACCAAGTGTCGCGTCAGGAGCGGAGACGCTCGAGAGCGTGATCCACCCGACTCATGTCGTCGTCGGCCACCTGGATGTAGAAGCGTTGCAACCCCGCGTCCTCCAGGCCACCAAGCACTTCCCGGACCTGATCCCAGGTTCCCCGCGGTGAGTTCCGCATCCGCATCGACTCCTCGAGGTCCTCGACCTTCACGGACATCTCGGCGGCGCGCGCCTCGAGCATCTTGCGGTAGGTGGCCTCGTCGTCGGCGGCGGTGAGCACTCCCGAGGACGAGATGAGCAGTGCGTCGGGATCGCGGCCCGCGTCTGTCGCCGCCTGCCTCGCCACGGCCACCTTGGCGGCAAAAGCCTCGGGAGGGGCGGGGTAGGCGTTCAGTTCGTCGCAGTACCGGCCTGCCAGTTCGGGCGTTCTCTTTGGGCCGATGCCGCCCACGACCAGCCGCAGCGGCGGACGCGGTTGCATGTCGAAGGCCTCGAAGGAGTAGTGCTTGCCGCTGAACGCTCTCGGCGGATCCGAAAAGGCGGCCCGCAAGTACCCCAGCGCTTCCTCAAGCATGTCGAACCGCTCGGCTCGCTCCGGGAAGGGGAACCCGAACAGTGTGTGCTCCCGCTCCATCCAACCGGTGCCAACGCCCAGAGTCACCCTTCCGCCCGACATTTCGTAGAGCGACGCATAAGACTTTGCCAGTACCGCCGGATGCCGCCAGGTCACCGGGCTCACCAGCAGAACCAGTTCGATAGAAGTCGTCTCACGGGCGAGTCCGGCCATCACCACCAGGGCGTCGTGGGCCGACGCGCTGTCGCCCCCGCCGCGGAGATAGTGGTCCGGGATGGCGAAGGCGGCCAAACCTCGCGACTCGGCAAACCGAGCCCACGAGAGGGTCTCCTCGTAGGTGGCGCCGAGGGCTTGAAGGGCGTACCGGATCATCGACGGTCCTTTCAGTCGGTCGGTGCGCCAACCGTCGGACGGTCATCATCCACCGTAGACCCGAACCCGACCAGGCCGAGGGTGCCGCCGACGATGGCACCGGCGATCGCGGTCGCTCCGAGAACCCGCTTGAGAGCGCTCGGTAGAGATATCGCCATCGGCCCCCTGTCGGAGTTGGGGCGAGGTTAGACCAGGGTCCCTCGTCGACGAATTGCCGATTGCGGCCGAGCGAAGCTCGGCCGCTACATCGGGTCTTCGCGGCGCGCCAGGTTGGCGAAGCGGTTGAATTCGGCGGCGAACGCCAGCTTGATGGTTCCCCGGGCACCGGCACGGTGCTTGGCGATCTCGACTTCGGCGATGCCGGCGTTCTCGGGGTTGTTGGCGTCGTAGTAATCGTCGCGATAGATGAACAGCACGACGTCGGCGTCCTGCTCGATGGCACCCGACTCGCGGAGGTCGCCGAGGCGGGGGCGCTTGTTCTCCCTCGACTCCAACTGCCGGTTGAGCTGCGAGACGGCGATGACCGGAACCTTCAGCTCTCGGGCCAGGTTCTTGAGCGAGCGGCTGATGTCGGCGATCTCCTGCTGGCGGTTCTCGGCCGCCCGGGGGCCTTGCATCAGCTGCAGGTAATCCACGACCACCAGCTCGAGGCCGCCCTTACGCTTGAGGCGGCGGCACTTGGCCCGGATCGAGGTGACGGTGAGGTCGTGAGAGTCGTCCACATAGAACGGCATCTCGTACAGCTTCGATGATGCCTGGCTCAGCTTGCGCCACCGGTCGACGTCGAGCTGGCCGGTCTTGATCTTCGAGGCGTCCACCCCGGCCAGTGAGGCCAGAAGGCGATGGACCACCTCTTCGCGGCTCATCTCCAGGGTGAAGAGGGCGACCGGCTTCTTGTGGTCGGCGATGTTGGCGGCGATGTTGATCGCCAGCGTGCTCTTGCCCATGCCGGGCCGGGCCGCCACCACCACCAGGTTCTCCGGATGGAGGCCGGCAAGGATCTGGTCGAGTTCATGAAAGCCGGTAGGAGTGCCGGTGACGGCACCCCCGGCGTCGCCGAGCGCCTCGATCTTCTCGAGGGCGGCCTTGAGCATCGGGCCGACCGGTTCGAGGCCCTCCCCCATCTTCCGGTCGGCGACGGCGAACACCTCGGCCTCGGCGGAGTCGAGTGCCTGCTCGATGGGAATGTCACCGCGGAGGGCGAACGTCCCCACCTCGCCGCCGGCGCGCAACAGGCGGCGCCGCACCGAGGTCTCGTCGACGATCCCGGCGTAGTAGTCGACGTTCGAGGTGGAGGGGACCCCCTCCATCAGCCGGGTGATCGCCCCGATGCCCCCCACCCGATCCAACGACTCGTTGCGGCGCAACCAGTCGGAGACGGTGATCGGATCGATCGGCTCGTTGCCGTCGAACAGGGCGGTGATCGCTTCCCAGATCGTCTGGTGCGCCGGCTTGTAGAAGTCCTCGGACCGCAGGGACTCGAGTGCCACGTTGGCGGCGTCGGCGGACAGCATGACCGCGCCGAGGACCGACTCCTCCGCCTCGATGTTGTGAGGCGGTGCCACCCCCTGGGGGGTTCTGCGGTCGAGTTGGGTGGTCATTACGCGGGAATCACATCCAGAGTCAGTCGTGCTTCGATGTCGCGGTAAGGAGTGACGATCACTTCGTGCAGCCCGATCTCCTTGATGGGACCGGCCAGCCTGATCTGCTCGGCGGGGACCACGACCCCGGTGTACTTGGCGATGGCCTCGGCCACGTCGCGGGCGCCGATCGAACCGAACAACTTGCCCTCGTCGGCGGCCCGGGCGGCAACAACCACGGTGGTGTCGGCGAGCGCCAGGGCGACCTGCTCGGCCGTTTCCCGGGCGACGGCCTCGGACGCCTCACGTGCCTCGCGCAGAGTGTGGGCGTCCCGGAGCGCCCCCGCGGTCGCCTTGATCGCCATCGACCGGGGCAGCAGGTAGTTGCGCCCGTAGCCCTCGGCCACGTCGACGACGTCTCCCTTGTGCCCCAGATCGGTCACGTCCTGGGTGAGTACGAGCTTCATCGGCCGAGGTACGGCAGCAGGGCCATCTCACGGGCGTTCTTGATGGCCCGTGCGATCTTTCGCTGGCACCGCGGGCAGTTGCCCGTGACCCGCGAGGAGCGGATCTTGGCGCGGTCCGACATGAACTTGCGGAGGGAGGCGACGTCCTTGTAGTCCACCTTCCAGTCGCGGGTCGCGCAGAACTCACAGGTCTGCTTCTTGGGGCGCCGGCCCCCCCTCTCGGGAACCCGGCGCTTCTTCTTCTCGGCCTTTTGTGATCTCGGTGACACGGTGTCCTCCTGGGGAAGTGTGTTTAGAAGGGGGCCTCTTCAGGCCCGTATTCCTCTCGGGCGACAGGGGCGGCGGCGACGTTCGGCTGTGATCCACCGCCGAAGCTGTCCCCGCTGCGGGGTGACTTGGTGACGGAGGCAGTCGCCCACCGCAACGACGGGCCGATCTCGTCGATCGCCACTTCGACGACAGAACGCTTCTCGCCCTCCTGGGTCTCCCAGTTGCGCTGCTCGAGGCGGCCGGTGACGATGACGCGGGCTCCCTTGGTCAGGGACTCGGCGGCGTTCTCGGCGGCATCCCTCCACAGGGTGCCTCCGAAGAAGCTGGTGTCCTCCTGCCATTCGCCATTGCGGTCTTGCCAACGCCGATTCACGGCGAACCGGACCTTCGCCATGGCCACCCCCGATGGGGTGAACCGCAGTTCCGGGTCCTCGACCAGGTTGCCGATGAGCGTGACGTGATTGGCTGCCATAACTATCCCTCTGCCCCCGCTGCCGGGGTTGCTCGATGTATTGCTCTCAATAATGAATGGTGGGTGTGACGAATTCCAGAGGTCACTCCGGGCGGATGAACTTGTGGCGGACCACCTGGTCGGAAAGCGATAGCGCCCGATCGATGTCGGTGATCGCCGCTGGTTCGGCGTTGAACTGCAGGACCGAGTAGTAGCCCTCGTTGAGATGGTTGATCTCGTAGGCGAAACGCCGCTTGCCCCAGAAGTCGTTCACGGTTATCTCGGCGCCACGCTCGGTGAGTGCGGCGGCGACGCGATCGACTTCGGTGCGGACATCGCTCTCGACCATCTCAGGCCGGAATATGGTCATCAATTCGTACGTGCGCACGATGCGCTCCACCTCCTTTGGACACCCGCGTACGGCGGGAGGCCCCCGTAAGGGCAGTAGGGGAAGGCGGGGAGTGTATCGCGGCGAGGGCGGAACGCGGAAATGGGCGAGAGCGCGATACGCGATACGCGATACGCGATACGAAGGAAGCGGTGAACGCGTGCCGATACCGGTCTGGCGATTCTTGCGGGAAGCGGGAAGCGGGAAGCGGGAAGCCTGAGGGCGGAAGGCGGAAGGCCCCCGCCTAGGGACCCTCCACCGACAGGAACGGTTGGTCTATCGCGTCGAACGCTCCCCGGGGGGCTTCCAGGGCGTAGCGGTAGGAGCCGGATGGCTGATAGCGCTCGCAGGGTTCGGCGACACAGGGCTCCATGCGGAGCAGGTCGACCAGGGTTCCATCGGCGGCGAAGAAGGCGATGTCGAGCGGCAGCAGGGTGTCCCGCATCACGAAGGCCGACGCCACGTCGGCGTCCCAGACGAACAGCATCCCGTCGAGACCACCGAGGTCGGTCACGCCCATGAGCCCTTGGGCGCGCTGGTCGCGATCGGTGGCCACGGCCACCTCCCACTCGTCCCCCGAAACCACGATCGTCTGGTGCTCGAACGCGTCGAGGGGATGGGCGGCTGCGGCCGTCGTCTCGGTGGTGGGCCCGATGACCGGCGGAACGGTGGTCGCCCTGGTCGCCGGATCCGGCTCGGCGAGAAGGACTCCCACCGCGATCGCCAGCACGACCGCCAGGCCGATACCCAGGGCCAGCGGTCCCCAACGACGGGTGGTCACCCGTCGCTCAAGAGTGCTCGGGCGACCTCTTCTGGCATGTGATATGTCTCGTCGTCCGAGGGGAAGTCGCCCTTTTGGACATCCTCGAAGAAGCGGGTGACGGCCTCGGTGGCGATCGCCCCCAGGTCGACGTACTGGCGCACGAACTTGGGCACCCGTCCATCGCCCAATCCGAGCAGGTCGTGGAAGACCAGTACCTGCCCGTCAACCTTCGGTCCGGCGCCGATCCCGATGGTCGGGGCACCGACCTCCTTGGTGATCAACTCGGCGAGCACGTCGGGCACCCCCTCGAGCACGATCGAGAACACCCCGGCGGCGTCGAGTGCCCGGGCGTCGGCGATGAGCTCGCGCGCCGCCTCGATCTGCTTGCCCTGCACCCGGTAGCCACCCATCGCGTGCACCGACTGGGGGGTGAGGCCGAGGTGGCCCATCACCGGGATCTCCGCGTCGAGGACCGCCTCGATCATCGGCAGCCGCTTGCGACCCCCTTCGAGCTTGACGGCCTCGGCCCCGCCTTGGGCGACCATGCGCCCGGCATTGCGGACCGTCTCCTCCACCGAGACGTGATACGACATCCACGGCATGTCGCCCACCACGAGGGCAGCCGGCTTGGTGCCCGCAACTGCCCGGGTGTGATGGACCATGTCGTCCATGGTCACGGTCAAGGTGGTCTCGCGGCCCAGCACCACGTTGGCAAGTGAGTCGCCCACCAGGATGATGTCGGCGCCGGCGGCGTCGGCGATGCGCGCCGAAGGGGCGTCGTAGGCAGTGATCATTCGCAGCTTGGGGCCGCCCTTGGCGGCGCGCACCTTGGGGGCAGTCTGCTTCTCACGGGTCTCGTCGCGCATTTCTCAGCCTTTCTCCCCACCGGGTTCCGGTTGGGGGAACATCGCGCGTCTTCGGTTGACCCCCGCCTTCGTGGATCGGCCGCCTACTGGTCGGCCGTACCTGCGGGTACCCCTCCATCATAGGAAACCCCGGGCCAAGGCCGGCACTAGCGTCGGTCCCATGGCACGCAAGGACATCTCGATGACCCCCGGGGAGGTGAGCGCCTTCCTCGAAGCCGGCCACACCATCGTGGTCGCCTCACTGGGGCGGGGGGGAATGCCCCATCTGGCACCCATGTGGTACGTGATGGAGGACGGCAAGGTGGTCTTTCGCTCGTTCACCAAGTCGCAGAAGATCGTGAACCTCCAGCGGGACGCTCGAGTCACCCTCCTCCTCGAGACCGGTGAGAGGTACGCCGAACTCCAGGGGGTGATGATCAAGGGGCGCGCCGTGCTGGTGGACGACCCCGCCTACACCCTGGGGATCTACGGGCGCCTCGCCGCCAAGTACGCCATGGTCGGCGACAGCCCGGTCGTGCTCGAGGGTGAGGCCCTGGAGGCGGCGTTCGGGCGGTTTGCCCCCAAGAACACCTCGGTGATCGTCGAGCCCTCGCGGGTGGTCACCTGGGACCACCCCAAGCTGGGCGGGGGGTATTAGGCGGCCGGCTTTGCCGGCCGCCGCAATTCGCAATTCGCTATTCGCAATTCGAAGGACGGGCCGGGTCGCTTCCTCCCGGCCCATTGAGCGGGCTCTGGAGGCGCTCGGTCGGGGGTTTCGCCCTTCGCTCTTCGCCTTTCGCTCGACGGTTCTGGCTACTAGAAGCCAAGAACTCGCGAAAAGTTATAACCCGCTTGGTTTGACAATCGTTATATCGGACCGATATAACGATCTACACGATGTTGGGCATGGCGATTCTGGGGCTGCTCCGCGAGGGGCCGATGCACGGGTACGAGCTGCGACAGCGGCTGGTCGACCTGGGCTTCTGGCGTATCTCGTTCGGCTCGGTATATCCGGCGTTGCGCCGGTTGAACAAGTCCGAGTGGGTCGAGATCACCCCAGGGGCGGGACGGCGGAAGGAATACCGCATCACCGCCGAAGGCAAGGAGCACTTCCAGCAGCTTCTCGAAGACGAGGGCTCCGAGGTGGAGAACACCACCGCATTTCGGGTACGCCTCGCCTTCTTCCGGTACATGGAGCCGAATACACGAATCGGCTTCCTCGAGCGGCGCAAGGCCGTTCTGCGGGAGCGGATCGCCACGGCTCGAAACTCGTTGCGCAAGACGGCCGATCGGGTCGACCGGTACACCCACTCCTTGATGGAGCACGGGGTGCGCGCGGCCGAAGCCGACGTGGCCTGGCTCGACGAACTCATCGCGTCCGAACGAGACGCACCCGATGAGGCGACCGACGCCTCGATGGATTCCTGAGGATAGGGAGGACTAGATGGGCAAAGTAAGGGTGGCGATTGCCGGGGTCGGCAACTGCGCCAACTCATTGATTCAGGGCGTTTCGTATTACGCGAAAGCCGAGGCGGGCACCACGGTCCCCGGCCTGATGCATGTCGAGCTCGGCGGATATCACATCCGCGACATCGAGTTCGTGGCCGCGTTCGACGTCGACGCGACCAAGGTGGGCCAGGAGCTCACCAAGGCCATGTGGGCCGGACCGAACGACACCTACCGCTTCTCCGACGTGGTCGAGACGGATGTGATCGTGCAGCGCGGCCCCACTCTCGACGGCCTCGGCAAGTACTACCGCCTGACGGTCGAAGAGTCGGTCAGTGAGCCTGTCGACGTCGTCGCCGCCCTGCGGGAGTCGAAGGCAGACGTCCTCGTGGCCTATCTCCCCGTCGGATCCGAGGAGGCGCTTCGCTATTACGCCGAGGCGGCGCTCGAGGCCGGAGTCGGCTTCGTGAACTGCATCCCGGTGTTCATCGCCAGCGACCCCGAGTGGGCGCGGCGCTTCTACGACGCCGGCGTGCCGATCATCGGTGACGACATCAAGTCGCAGGTGGGGGCCACGATCGTCCACCGCACGCTTGCCCGGCTCTTCGAGGACCGGGGTGTGGTAGTCGAACGGATGAGCCAGCTGAACGTCGGCGGCAACATGGACTTCAAGAACATGCTCGAGCGCGAGCGTCTCGAATCCAAGAAGATCTCGAAGACCCAGGCGGTCACCTCCCAACTCGAGAACGGGCTCCACGCAGACGACGTCCACATCGGGCCCTCGGACTACGTGCCCTGGCTCACCGATCGCAAGTGGGCGTACATCCGGGTGGAGGGACGGGCGTTCGGTGACGTGCCCCTGACGGCCGAACTCAAGCTCGAAGTGTGGGACTCGCCCAACTCGGCTGGCGTCGTGATCGATGCGGTCCGCTGCATCAAGCTCGCCCTCGACCGGGGTGTGGGAGGACCGCTGCTGGCGGCATCCTCGTACTTCATGAAGAGCCCCCCGGTTCAGTTCCGCGACGACGACGCCCACGACAACGTCGAGCGCTTCGCCGCCGGCGAGGATCCGACGAAGCAAGAACTCGCCGACTATCTGGGGTAGGAGCCTCGCTGGGCTCGGCTGCGATTGGCGATTGGCAAGAACGTGGAGAGAAAGTCCGGGGGTCTTCTCTTCTCTTGCGGAGGTGGGAGGCGGGTAGCCCTCCTCTTACAGCCTCGCTTTGAGCCACGCGATGTCCGCGGCTTGCCCCTCGGCATCCCCGGGGGTTTCGACGACGGTGGGAACCCCGGCGGAGCGGACCACGCCGACCAGCACGTCCTCCGGGATCATCCCCTCTCCGAGATTGGCGTGGCGGTCGCGGCTTGAGCCGTGGGGGTCGCGCGAATCGTTGCAGTGGATCAAGTCGAGCCGGCCGGTGAGTCCTCGCACTCGATCGGGCAAGCCATCCAGTTCCGCCCCCGACGCCCAGGCGTGGCAGGTGTCGATCACCACCCCCACCGGGAAGGCGCCGATCGCCTCCCACAATCGTCCGAATCCGTCGATCTCCCGCAGGACCGCATTGCCCCCGCCGGCAGTGTTCTCCAGAAGCACCGGAACCGTCACCTCGACCGAGTCGAGCGCCTTGCGCCAACGGTCGTACCCGACAGCGACATCCTCATCGTCGCCGACATGGCCGCCATGAACGATGACCCCGGCGGCGCCAATAGCCCCCGCCGCGGCCAGGGTGTCGGCGAGGATCTTGCGACTGGGGATCCGAATCCGGTTGTTGGGTGAGGCGACGTTGATGAGGTAGGGGGCGTGCACGTAGATCGGCAGGCTCGACGCGGCCAGTGCCGCCGCGTCCGGACGGGGAGGAGGCGCCTTCCACGACTGCGGGTTCGACAGGAAGATCTGGACGAGGTCCGCGCCACGAGCGGCGGCCTCGGGCAGCGGCTCGGCGGTACCGACGTGGGCCCCGATCGGGATCACTCGTCGGCCCCGGCGACCCGGGGGCGACCGGCCCGCTGATCGAGGAGGGGAGCCACCATGTGGGCGGGTCGATCCCACTCATCCGCATACAGGTGGATCCACGGCGGATCGGGCTCAGCACCCGACGGGTCGGAGGGCAGCAGGCCCATATCCCGTAGACGGATCGAGAGCACCGAAACCGGCGCTCCTTCGCTGTCGATCACACCAGAGCGGACTTCGACCACCTCCTCCCAAGGAAACAGGCGCGACCTCCGTGCGGGACCGTCGACCCGGACCGATATCCCCTCATCGTCCGCCTTCAGCAAGATCGTCGGCAGGACGAGCTCCTTCAACCCCCAGATCATTGCCCCGGACCCGCCCACCAGAAGGGCCGACGCGATCACCAGGTCACGCCGCCGTTGGGCGCGGCCGTCTTGGGTCAACGACCTGGAGACGACGTCCACCGACTCGCCGTTCTCGTTGATGGTGGTGCCGACGACGGATTCGGTGAATGCCGGCTCGGGGAACCAGCGATAGGCAGCCATCATGTCGACCGCCAGCAGGATCGCCGGCACCGCAAACGCCGCATACGCCAGCAAGCGAAGAGGCGAACGGGCGATGGAAACGCTGACCGGCATGGGCTGGAGGGTAGATCAGCAAGCCCCACTCTCGGTACGCAATGCGCAATGCGCGACCTGCGGTCCGCGTCCGTGGAGGGTTTGACGCGTCGCGCATTGCACATCGCGCATTGCGCTACTTCCCGAACCTGCGCTCTCTCCGCGTGAAATCGCGTAGGGCGCGCAAGAAGTCGACCCGGCGGAAGCCGGGCCAGTGGACGTCGACGAACGAGTATTCGGCATACGCCGCCTGCCACAGAAGGAAGCCCGACAACCGCGACTCCCCGCTGGTGCGGATGACCAGATCGGGGTCGGGTAGATCGGCGGCGTACAAGTGGGCGGCGATCGCCCCCGCATCGATCGATTCGGCCATCTGCTCGGCCTCCACCCCGTCGGCGGCCAGCTTCGCCACCAGCTCGCGGACCGCGTCGACGATCTCCTGGCGGCCGGTGTAGGCGAGCGCCAGGTTGAGCCGCCGCCGCCCGCGCGGCGAAGACGCCGACAACTGACGCGCCGCCTGCTGGAGCCGGTCGGGCAGAAGATGGACGCTGCCGATGACACCCACCTGCAGGTCCTCGCCTCCGATCGCCGGCAGCCGCTCGAACAGGTCGATCAGGACCTCGTAATACGGCTCCAGTTCGGCCGGAGGACGTTCGAGGTTCTCCTGCGACAGCACCCAGCAGGTCATCACCGGCACGTCGAGGTCGCCGCACCAGCCGAGGAACTCGGCGAGCTTGTCCATCCCCGCCCGATACGACGAGGCGTAGTCGGGAAGGCCGGCGATCCGAGCGAAACGCCGGTGCCCGTCGAGGATCACCCCGACGTGTCGAGGGAGCTTCTCCCGGTCCAGCGATCGAAGGAGGCGCTCCTCGTAGAGCCGATACAGGGGCCGGGTCAGCGCGGCCCTACGCGGCGATGGCCCGGAACGCCTATCAGCAGACTCCGTCATGACCCCGGGGCGATTCGCTTCATGGAAGCCCGCAGACATCGATGCCATCGAGGAACCCCGCCTTGAAGGACTCGAACCGTCTGAAAGCAGTCGCGTAGCCCTCCGTGCCCGCCGGGGCCGATGTCTGCAGAAAGCCGGCGATGCCCTCGTCGAGGTCGCCCGCCGTGAGGATGATCCCGGTCGGGTTGTCCTCGAAGGTGATGGCCGCGGTCCACACCCCGGTGAGGCAGTCGCGCTGCAATGTGGCGAGAACACCATCGGTCTCGAGACCGGCCTTGTGCTGCACCGCCTCGTGCCACTGGGTGGCCAGCACCAACCCGAGAGCGAAGTCGCCGATCTCCGTGTAGAGGCCCGGGAACAGCTGCTCTTCGTCCCAGGCGACGTAGTCCTCCGGCGGGCAGTAGAACACGTTGCCCTCGTAGAAGGAGGTGTCGGAGGTGAATCCGCCGCACGATGGAAGGTCACCCGACGAGGGGAAGTACGGCACGGTGGAGTCGACCGGGTCCCAAGCCTCGCCGAACACCTCCGGGTAGACGAGCGCCCAGAACGCCTCGAGCGAGCCCGACAGCAACGCGGCGGCCTCGGCGTAGGGAAGGTCGACGCTCCCGTCCTCGGCGACGAAGGGAACATGGAAGAACGGGGGCGGCGTGTCCTCGAAGGTGGCGCAGTGCTCGGTGCTCAACGCGTAGCCATCGAAGAAGGCACTCAGCCGCGCGAACGAGTTGCCATGGGCATTGGGGCCGGTGGGGGCGCTGCCGAGGGAGTCGCCGATCAGCAGGAAGCCTGCCATGCCTTCCTCAAGGTCGCCGGGGTCCAACTGGAGGAGGTCGCTCTCCATCCTGTCGATCCGCCCGGTCCACGCTCCGGCGAGACAATCGGCCTGCAATTCGGACACGATCGTCGGAACCGAGTCGTCCAATCCGAAGCGAGCCTGGATCGCATGACCCCACTCATGGGCGAGAACTAGGGCGACGGTGAAGTCGCCGTAGCCCTCGTAGAGCGGTGCCATCAGGCCCTCCTGATCCCACTGCACGCTGTCGTTGAGTTGGCAATAGAACGCGTTCACCTCGAACTGGTCGGGCGACAGGGGACCGCCGCAGATCGGCACGTCACCTTCGGAGACGAAATAGGGGCCGAACACCGCGACCGGCTCGTACTCCAGGCCGAACACCGCCGGCAACTCGACAGCCCAGAACTGCTCGAGGTCGGTGATGGAGATATTGATCAGGGTCTCGATGTCGCGGATCGGCTGGAACCCTCCCGCGGTGGTAGTGGTGGTATCGCCCGTGCTGCGTTGGCAGATGTCCACGATCTCGACCACGACGGGATGCGATTCGATGTCGCCCTCCGTCTCGAGGTCAAGGAAGTCCTGGAGCGACATCCGCTCCTGGAACTCGTCGATGGTGCAGCGGCAGAACTCCACCGTCCCATCGACCGAACACCCATCGACAAACGCATCCACGATCTGGGTCGGATACTCGAATGCGGCAGCGGTGGTCGAGGTGGTGCCGGCGCCAGTCGTCGTCGTGGTGGTGATGACCGACTCACCATCGTCGCCGCAGGCCGCCGCGACCAGCCCCAGGGCGAGTATCAGAACCAGGGTCCTCATCACTTCCTCCACCCCCTCCAGGGTCCCGGCCGGGGCGCGGTGTCCAGTGTCGTCTCGGCAGCCAGCGGTTCGCCATGTAAGTCCTGAACCCGGCCCCACATCCAGACGTCGAATGCCTCGGATGAGTCGGCCATGGCTCGTACGGCGGCGTCGGGATTTCGACCCTCGGAAAAGACCACCGCGAGGTGGGTGTCGCCGTGATCGACGACCGACACCACCTGGCGGGTGATGCCACGCCGCCGCTGCGACTGAGCCCATTCGATGCGGCGGGGCCCCATCAGCTCGGCATGGAAAGCACGCCACTCGGCGAGCTTTCCCGCCGCGATGGGCCGGACGGTGATGGTCGCGGCCACTGATCCTCCAAATGGCTGTGACGCGGCACAGTAGCCAGTCCTCGGATTCAACCGGGGGCTACGGCCTCAGCCCACCACTCGCTCGTAGAGCGAGCGCAGCCGCCCCGCCCATCGATCCGCGCCGAACTCTTCGTCATACCGCTCGCGACCGTGCTTGCCCATCGCAGCCCTCTCCTCGGGGTCGCCGGCGAGGCTCGCCACCGCGGCGGCGAGAGCGGCCGCATCACCCGGAGCCACCAGGATCCCGGCGCCCGGAGTCACGATCTCGGACACCCCACCGACATCCGAGGCGATCACGGGGCGAGACGCGGCGATGGCGTGGATGAGCGCGGTCGGCAGTGCGTCCGCCAGCGATGGGTGTACCACCAGGTCGGCCGCCGCCAGGATCCGATCGACGTCCTCCCGAAAGCCGCCGAAAACCACCCGACCCGGCGGGAGGTCCGCCGCCAGGGACCGCAATCGGCCTTCCAGCGGTCCGTCGCCCACCAGGAGGAAGACCACGCCGGCAGAGGAGCGCGCCGCCTCCAGTAGTACCTCGTGACCCTTCCCCGGACGCATGACCGCGATCGTGGCGGCAACCAAGGCATCGGGAACGATCCCCAGCTCGGCCCGCACCGCGGCGCGAGTGCCTTCGAGGGGCTCACCGGGGTCGGGCACGCCGTTGCGGATCGTCACCACCCGGCCGGGCTCCTCGGCGAACTCCTCCAGGTACCAACCCCGCATCGCCTCCGAGACGGCCACCGTGGCCGCCGCGGTCCGCCTCCGGGACCTCGCCGCGAGGTTCCGCTTGAAGAGGGCGATACCCGAGACATCTCGTTCGATCACATGGAGGGTGGAAACGTGGGGGATCCCGCTCCGCGAGGCCACCCTGCCGGCGATGAAGTCGGCGTGCTTGAGGTGGGAGTGGAGCACGTCAGGCCGTCCGATCTCGACTAGCCGACGCAGCCGACGGGGACCGCGCGGATCCCACCAGGCGCGGAGATCGAGCGAAGCCACCCGGGCTCCGGCGGCGCGCAGCTGCTCCGGATAGCGGAGGCCGTCGGTGGGGAGCATGCTCACCACCGTCAGGTCGATGCCGGCGCCGGCCGCCACCGAGGCCAGGTCGACGAGAACATGCTCGGCCCCACCGGGGCCGAGGTCGTGAATCAGATGAAAGACGCGGATGGACCCCGGCATGAGGACTCATCGGCGCCTCGGAGCAAGGGCATGAGGGATGAGGGATGCGCAATACGGAATACGCAATGCGCGATGCGCAATGCGCAATGCGCGACCGGTCGAGCGCGTGCCGAGGGTCAGGACGGGCTCTTGCGGATGGCGGAAGGCGGACGGCCTTCTTGCTGGAGACTGGAGACTGGAGACTGGAGACTGGGGACTGGAGACTGGAGACTCCTATCCACCCAATTCCCCTAGCCTCGCGCGGCTATGCGAATCCTCGTCACGGGTGCCACTGGTTACATCGGGGGTCGCCTCGTGCCGCGGCTGCTCGACGCGGGGCATCAGGTCCGTTGCCTGGCTCGCAGTCCCGCCAAGCTCGCCCAGCACCCGTGGAGGCGCGAGGTGGAGGTCGTCGCCGGCGACGTGCTGTACGCCCCCTCCCTGAAGGAGGCGGCCTCCGGCTGCGACATGGCCTATTACCTGGTCCACTCTGTGGCCGCCGGCAAGGGCTTCGCCGACCTCGACCGATCCGGCGCCGACAACTTCCGCCTCGCCGCCGAGGACTCCGGGCTGCGGAGGATCGTGTACCTCGGAGCGCAGGGGGCGGCCGACGGCATCCATTCCCGCGTCGCCGCGGTCCGGCACGAGGTGGGTGCAATCCTTGCTTCGGGGGTGGTGCCGGTGACCGAGATCCGGGTGGGACCGGTGATCGGCTCGGGATCGCGGTCGTTCGAGATGGTGCGGTCCCTCACCGAGGTCAGCCCGATCCTCCTCGCCCCGCGTTGGGTGCGAAACGAGTGCCAGCCGGTCGGGGTGAGAGACGTCATCGAAGCCCTGACGTCTGCCGCCACCGACGCTTCGGCCCACGGCCGCGTCGTCGAGCTCGGCGGGCCCGAAGTGCTCACCTTCTTGCAGATGATGAAGATCTACGCCGACGAGGCCGGCCTGCGGAAGCGGCGGGCGATACCGGTGCCGATGACCGCCGCCCGACTGTCGTCGCTGTGGGCGGGGCTGGTGACCCCACTGCCGGCGCGGGTGGCGCGTCCCTTGATCGAGGACCTGCGATCGGGTCTCGTGCCCGAGTCGCCCGAACCGCTGGTGGACGACCCCACCCCATATCGTGTCGCCCTTCGCCGGGCCCTGTCGCGGCTTCCGGGTGGGGTGATCACCCGCTGGTCCGATGCCGAATCCCACCCGCCGGCGCCGGAACCGAACCGCTCCTGGCGGGGCGAGATCGTCTACATGGACCGCCAGGTGGTGCCCACCGACGCCGAGACCGCTCACCTCTTCTGGGCCTTCAGCCGCATCGGCGGCAGTGTCGGGTACTACGGGCTCGATTGGGCATGGCGGATACGCGGCCTTCTCGATCGAGCAGTGGGCGGTCCCGGACTGCGGCGCGGCCGACGGCATCCCAATGAGTTGCGGGTGGGTGAGGTCGTCGACTGCTGGCGGGTCGAAGAGGTGGAACCGGGAAGGCGCCTCCGCTTGCGCGGCGAACTCAAGATCCCTGGTGAGGCGTGGCTCGAGTGGGAGACCCGTGACACCGAGTTCGGGGCCGACCTGATCCAGACCGCGTGGTTTCGCCCGCGGCGGTGGCGAGGCCGGGTGTATTGGTACGGAATGCTCGCCGCCCATCGCATCGTCTTCCCGCGGATGGCGCGACGCATCGCCGCGGCCGCTGAAGAACGCGGGTACTCGACGCGGTGAACCTGCCCGAGACGCTGCTGATCACAGGGGTGGTCACCGCGCTCTCGATGGTGGTGGTGTGGTTGGTCAGCCTTGCCCTCCACAACGCCTCGATCGTCGATCCCTTCTGGGGCACCGGCTTCACGATCGTCGCGTGGACCGCCTTCATCGCGGCGGGGGACCGCGGGGCGCACGACTTGCTCCTCGCCCTGCTGGTGACCCTTTGGGGAATCAGGTTGTCGGGCCACCTCCTCTGGAGGAGCATCGGCAAGGAGGAGGACTACCGCTACCAGGCCTTCCGCCGGCGATGGGGATCGCGGTTCTGGATCGTCAGCCTGGTCACGGTGTTCCTGCTCCAGGGGGTGCTGTTGTGGATCGTCTCGCTCCCGGTGCAGGTGGCGATGCTCGCTCCGGGGGAGATCGGCCTGCTCAGCGCGATCGGCATCGCGGTCTGGGGTATCGGGCTCTCGTTCGAGGCGATCGGTGATTGGCAACTCGCCCGCTTCAAGTCCAATCCCGACAACCGGGACCAGGTGATGGATCGGGGTCTGTGGCGATACACCCGCCACCCCAACTACTTCGGCGACTTCTGTGTCTGGTGGGGGATCTTCATCGCCGCCCTGGATCCCTCGGGGACCGCGTGGACCGTCATCGGGCCGATGCTGATGTCATGGCTGCTCATCCGGGTGAGTGGCGTGGCGACGCTGGAGAAGACGATCGCCAAACGCCGCCCCGGCTATGAGGGATACGCAGCGCGCACCAACGCGTTCTTCCCGGGCCCGCCGCGACCCGAGTGAGGTCGACCGGTCAGGTCTCGACCGAGCCTTTCACCGAGTCGCCGTGCTCGTCCCGCTTCTTTCGCTTCACGAACGCGACCGCGATTGCGAAGAGCGCCGCCATGCCCAGCCACTTCTTCTTGGATGCCATAGCAGAAGGCTACCCGCCTGGTCGATGCCTGTGGCACCCCGCCTCCCTGCCCTCGATTCACCGCTCTAGCCTCTGCGACATGCTGACAGTGGGATGGCGCGAGATCGTCGGTCTGCCGGGACTCGGCATCCAAGCGATCGCCGCCAAGATCGATACGGGGGCGAGCTCGTCATCGATCGACGTCACCCGGATCGAGGAGTTCCTCACACCCGACGGGGAACGAATGGTCCGGTTTCGGGTGCACCTGTCGCGGAAACAGACGGTCGAGGCCGAGGCTCCGATCGTCGACGAACGCCGCATCCGCAACCCCGGTCGCGGCGGCAGGGAAGAGGAGCGCTATGTGATCCGCACCGATCTGGCGATCGGCGACGACCAGTGGTCGATCGACGTGACTCTCGCCCGGCGCACCCGCATGCAATATCGGATGCTCCTCGGCCGCGAGGCGATGAGCAACCGGGTGGTGGTCGATCCGGGCGCTTCCTATCTCCTCGGGGGCCCGCGATGAGGATCGGAGTTCTCAGCCGGCGACCCGGGCTCTACTCGACGAGGCGCCTGGTCGAAGCAGCCGAGACCCGGGGTCACGACGTGGCGGTGGTCGACTACCTCCGCTGCTACATGGACATCACATCGCGCCGGCCCCGGGTGCTCTTCGCCGGGCGGGAGCTCGAGTTCGACGCGGTGATTCCCCGGGTGGGTGCCAGCTATACGTTCTACGGCACCGCGGTCGTCCGCCAGTTCGAGATGATGCATGTGCTCACCGCCAACGAGTCGCAGGCGATATCCCGGGCGCGCGACAAGCTCCGCTCACTGCAATTGCTCTCCCGCGCTGGCATCGGGCTCCCGGTGACCTCATTCGCCCATTCGATCAAGGACATCTCCGGCCTCCTCGACGTGGTGGGCAAGCCCCCCTACGTGATCAAGTTGCTCGAAGGCACCCAGGGGGTGGGCGTCGTGCTCGCCCCCACTCTCAAGGCGGCCGAATCCGTGATCGCCGCCTTCCGGCAGTTGGACGCCAACATCCTCGTGCAGCGCTTCGTGTCGGAAGCCAAGAACACCGATCTGCGCGCCTTCGTGGTCGGCGGCAAGGTGGTGGCGGCCATGGAGCGCGTCGCCGCCGAAGGAGAGTTTCGCGCCAACCTCCACCGCGGAGGAACCGCCCGGGCGGTAGAACTCACCGAAGAAGAGGAAGAGACCGCCCTCACCGCCGCCGCCACCCTCGGCCTCGACCTCTCCGGCGTCGACATGCTCCGCAGCGACGAGGGCCCGCTGGTGATCGAGGTGAACTCGTCGCCGGGCCTCGAAGGCATCGAAGCCGCCAGCGGAGTAGACGTAGCCGCCGCAGTCATCGAGTACCTGGAGAAGCGTTTTCATCCGCCCCCGGAGGAGGATTAGCCCGGCCTCCAGCCTCCAGCAAGAAGGCCTTCCGCCTTCCGCAAGACTCCGGTCCAACCCTGCAAACGCGCTCGACCGGCCGCGCATCGCGCATCGCGCATCGCGTTCCTCCGTGTCGCGTATTGCGAATCGCGAATCGCGTGCCGAGCGAAGCGAGGCACTTATCCACAGATTCGAAACCGGGCGTAACGCCGTCACCATGCGCGCGCGCCTCGGGTCTAAGTGTCGTAAGGGAAAGCCACGTATAGGAGGAACTGTGGACGTAGTACTCATTGCCTTAGGTGCGATCTTGTTCATGTACGGCTGGTTCTGGGGTGGGGTCACGGAAGCCCGCACCACGGCGTATGCCATCGGAGCCACCGCATTCATGCTCGGCCTCTGGTTCGCCTTTAGCGGCGGTGCCGGCGGCGACGCGGTCGGTGGGGCGTTCCTGGGATTCGGAGCGATCTTCGGGTTCATGGCCGCCGCCAACGCGTGGAACGAGTCGAGCCAGGACCGCACCTATGGCATGTTCGCTCTGTTGTTCGGGATCGTGGCCCTCTTCGGGTTCATGTACTTCTCGGACAACGACGCGCCCGGCCAGTACACGTGGGCCTCGCTCGTGCTTGGCATCGTGCTGTTGCTCCACTTCGTCTCGGCCGGCCTGGTGGCGTCGAACCGCGGCTTCAAGTCGCTGGTCGGATGGGTGACGCTGTTCGCGGGCGTGGCGCTCGTGTACTTCGGCTTCGCTGAGGCGCTCGGCAACGGGTTGGAGCCCTTCTAAGGCGCCCAACCAAAAACATGGTCCCCGGGGGGACGGATCGAGAGAGCGGGAGACCTTCGGGTCTCCCGCTCTCTACTCTTGGCGGCGAGTCGCAGGCAGGAGTCAAATGGAACCCAAAGAACTCCTCGGCAGGATCAAGGCCGAGGTTGCCGCACCAGCAGAAGAGGTGACGTTCGCCCGGTACCTCGAGATGGTGCGCGACGATCCCCGACTCGCCCGACTGTCGCACGCACTGATCGCCGACATGCTCGAGGCTTCCGGCGTATCCACCGGGCCCGACGGCGAGGAGCGCTTCGACCTCTTCGAGGGCGGGCTGTTCGGTCAGCAGTGGGTCATCCAGCAGGTGGTCGACTACTTCCGGGCGGCCGGACGCCGCCTCGATGTCCGCAAGCGGATCCTGCTCCTCGTCGGTCCTCCTGGCTCGGGCAAGTCGACCCTCATCAACACCATCAAGGAGGGTCTTGAGGAGTACACCAAGACGGACGACGGCCGGGTGTACGCCGTCAAGGGCTCCCAGATGCACGAGGACCCGCTGCGGCTGATCCCCAAAGGCCTCCGCGACGAGACCGGCGTCTACATCGAAGGGGACCTCAACCCCGAGGTGCGCTGGCTGGTGGAGTACGTCTATCAGGGCGACATCACCAAGGTGCCGATCCAACGAATCCACTACAGCATCGCCCGCGGCACCGGCTTCGGCACCTTTGTCGCCACCGACCCCCGCTCGGAGAATCTCGCCCGCCTCGTCGGAGAGGTGGAGCAGAACCTCCTCGACCCCACCGACCCGGGATCGGTGCGGCGCGCTTACCGCTTCGACGGCGAGTTGAACGCAGCCCACCGGGGGATGGCCGACCTGCTCGAAGTCTTCAAGATGGACGAACGCTTCCTGGCAGTGCTGCTGAGCCTCAGCCAGGAACAGATCATCAAGACGAGCGGTCCCGGCACCATGTATGCCGACGAGGCATTGATCGCCCAGAGCAACCTCGCCGAATATCAGGAGCTCGTCGACAACCCGCGGGCGGCGGCGATGCTCGACCGCCTCGTGGTGGTGAAGGTTCCGTTCGTACTGTCGGTGCGCGACGAGATACGCATCTACGAGAAGATGCTCTCCGGCGCCGACCTCGGCCGGCGCGACGTCTCGCCGCTCGCCCTCCACACCGCCGCCACTTTCGCGGTGCTGACCAGGCTCGAACACCCGGGCGGAGGCATGCAAGGCCTGATCCGCAAGCTCCGGCTCTACGACGGCCGCTACGGGCCTCACGGCGGCTCGGAAGACGCCCGCAAGCTGCGGGACAAGGCTCCCAACGAGGGCATGACCGGACTGAGCCCCCGCTACGTGATCAATCGCCTGTCGCAAGTGGCCGGCAACACCAAGGGCTGCCTCGATGGCATCGCGGTGCTCGAAGCACTCTGGGAGGGTCTGCCCCAGCGGGCCGGGTTCACCGAAGACGAGCGCGAGCGTTGGAGCTCGCTGCTCTCCGCCACCCAGGCCGAGTACGACGAGATGGTGCAGTTGGAGATTCGCAAGGGGTCGGTGCTCGGGTACCGGGATTCGGCCGAGAAGATGGCAAAGACGGTTCGTGAGGAAGTGGCCACCTGGAAGTCCCAGGGCGACGCGGCCAACACCCCCACCCTGCGGCGCCTGGAGCGGCTCATCGACGTTCCCCAGTACGGACGAGATCGATTCCGCAACGCGCTCTCGGCGGCGCTCGAGTTGAAGGGGCAGCGGGGTCGCCCGCTCCACACTCGCCATCCCTTGTTGGAGGATGCGATCCAGCGGGCGCTGCTGCCGTCGTGGAGCGACGTCGCCAGGAAGCTCGACGACCAGGGCGACGGCATCGTCCAGGGCATCCAGGCTTCCGGCTGGCGCAAGGCCTGCGCGGTGCAACTGGTCGAGTACGCCCACAAGTTCACCGGATCGAAACGCGACCGGCACGAAGACGGGGATAAGAGGCCAACCTGGTACTCGTGAGCCCGCTCCGGCTACGGCTCCAGCCCCAGCCAGAGAAGAGCCAAGAGTCAAGAATCAAGAATCAAGAATTGGGATTGGTGTTGTCTTGATTCTTGGCTCTTGATTCTCTCTCCCGCATCCAATCATCGAGCAATCGCAAGGCCTCTTCTTCGTCATAGGGGCCTTCGTCGAGGCGGTGTTCCAGGAGCATGTCCATCGCTTCGCCGACGAGGGGGCCGGGCTTCAGGCCTAGGTGCTGCATCACCCGGTTGCCGTCGATCGGGGGGCGGATGCGGTCGATCTCTTCACGACTGCGCAATTCGGCGATGCGGTCCTCCAACTCGGAGATGGCGCGCTGGATCTGCCGCTCACGCTTCTCGTTGCGGGTGGTGACATCGCACCGGACCAGCGTGTTGAGCTGGTCGAGTTGATCCCCGGCATCACGGACGTACCGGCGAACGGCTCGATCGCTCCACCCCAACTTGAAGGTGTGAGGGCGCATGTGGAGGTAGACCAGACGGGACACGGCGTCGATGTCGTCCTTGGGATAGCGCAGTTCGCGCATGCGGGCCTTGGTGATTCGGGCACCGACGACCTCGTGGTGGTGGAAGCTGACGCCGCCCTCGCCCACCTCGCGGGTTTCGGGCTTTCCGATGTCGTGGAACAGCGCCGCCAGGCGGACGATCCTGTCGTCGGCGGGGCACTTCTCGACCACCGCGATCGTGTGGGCGAGCACATCCTTGTGTTGATGGAAGGGATCCTGCTCGACGGCCAGGGCGGGGATCTCAGGGATGAAATGCTCGGCGAGCCCGGAGTCCACCACCCCCCAGAGCCCGGCGGCCACAAAGTCTCCCGTGATCAGCCGATCGAACTCGCCGTGGACTCGCTCGGCGCTCACGATCTCGATCCGCCCCGCCATCGCCCCGGCCGCTGCCAGCGTGGCGTCCTCAACCGTGAACCCCAGGGTCGCGACAAAGCGAAAGAGGCGGAGCATTCGCAGCGGATCGTCGGCGAACGAGATCTCGGGGTCGATCGGAGTGCGGAGCACCCCGGCACCGAGGTCGGTCAGACCACCGTGCGGATCGATCATCTCCGGCTCTGGCACCAGCCGTAGAGCGATCGCGTTGATGGAGAAGTCCCGGCGGGACAGGTCGGTGGCCAGGTCGTTGGAGAACTCCACCACCGGCTTACGGCTCTCCTCGCGATACACCTCACTGCGGAAGGTGGTGATCTCCACGCTGATGCCATCGAGGTGTGCCCCGACCGTGCCGAACTCCTTCCCGACGACCACCACCGCCTTCGCCCAGCCCCGAAGGAGCCCCTCGATCTCGTCGGGGGAGGCATCGGTGGTGAAGTCGTACTCCTCGACGGCCGCCACTCGATCGAGCAAGGCGTCGCGGACGCTTCCCCCCACCAGGTAGAGCTCGTGCCCCGCCGCCCGGAACCGCTCGGCGACCCGAACAGGAACGCCCTCGGCGCGCAACAGCGGTTGAAGACGAGCGGGGATCATGGGGCAACTTTACGACACCCGCTTCCAGTCTCCAGTCGCCAATCCCCAGTCTCCAGCGAGAACAGATCAAGAATTCTTGCGGGAGGCGGGAGGCTTCTCCTACTGGAGACTGGCGACTGGAGACTGGAGACTCATTTCGTCCCGACCAGGCCCAGTTGCTGTGCTCGCAGCTTGAGGTCCGCCGGGTTGGTGGCGTTGCGCATTGCTTCGTCGAAGGCGATCTTGCCGCTGCCTGCCAGGCGCAGGATGGCCTGATCGAAGGTCTCCATGCCGTAGTACGACCCCTCGGCGATGACGTCGGGGATCTCATGGGTCAGCGTCTCATCGGCGATCCGTTCGGCGACCCGGTCGGTGTTGACGAGCACCTCGACCGCCGGCACCCGACCCTTGCCGCTCACCGCGGGGATGAGCCGCTGGCTGAGGATCGCCTTCAGCGTGCCGGAGAGCAGCACTCGGATCTGACGCTGATGCTCGGTGGGGAAGAAGTCGATGATGCGGTTGATGGTCTCAGTCGCATCGAGGGTGTGGAGCGAGGACAACACCAGGTGGCCGGTCTCGGACGCCTTGAGGGCGGCATCGACGGTCTCCACGTCGCGCATCTCGCCGATGAGGATGACGTCGGGGTCCTGGCGGAGCATCCGGCGCATCGCTTCGCCGAAACTGCCGGTGTCCACGCCCACCTCGCGCTGGCTCACCATGGCCACCTTGTCGCGGTGGATGAATTCCACCGGGTCCTCCACCGTGATGATGTTGACCCGGCGGTTCGAGTTGATCCAATCGACCAGCGCCGCCAGGGTCGTCGACTTCCCCGAGCCGGTGGGCCCGGTCACGAGGATCAGTCCCCGGCGCTCGGCAGCGAGCCGGGAGAGCACCGGAGGAAGCCCCAGCGAGGCGAAGTCGCCAGTGGGTGGAAGCAGAGCGCGCAGGGCGATGGTGTTGTGGCCCCGCTGCTGAAAGGCGTTCACCCGGAATCGGGAGCCGTCGCGGAGGCCATACGCGAAGTCGGCCTCCCGATGCTCCTTGAACTCGACCCGCAGGCGGTCCGGGATCAGGGCTTCGAGGTAGGCGTCGACATCGGCCACCGTGAGGTTCGGCTGCGGAAGGGGGCGCAGGTCGCCGTCCACCCGGATCGTCGGGGGGATCCCCGGCTTCAGGTGGAGGTCAGATGCTCCGGCCGTGCGCGTGTCGGCGAGTAGTTCATCGATCGAGGGCAGGTTCGAGGTCAGCTCCGGCTCTTCCTATCGGTCAGGTCGTATCGGCACTGCCGTCAGCCGCCTTGAACACCCTTCCAATGTGGCGCCATCGCCTCGGCAACCATCTGCACCGACTGCCGGGCTCGCCGGGGCGAGGCGGCCGACGGCGGCGACGCAGGCTCGCCGGCCGCGCCCCGCAGGGTGGCGGCGACCGAGGCTTCGATCGCCGCCAGGTCGTAGCCCCCTTCGAGGAAGTAGACGGTCGGGATCCCCAGGGACGCCAGGTCCGCCGCCATCCGCTGGTAGTCGGCGGCCTCGAGCATCAACCCGGCGAGCGGATCGGCGCGATGGGCGTCGTATCCGGCGCTCACCAGAACGCGAGCAGGGGCAAACTCGGCGAGCACCGGGACCACCACCCGATCGAACGCCTCCGCATACGCGTCGCCCGCGGTCCCGGGAGGAAACGGGAAGTTGATCGTCCGCCCCTCCCCGGGGCCGCTGCCCGTCTCCTCGAGCCATCCGGTACCCGGGTAGAAGGGAAACTCGTGAAGCGACAGGTAGAGCACTTCACCGTCGGTGTAGAACATGTCCTGGGTGCCGTTACCGTGGTGAACATCCCAGTCGATGATCGCCACCCGATCGCCGCGGCCCCGGATGCGATCGGCCGCAACCGCCACGTTGTTGAACAGACAAAAGCCCATCGCCCGTGCCCCCAGGGCGTGATGACCGGGCGGGCGCACCACGTTGAAGGCCACCGTGGCATCGCCGTCGTCGATCGCCTGCAGGGAGGCGAGGCCCGCACCCACAGCCCGCAGCGCCGCGGTCCACGAGGCGGGCACGGCGGAGGTGTCCGGATCGAGCGCCCCACCGCCGGCTGCACAGAAGTCGCGGATCGCCTCGACATACGCCGGGTCGTGCACCCCGAACAAGTCGGTGATCTCGGCTTCGGGGGCGAGTCGCTCATCCACCTCACCTCCCCACGATCGGGCACCCCGGAGGGCGGCGGTCACCCTTTCGGGACGCTCGGGATGGCCGGCACCCGTGTCGTGGTCGAGGAACGCCTGGTGGTGAAAGAGCAGCGGTCGCATCGCCACCACTCTGCCACGAGCCGCCGCGGGGATTCGGCGCGACCGGCCCGCACCTACCATCGCCACCGTGACAACACGAGTACGGGTCGAGGGCAGTTGGCCCGAGCCGATCACACTGAGGAGGGGTTGGGCCCGGGCCGAGTCGCGACCGTGGAACGATGTCGTCCCGATGGCTCACCTCCGTTTGATGCGCGGCGGAGGAACCCAATTCCTCAGTGACTGCGTCGAGGCCCTCCGCGAGGTCGGAGCATCCGCGGTGCTGTCACCCCCACTCCCCCGGTCTGCGCAGCAGACATGGTGTGACGCCGAGTTCGTGCATCACGCCGACCTGGCGCTGCTCCGTACCACCCTCGATCGAATCCCTCCGCCGGCACATCTCGTTCTCGTCGGAGGAGAGGCCGACGTCGAGGAGGCGCTGCGCATCGACGCCGCCGCCTTCGACGACTTCTGGCGGTTCGACCGGCGAGCAATGTGTGAGGCGATGGCCTCCACCCCTCGCGCCGTCCTTCATGTGGTCCGCAACGCCGGCGGCGGACTCGCCGGCTTCGCCGTCAGCGGGGCCGGCACATCGATCGCCTACCTGCAACGCCTGGCGGTCGATCCGGGGAGCCAGGGCCGCGGGATCGGTCGGTCCCTGGTCCGGTCATCGGCGCGATGGGCCAAGCGGATGGGGTCGCGGGTGCTCATGCTCAACACCCAGATCGACAACGACGGAGCCATCGCCCTCTACGAGTCGGAGGGCTTCGTCGCGCTCATGGAGCCCCTGGCGGTACTGAAGAACGCGGGGTGAACAGAGAGGCAAGAATCAAGAATCAAGAATCAAGAATCAAGAATCAAGAGTCAAGAGTCAAGAGTCAAGACCGTGGCAGGTTCGAGTCTTGAATCTTGGCTCTTGATTCCCTCCCACAAGACAGGACCCTGCATCCGCCCCTGGGCTACTTCAATCGGTAGGCAATTCCGATCACCCCGGGGCCGGCGTGGGTTCCTACCACCGGGCCGAGGCGGGAGAGCATGACCGTGGGGTAGCGAGCGGCGACCTCGTCCCGGAACGACTGGAGGTCGTCCGGATCCGAGTGGACCACGGCCAGTGCCTCGACACGGTCGACGATTCCGTCGAGGTGCTGGAGGATCGCCGCCACCGCCTTCTTCCTGGTACGGACCCGCCCTGCGGGCGAGACCACCCCGTCGGCGAACGCGATGAGCGGCTTCAGGTCGAGCAGATTTCCGAAGAAGGCCGCCGCCCCTCCGATCCGGCCACCGCGCTTGAGGTACTCGAGAGTGTCGAGCGTCGCCAGCAGATTGGACTTGGCGGCGGCATCCACCGCGATCCGCTCTGTCTCAGCGATGGTGGCCCCGGCCTCCGCCGCCTGGGCTGCCTCGACCACCACCAGCCCGAGGGCGGCCGAGACCAGCCGGCTGTCGATCACCCTGACCGGGATCCCACCGCCGTAGCTGTCGACGGCGAGCACCGCCGCCTGGTGGGTGGCGCTGATCTCCGATGAGATACAGATCACCACCACCCCGTCGGCCCCCTCGTCGGACAGCCGGCTGAATGCCTCCTGGAACCGACCGACCGACGGAGCCGCGGTCTCCGGAGTCACCGTGCCGCCTGTCAGCTTCGACCAGAAGTCGTCCTTCGAGAGCTGCTCACGGTCGACGAAGTCCTCGTCGCCGAAGCGGATGGTCAGCGGTACCACCGTGAGCCGGTGTCGCTCCACCACGTCATCCGGAAGGTCACAAGAGGAGTCGGTGATGATTCGAATCATTACGCCCGCAGTCTCGCGCGTGTTTGGCCTGCTTGCGCCGCCGGGTGGCAATTCGCAATTCGCATCTCGATGAACCGGAGCCTTCAACATTCGGCACGCTCGCAGCGCATTGCGCATTGCACCGAGGGCGCACACGGCCTCGGACCCTCATTACCGTCTGGGGAATGACCGACCGCGCCGAGCTCGACGCCATTCTCATCGGGCGCTACCTCCAGGGGGAGGTGGCCGCCTTCGACGAGCTGATGCGCGCCCACGAGGACCGGGTGTTCGCGGTGTGTCTGCGAATGCTGCGCGATCGGGAAGCGGCGCTGGATGCCACCCAGGAGACATTCATCGCGGTATTCCGCAAGGCCGATCGGTTCGCCGGCCGCTCCGCGTTCAGTACCTGGCTGTACCGGGTGGCGGTGAACACGTGTTACGACCAGGCCCGCCGCAGGCGGCGCCACGCGGCGGTCCCCCTCCCCGATTCGAACGATCCGGTCGATGTATCCGCCGACGATCGGTTCACGTCGGCCGAGTTGAGGTCGGATATCGAAGCCGCGCTGGCCGCCCTACCCGACGAGTTCCGGGCGGCCGTCGTCCTCGCCGACGTCGAGGGTCTCGCCCTCCAGGCCGTCGCCGACATCCTCGAGGTCCCGGTGGGCACGGTGAAGTCACGGGTATTCCGGGGCCGCCGCCTGCTCGCCGAATCTCTCGGGAACCTGAAAGGCCCTTCCGACACTCCTATCCGAGAAGCCAATGCCTGAATTCGACCACGACCTCATCGCCGCCCTCGCCGACGGCCGCCTCGACCCGAGTGAGGCCGCCGCGGCCGAACGCGTGATCGCCGCCGACGGCGAAGCAACCGCGGCGCTCGCCCAGCACCGCCGGGCGCTCGCGGCCGTGCGGGCTGCTCCCCCGGCCAACCTCACCGACGGCGAGCGAGAACGCGTCCATATGGCAGTGGCCGAGGCCATCGGGTTCGACCGCACCCCGGCGTCGGCCGCGTCGGGTCGGCGGGCACCCTGGGGCGCCATCACGGTGGCCGCGGCGACTCTGGCCGCCCTGGTGGCTGTCGTCCCCATCGCCGGCCTGCTGACCAGCGACCAGCCCGACTCCTCCGACGTGTCGTTGGGGCTCGCCGAGGTCGACGCGTCCCGCACCGCCGAGGACGCCGGCGCCGAGCCGATGGCCGGGGTCGACTCCACCATCACCGACGGCATGTCCACGACGCCGGCGAGCGGAGACTCCGAAGGGGCTCCGGCCGCCGCCGACGACGACGTCGAGGAGGCGCTCACCGCATTGGCCGACGACCCGGCCGGCAGCAGGTACCGGGCTACCTCCCCCACCCCCGAGACAGCCTGTGCCGCCGAGGCGTCCGACCAGATCGACGCGTCCCCCGACGCTCTCGAGTTCATCGAAATGACGATCGGAGACCGCCAGGTGATGGTGTTCTTCACCATCGTCGACGGAGCGCTCGACGGCGCCGCGGCGTACTCGCCTGTCGATTGCGAGCTTCTCGGCACCCTCCCCTGAGAGCCGATCTCCTGCGCATCGTCCGGCGTCGCCGATGGCGCCATCGACCGATCCAGGCTCTAACCTCGGGTGTATGGCCGACCAGGACCAGACCCGCGACGACTACCCGGTGAGGATCGCCGACTTCCTGGAGTCGGTGGCCACCAAGATCAGATCGATGACGGTCGACAAGGTGGCCCGGGTCATCACTTACGTGACGCTGGGGTTGGTGGCGCTGACCCTCGTCGCCACCGCCCTCCTCTTCTTCCTGGTGGGTCTGTTCCGGATCACCGGCGAGTTGACTCGCAAGGCGTGCGATTGCACCCAGTACATGGAGATCACATACGCGGTGATCGGTGGAGTATTCCTGGCCCTCGGAGCGTTGTTGTGGTCTAAGCGGGTGAGCGAATAGGCTCGCCCCGGGATCAGACGCAAGGACGATCAGTGACCGAGAAGCTCACCATCATCGGCTCCGGCCCCGCCGGGCTGACCGCGGCGATCTACGCCTCCCGGGCCAACCTCGAACCGCTGATGATCGAGGGCATGGCCGCCGGCGGCCAGTTGATGCTGACCACCGACGTCGAGAACTACCCCGGCTTTCCCGACGGGATCATGGGGCCCGAACTGATGGAGCTGTTCAAGAAGCAGGCCACGAGGTTCGGTACCAGGATCGTCACCTCCGACGTGTCGAAGGTGGATCTGTCACAGCGGCCCTTCAAGATCTGGGTCGGCAATGACGAGTACCAATCCGAATCGATCATCGTGTCCACCGGCGCGTCGGCGCGCTGGCTGGGCGTGCCCGGCGAAGACAAGCTCCGCGGCTATGGCGTGTCGGCCTGCGCCACCTGCGACGGGTTCTTCTTCCGCGACCGACCGATCATCGTGGTCGGCGGAGGCGACTCGGCCATGGAGGAGGCGTTGTTTCTCACCAAGTTCGCCTCCAGGGTCACCGTCGTTCACCGTCGCGACGAGTTCCGGGCGTCGAAGATCATGGCCTCCAGGGTTCTGGAGCACGACAAGATCGACGTCCGTTGGAACACCGTCGTCGATGAGATCCTCGGTGACGGGTCGGTTACCGGGGTGCGGCTCACCGACCTCGAATCTGGCGCCACCGAAGAGTTCGCCACCGAAGGCGTTTTCGTCGCCATCGGCCACGATCCGAACACCGGCCTCTTCGAGGGTCAGCTCGAACTCGACGAGAAGGGCTACCTCAAGGTGTTCGGCAGCACTGCTACTTCGGTGGACGGGGTGTTCGGCGCGGGCGACGTGGTCGACCACACCTACCGCCAGGCGGTCACCGCAGCCGGCATGGGGTGCGAGGCCGCCATCGACGTCGAACGCTGGCTCGACGCCCAGGCCGGCGACCACTATCCCCCCGCAGGGTCACGAACCTCGACCGCGATGGTCGCCGATCAACAGGAGGTGAAGGCCGCAGGGCCCGCCAATGGCTGAAAATGTGATAACCGCAACCGATCAAGGATTCGCCGACCTCATAGCCGGCGACACTCCGGTGCTCGTCGACTTCTGGGCCGAGTGGTGCTCGCCATGCCGGATGATCGCCCCGGTCGTCGAGAAGATCGCCACCAACCACGCCGGCAAGATCACCGTGGCAAAGCTGAACGTCGACGAAAACCCCAACACCGCGATGCAGTACGAGGTGATGAGCATTCCCACTCTCATCGTGTATCAGGGCGGCAACGAGAAGAAGCGCATCGTGGGGGCGCGGCCCGAGCAGGCGATCCTTTCGGAGATCGACGAGTTCATCTCCTAGTTCGACACCAGCCGGACCCCGGGCCGCCAGTGAAGCGTTCACTTTCTGTCAGGATTGGCTGACATGGCCCTGTATCAAATAGGCGACACCGGGGACGCCGTGCGCGACATTCAGGACCGCCTGACAGCGGTCGGCCTCGCCATCAACGGCGATCGCTTGGGTGAATTCGGTGAAGGCACCGAGGCGGCGGTTCGTTCGTTCCAGGAATCGAGACGGCTCGCTGCCGACGGCATGGTCGGCCGCGAGACCTGGCGCATCCTCGTCGACGCCAGCTACACCCTCGGTGATCGGCTCCTCTACTACCGGATGCCGATGCTGCACGGCGACGACGTGGCCGAACTGCAGAGCCGACTCAATGCACTGGGCTTAGAGGCCGGAGCGGTGGACGGCATCTTCGGCCCGGCCACGCTGAAGGCCGTGCTCGAATTCCAACAGAACCGACTCATGGCCGAGGACGGGATCATCGGCCCGGCGGTGGTCGCCGAGTTGACCCTGATGTCGCGCGAGACCGGGAAGATGGGACGGCACGAACTGAAGGAGCGGGTGTGGCTGTCCAACCTGCCCCGCTCCCTCGCCGGCCACCGGGTGTTCGTGGACCCCTACTGCCGAGACGATCGCGAGTCCATCGAGGCGTGGGCTGCCGCCCGTGGGGCGATCTCCACGCTGAGCGATGCCGGCGCCCACCCGGTGCTCAGCCGCTCGGCCGACACCCGCCCTGCCGAGCGGCTCCGCGCCGAGCACGCCAACGAGGTGGGGGCGTTCATCGTCATCGGGTTCGCCCTGCCGTCCACCGACGTCCCCGGGGTCTACTTCTACTCGTCGGCTCGAGGCGAGAGCGAGGCAGGAGAGAGGATCGCCGTTGCGGTCGCCGCCGGGCTGGGGGTCGAAGCGGTGGGCCGGGTCACCCCCCTGCTCCGCGACACCCGCGCTCCGGCGATCGTGGTGGCCCTACCCCGCCTGGACGCGGCGGTCGGCGCCTCGACCGCTCGCAGCGTGGAGTCCTGGTTCGAGAATCAGTAGTCGGTGCCGACCGCTCACTGGCTCAGTTCCCGATAGATCCTCTCCAGATCGTCCACTGATCCGAACCTTATGGTCAGCCGTCCCCCACCCCCCCGTCCGTACTGGATGGTGACGGACGAGCCGAGACGGTCCGTCAGTCGCTCCTCGAGCGCAATGATCTCGGCGGGGCGCTCGCGGCGGGCGGGACCGGCCGATTCAGGATCGCCACCGTCGTGCTTCCGGACCGCATCTTCGACCTGACGGACCGACCATCCTTCGTCGGCGGCTCGATTGGCGGTTCGCACCGCGAAGGCAGTGTCGCTGGTTCCGAGTAGAGCCCGAGCCGCGCCGGCTGAGAGCCTGGCGTCGGCCAGCAGGCCCTGAATGGCTCCGGGGAGGTTCAGCAATCGCACGGTGTTGGTGATCGCCGACCGGCTCTTCCCCACCCGCTCGGCGACCTGCTCGTGTGTCATGTCAAAATCTTCCATGAGGGTTCGGTAGGCGGCGGCCTCCTCCAGCGAACCGAGATCCTCGCGCTGCAGGTTCTCGATCAGCGCTTCGGCCAGGCGACCCGAGTCGTCGGACACCCGGATCATCGCGGGGATCGTGTCCAGGCCGGCAAGCTTGGCGGCTCGAAGCCGCCTCTCCCCTGCCACCAGCACGTGCCGGCCTTCGTCGTCTGCCGGCCCGATCACTATTGGCTGCAGGACCCCCACCTCTCTGATCGAGGCGGCCAGGGCCTCGAGGGCCTCTTCGTCGAAGCGCTCTCTCGGCTGGCGTGGATTGGGGGTGATCGCTCCGATCTGCACCCAGGCGAACCCCTCCGTCGGTACGGTCGTCGACAGGAGGGCATCGAGCCCCCGCCCCAATCCGGACTTACGTGGTGCGGCCATGTCTCCTCCTGAACTCCTCGGCGAGCGAGCGGTAGGCGATGGCCCCACGGCTCATCGGATCGAACGACTCGATGGGCTCCCCGAACGACGGGGCTTCGGCCAGTCGCACTGTGCGGGGAATCACCGTGCGGTAGGCCCGATCCCCGAAGTGCTCCCGGACCTGCTGCGATACGTCGGAGGCGAGAGTGGTGCGGCGATCGAACATGGTTATCACTGCTCCCTCGATCTCGAGTCCAGGGTTAAGGTTGGTCTGGATTGCATTGATCGACTTGAGTAGTTGGCTCAATCCTTCGAGGGCGTAGTACTCGGCCTGGATCGGGATGATCACCTCATCCGCCGCGGTGAGGGCGTTTACGGTTATCAGCCCGAGGCTCGGGGGGCAATCGATGAACACGAAATCGAACACCCGCTCGAGCTTCTCGATGGCGATCGCCATCTGACGCTCCCGGGAGAACCGAGCGACCAGCTCGATCTCTGCCGCCGCCAGATCGATCGAGGAAGGGGCGACGAACAGTCTGTCCATCGCGGTGGGCAAGATCACTTCGTCGAGGCCGGCCTCGCCCAGCATCACGTCGTATACCGACTTCACCACCGTGCGTCGATCGATGCCGAGGCCACTGGTGGCGTTGCTCTGCGGATCGCAATCGATGACCAGCACCTGCTCCCCCATCGTGGCAATGGCGGCAGCCAGGTTGATGGCGGTGGTCGACTTACCGACCCCGCCCTTCTGATTGGCGAAAGCGACGACGGTTGCGCGGGAACGAGCGAGGTCAGGCACCGAGGCGCATGATAAGGATCCAGGCGGGTCCGTCAAGGATTTCGGGTGGCGTGCCCACCACCTCCGCTTGCAGGCCCAACGCGGTGGCGATCCCCACCAGGTCCCGGGTGCGATCCGGCGGCTCCTCCCGTCGGCTCAGCCCGAGGACTGCGGTGCCGGGAATCCCCAGCAGGCGCCCGGCCAAGCCAACGGCCTCCGGTGCCTTGACCGATCCCCGAAAGACCAGGCCGGACCACTCGTCGGCCACATCGAAGACGTCGCCCTGGGCGACTCGAACATTCTCCAGGCCGAGGATCCTCACCGCCCTGGTCAGCAGCCGGATACGGCGCCCCCCGCGATCGAGCACGGTGACCTCGGTGTCCGGCCACAGGATCGCCAGTGGGATCCCGGGGAGACCTACCCCGGTGCCCACGTCGAGAATCTCGGGCGGGGCAGCCGGCCATGCGGCGGAGAAGGCGACGGAGTCGGCGATGTGTCTCCCCCAGATACGGTCGGATTCTCGCGGACCCAACCCGCCGGCCGGAATCGCCTCGTGAATCAGCCACTCCGCGTACGCCTCGAGCATTTCGCCCTGGCCGTCGGAGAGTTGGTGGCCGGCCCAAACGGCCGCGCTGCGGGCGAGGTCCAGAGAGTCCATGGTGAAGAAGGTAGCAGGGCCACCGGCTCCGGCTCCAGCTACGGCTCCAGCCAGAAACGGGGGATCGGACGGCACAGTTTCACGTGAAACAGAGCAAATTTGAGATCGGTGTTCCACGTGAAACATCAACAGCTGTGGGGGGTTTGGGCCCGCGCGTCTGGCCGGAGCTGGAGCCTGGAACCGGGGCTGGGCCGCCGGGGCTCTTCCGGCTGGAGCCGGAGCAGGAGCCGGGGCTGCTACTCCGCGGCGACTATCACGGACCGGTGGGGCTCTTCGCCCTCGGAGTACGACCGGACCCCGTCTATCTCGCCCACGGTGTCGTGGACCACCTTGCGGTCGGCGGAGTTCATCGGCTCGAGCATGACTTCGCCGCCTTCGGCGATCACCTTGTCGGCGAGTCGGCGGGCATAGATGCGGAGCGCCTCGCGACGGCGCTCGGTGTAGCCGGCGATGTCGAGTCGGATGCGGGCGCCCTCCTGGGTCTTCCGCTGAACGATGGTCCGGCAGAGCTCGAGGACCGACTGGAGGATGATCCCCTTGGTGCCAACGAGCGCTTCGGTCTGTTCGCCGGCGACGTCGGCGTAGATGATCTCCTCCTCGACCCGCACGGAGACCCTGCCCTCGAGCCCGAAGGCCTCAAGCAACCCCTTGAGAAACCGCTCGATCTCGGCTGCCTGCTCGTCGACCCCGATCACGTCGCGATCATCTGGGCGCGCCCTCATTTCCTCACGCTCCTTGGAACGATCATCTCGCTTCGGAGGCCTCGGCTTCGGGCTGCTGGCCGACTTGGATCCACGGTCTCCTCCCCTTCCTGCGCTCGACGAGGGCTGGTCCGACTCGCGAGGCTTCGTCCCCGAACCACCCCGCGGGCGGCGCGAATCGCCACCCGAACTGCGGGTCCGTCGCCCGTTGCTCGGCTTCGGTGGTCTGCGTCGAATGCGAACCACGGCGCCTTCGCCTCCGATTCCGAGGAATCCTCGGGTCGGCTGCTGCAGGACCTCGATCTCTGCCTCATCCTGAGACTTGAGACCCAACTCCTCGAGTCCCGCCTCGATGGCGGTCTCTACCGACGGTCCCCTGACGTCCACGTACTCCCTGGAAGACACCTACTTCCTCCTCCGCTTCTTTCCCCGCTTCTTCTTCGAGACGTTGGAACTCCGTTGACCGCCGCTCGAAAGAGGCCGGGTGGCGGTGGGGGAGTCGTCGCTCGGTCGGGTTTGCTTCCCTTCCTTTGGGGATGCCGCCTTGGTGGGGCTGGATCCCTTCTTGTCGCCTCCGTCCATCCCGAGGATGAGGGCCTGCTGCCCGATCCTGAAGATCTGGCTGGCAGCGAAATAGACCACCAAGCCCGCCGGGAGGGTGTAGGAGATGAACCCAAAGAACAATGGAAAAATCTTCATGATAGCCTGGCCGGGAGGCTGCTGGCCGCCTTGGGCACTACTGCGGGCCATGGTCTGCCGCTGCTGCCAATAAGCGGTGAAGACCACTATCAGGATCGTGAGGAAGTAGGGGATCGCATCAATGACGCCGATGTTGAGGGCGTCGCTGGGGGAGACGCTCAGGTCCATCCACAGGAAGTCGACCCGACCCTCGGCCACCGCCGCCGCCAGCTCGCTGCCTTCGGTCACCCATTTCCCCGGGTTGCGCAGCACGCTGAACAGGGCGAACCAAATCGGCATCTGGAGCAGGAGGGGGAGACACCCGGCGGCGGGATTGACCCCGCGCTCCTTGTAAAGCGCCATCATTGCGGCCTGTTGGGCCTGCCGGTCGTGCTTCAGTTCCTTCTGAATCCGCTTGACTTCTGGCTGGATGTCTTGCATCGCCTTCATCGAGCGGGTCTGCTTGAGGGTGAGGGGGAACAGCAGAATTCCGATCACGATCGTGAGCAGGATGATGGCGATCCCGAAGTTGGCGATGAGGCCGTAGAAGAAGCTCAGCGTCGCTCCGATGAGCTCCTGAATGCCGTTCCAGATCCCCGACATCAATGAACCCCTATCTCATCGCGGTGCGGAACCGGGTCGACTCCGCCTTCTCTCCACGGATGGCATCGCCCGATCCGCTTCACGGCCATCCAACTGCCGCGCATCGCGCCCCACTCGTCGATCGCCTCGAACGCGTATCCCGAGCACGTGGGCTGGTACCGGCAGCGCCGCCCGACCAGGGGCGAGAGCGCCTTCCGATAGAGGACGATCAGTCGCTGCAACCACCAGCCGGGCTGGTAAGGCTTCAGCGTTCCCTTCAGATCTTCCACCACTCACTCCTGTTCCATCGTCGCCGTCCGGGCCCAGGCCACCAGCGCCTCGAATGGCGCTCGGACCACGGCCGCGGAGGCAATCACCACAAACTCGCGGCCCTCCCGCAGCGGGACGAGGCGTAGCGCCTCGCGCAACCGCCGCTTGGCCCGATTCCTTCGGACCGCGTTACCCACCGCCCGGCCGGCGACCACCGCCACCCTGGGAGTGCCCGGCTCACCCGGTGCGGCGAAAACGGTGATGCCGCCGACGCGTCGACGCGTCCCGACCCGCCGCACCCTCCCGATGTCGGAACTCTTTCGCAGCGGGGCGTAGGGCGCCACGGCGATGCTGCGACCTATGCGGAAAGCCGGCGTCGGCCCTTGAGGCGCCGGCGCTTGAGAATGGCGCGGCCAGCCCGCGTCCGCATACGCAGCCGGAAGCCATGCCGCTTCTTACGGCGGCGAACATTCGGCTGATAGGTGCGCTTCATGAGGGAGTCCCGAGAGAAGGAAGAGGATGCTTTCGGGTGAGGTTACGAAGAGTTGGTCGACTTTGTCAAAGGTGAGGCACCCGCAGGAGCCGTTCGCGAGAAATGACAATGAGTCGCGAAAGATCACTTAGCGGCCTGATCGTCCACGCCTTCGTCCCCACCGCCACGAAGTCGCGAAATCCATCTCTGATTGTCCTTGATCCATAAGGGGTTTTGATGGTCGCCAACCCGGTCGCCGGTGGATAAGCCGCGTTTTGTCGTTCTTGTGGGCCGCGAGGGCCATTTCATATACTCGCCGTTCACCGGTCCCCCAACCGGTCGACTTCCCAGGGTCATCGACCCAGCGGCGCGCTGGGTGGGGCAAGAGTAAGAGCGGGAAATCCGCCCTTCTCCACAGGTGTGGATACCCCTGTGGAGAAACGATTCGGTCATGAGAGCACTCGAGGGAGCACGTGGAAGCCCATCCGGCCGCTGAGAGTTGGGATCAGTTTCGCCAATCGCTCCGATCAAGGGTCACTCCAGTCACCTGGAGGACCTGGCTGGAGGGCCTGTCTCCCCAGAGCATCGACGCAGGTGTCGTCCGCATCCTCGCCCCCAGCGAGTTCCATCTCCGCTGGGTGAATGAGAAGTATCGGCCGATCATCGAGGAGTCGGCCTCCGCCGTGTACGGCGACGGGGTGGTGGTCGAGATGGCGGCGAGCGAGATGCCGCTGTTCGACAGTCCAACCGTCGACGATGAGTTGGGGCCCGATACGCTCACCGAGACCCCCACTCCCGTGGAAGGGGAGGACGATCCCCTCGTCCCCAAGTACTCCTTCGAGAACTTCGTGGTGGGCCCCTCCAACCGCTTCGCCCACGCCGCCGCCCTCGCCATCGCCGAGCAGCCTGGGGGCCACTACAACCCGCTCTTCATATACGGGGCAGCCGGCTTGGGGAAGACCCACCTGCTGCAGGCGATCGCCCAGCACTGCGCCGACCTGAATCCCCGCCTCGAGGTCTGTTACCTGACATCCGAGGAGTTCTTCAATGGTTTCATCGACGGCATCCGGCGCAAGCGGATGGACGAGTTCAAGGCCCGCTACCGCAGCGTCGACATGCTGCTGCTCGACGACGTTCAGTTCCTGGAAGGCAAGGAGCAGATCCTCGAGGAGTTCTTCCACACCTTCAACTCCCTTTACGAGGCAGGCAAGCAGTTGGTGTTCTCGTCGGACCGGCCGCCCAAGAGCCTCTCCAGCCTCGAAGACCGGATTCGAAGCCGGTTCGAGTGGGGCCTCACCACCGACATCCAGCCCCCCGACGTCGAGACCCGGCTGGCAATCCTTCGCAAGAACGCAGCGTTTGCCCCCGTGGTGGTGCCCGAGCCGGTGCTCGATTTCATGGCCAACCGGGTGGTCGACAACATCCGTGAGCTCGAAGGGGCCCTGACCCGGGTGACCGCCTATGCCGCGCTGACCCATCAGCCGATCGACCTCGAGATGGCCGAGGACGTACTGCAGGATCTCGGGCCGGCGCACAACGCCATGCCCATTAGCCCCGGCAGGATCCTGGCGGCCTCCTCCGAGTCATTCGGGGTGTCGATCGGCGACCTCGAGGGACCCAGCCGCAAGCAGCCACTGGCGCGTGCCCGCCAGGTGGCCATGTACATCTGCCGTGAGCTCACCGACCTGTCTCTGCCCAAGATCGGCAGCCTGTTCGGCGGTCGGGACCACACCACCGTGCTCCACGGGGTGAACAACGTGGCCCGGCTCATGAAGGAGGATCAGCAACTGTTCGATCGTGTCACAGCCCTGTTGCAAAGTCTGAGGAAATCGTGATCATCTATCCACAGTCTCCCCAGGGCACCCGGCAGGGTGTTCACAACCTCCCCCGGTCGTCCCCACCCCGGGGGACGACGAATCGCTCGCTGGCCTGGCCCGATGGCGGTTTCTCCACAATCCACACCCCCTACTACTGCTACTACTTGTTCTTTCAATAAATACAGTCGAAGAAGAGAGAGGGACACCCTGTGCGCATCAGAGCGGAACGAGACGACTTGGTCGACGTGCTCGGCCGCGCCGCCCGCGCCGTCGTAGTTCGTTCGCCGCGACCGATCCTCCAGGGGGTGCTCGTCGACGTCCGCGGCAAGACGATGCGGATCACCGGTACCGACGAGAACATCACGGTCAGGACCCAACTCGACGTCGAGGTTCTCGAGGAGGGCACCACGGTCGTACCTGCTCGCCTGGCCACCGAAGCGGTTCGCAAGATGCCGTCGGGGGCGGTGGTGGTCCACGCCGAAGGCGGCGAGGTCGAGATCACCGGGAACGGGCCCCGGTTCCGGTTCCGGGAGTCCCCGGTCGACGACTTCCCGCGGATCTCCGAGCCAGATCTCTCCGACTCGGTGAAGGTCGCCGGCGACGAATTCGTCGACGCCGTCAACCAGGTGGGGGTCGCCGCCTCCAACGATGACGCTCGCCCGATCCTCACCGGGGTGTATTTCGAGAGTGAGGAGGGGCGGCTGCGCCTGGTAGCGACCGATTCATATCGGCTGGCGGTACGCGACCTCCCCTCGGTCGACGCCCAACTATCCGGGCTGGTGCCGGTGCGCGCACTCAAGGAACTGGGTCGCAGCATTGGTGCTTCCGAGATGCAGGTTGCGATTGGGGACCGCGAGGCGGCGTTCTCTTCCGACCGGGGCACGCTCACCGCCCGGCTGATCGAGGGCACGTTCCCCAACTACCGGCAGCTCCTCCCCCCCTCGTATCCGAACCGGCTCAGCCTCTCCCGCGACGGGCTGCTCGAGGCGATCGACCGAGCGTCGCTGGTGGCCGAAGACCACATCCCCATCCGGCTCACGCTCCAGAAGGGCGGGGTGGAGCTGAGCGTCACCCGACAGGACGTCGGTGGCGAGACCGAGCATGTCGACGGCGAGTACTCGGGTGAGGAGATGACGATCGCCTTCAACAGCCGTTATCTCAACGACGGCGTCAACGCGGTCCAGGGCGACGAGGTGGTGCTCGATGTGATGGACCCCCTCAAGCCCGGCCTGTTGCGCGGCGGTGGGCACGACGACTTCGTCTATCTCCTCATGCCCGTCCGGCTTTGAGCGAGCCGATCGCGTGCAACTGGTCTGGCTCGAACTTCGCGACTTCCGCTCGTACGAGTCTCTGGCGTTCCGTCCCGAACCAGGTGTGAACGTTCTCGTCGGCCCGAACGGCGCCGGCAAGTCGTCGATACTCGAAGCAATCGGTTACTTAGCCACCCTGTCCTCGTTCCGGCGTGCTCCCGAAGGGTCGTTGGTGCGGGACGGCGCCGACTCGGCGATCGCCCGGGGCGAGTTCTTCTCCGGCGGGGGAGGCACCGTCATCGAAGTCGAGACGCCGCGGACGGGCCGCCGCAGAGTGCTCCTCAACGGCAAGCGCGCCCAGGGCCGCGCCGATGTGGCCGCGGCCGTAACGGTGGTGGCATTCCTCCCCGACGATCTCGACCTGGTCAAGCGCGGCCCCGCCTACCGGCGCGAGTACATCGACGACGTCGCCGCGCAGGCGTGGCCGGCAGCCGGCGCCGAGCAGGCCGAGTACGAGCGGGCTCTGCGCCAACGGAATGCCCTTCTCCGCAAAGAGGGACGCCGTGCAGACGGGCCCACGCTCGATGTGTGGGACGAGCGGGTGAGCCTGCTGGGGGCACGGATCCTCGAACGGCGCCTGGCGGCGGCGGCCCTGCTCGAACCGGCCGTCTCCGGGCTGTATCTGGAGTTGGGGGAGGGCGGCGAGCGGTTCAGTTGGAGTTATCTCTCGAGTGGGTTGGGCACACTGGTCGCCCCATCGTCGGGGGACACCCTGGTGGGACCGCTGCGAAGTGCGATGGCCGCTGCCCGCAGTGATGATCTGGACCGGCGCACCACCACCGTGGGCCCTCATCGGGACGATCTGGTGATGCTCCTCGACGGCCGTGACGCTCGCACCCGCGCCTCTCAGGGAGAGCAGCGTTCGATCGCTCTCGGCCTGCGATTGGCTGCGTTCCGGGTGCTGTCAGACCGCCGCGGATCGCCGCCGGTGCTGCTGCTCGACGACGTGTTCTCCGAACTGGACGCGGCACGCGGTGAACGCCTGGTGGGTCACCTGCCCCATGCCCAGGTCTTTGTGACATCGGCCCGGTCGGAGGAAGTGCCCATGGTGGGCGCCCGGTGGCGGGTAGACGACGGCGAGGTGAAGGCGGCATGACCGACGACGACCAGGGGCTGCGCCCGGTGGGCCGCGGGGTCGAGAAAATGCTCCGCGACTTGGGAATGCCGGAGATGTTCGACGTCGCCACCATGGTGGAGAACTGGGAGGAGGTGGCCGGGGAGCCCTTCGGGTCGATGGCGGTACCCGACTCCTTTGGCGCCGGTGTGCTGACATTGAGCGTGGCCGACGGGGTGGCCGCATCACTCCTCAAGTACCGGGTCGGTGACCTCATCGGACGGCTCGCTGGCCGTTTCGGGGAGGGGGTCGTGACCTCGGTGCGGATCAAGGTCGGGGGCCGCAAAAAGGGCCTCTGACCTGGCCTTTTCCATTTCTGAGAGATCGGGATTGTCACCGATTCCGGCTATACTTACACCAATGTCGGCGGTGTCCCACTGGAGCCCGCGACCAATCGCCAACTGCCGTCGATGACCCCGGGTCCCTGTTCGGGACGGCGTCGGTGAAGGAACTAAGGAGACTCGTGGTAGGCAAGAGCGCGCCGTCGTATCAGGCCAAGGACATCACCGTTCTCGAGGGTCTCGAGGCAGTCCGGAAGCGGCCGGCGATGTACATCGGATCGACGGGGCCTCGCGGTCTCCACCACCTCATATGGGAAGTCGTCGACAATGCGGTCGACGAGGCGATGGCCGGCTACTGCACCCGGATCGACGTCACCCTCCACGCAGACCACTCGGTGACCGTGCGCGACAACGGTCGCGGCATCCCGGTCGACAAGCACCAGAAGACCAAACTTCCTGCGCTCACCACCGTCCTCACCACGCTCCACGCCGGCGGCAAGTTCGAGCAGGGCGCCTATACGGTGTCGGGCGGTCTCCATGGCGTCGGCATCTCCGTGGTCAACGCCCTTTCTTCGTATCTGGAAGCCGAGGTGGTGCGCGACGGCTTCACCTGGTTGCAGCGGTTCCAGATGGGGAAGCCCACCGCGGCCCTCAAGAAGGGCAAGCCCGCAAAGCGGACCGGCACACAGATTCGATTCCTCGCTTCCCCCGAGACCTTCAAGGAGACCGTCGAGTACGACTACGAGATCGTCTCCGCCCGTCTCCGCGAGATGGCGTTTCTCAACAAGGGTCTGGAGATCCGCCTCACCGATGAGCGGACCGTTCCACACGCCAGCGACACCTTCAAGTACTCGGGCGGGCTGGTGGACTTCGTCAAACACCTCAACGCGAAGCGGGAACCGCTCCACCCCCACGTGATCTCATTCGAGGACACGGCGGACGACGCCGAGATCGACCTGGCCATGCAGTGGACCGACGGTTACACCGAGAACGTGCTCACGTTCGCCAACAACATCAACACCCACGAAGGCGGCACTCACGAGGAGGGCTTCCGTAAGGCGCTCACCCGGGCCATCAACGACTTTGCCCGGGACCGGGGTGTCCTCAAGGAGAAGGAAGAGAACCTCGTCGGCGAAGACATCCGCGAGGGCCTCACCGCCATCGTGTCGGTGAAGGTTCGCCAACCGCAGTTCGAGGGACAGACCAAGACCAAGCTCGGCAACACCGAAGTCAGGTCGTTCGTCGAGGTGGCGATGAACAAGCTTCTTCCTGAGTGGCTCAACCGCTACCCGGGGGAGGCCCGCCAGATCGTCGACAAGTGCATCACCGCCTCCCGGGCCCGGCTGGCGGCGCGCGCCGCCCGCGACCTCACCCGCCGCAAGAGCCTGCTCGAGTCGTCGGGACTTCCAGGCAAGCTCGCCGACTGCTCGTCGCGCGATCCCGCGGTCAGTGAACTGTTCATCGTCGAGGGTGATTCGGCCGGAGGCTCTGCCAAGCAGGCCCGCAACAGCGAGTTTCAGGCGATTCTCCCCATCCGCGGCAAGATCATCAATGTCGAGAAGGCCCGGCTCACCAAGGTCCTCCAGAACACCGAGATCCAGGCGTTGATCACTGCGATCGGCACCGGAATCGGTGAAGAGTTCGACATCACCAAGGCTCGCTACCACCAGATCGTGATCCTCACCGACGCCGACGTCGACGGGGCCCACATCCGCACGCTGCTGCTCACCTTCTTCTTCCGCCACATGCCGCATCTCATCGAGAGCGGCTACGTGTACATCGCCCAGCCACCCCTCTATCAGGTGAAGACCGGCAAGGAAGAGGTCTACGCCTACTCCGACGCCGAGCTGGACGAGGTCAAGAAGGGGCTGAACGGCAAGAAGGCCGCGATCCAGCGTTACAAGGGCCTCGGCGAGATGAATGCGGACCAACTATGGGACACCACGATGGACCCCGATCAGAGGGTCTTCCTCGAGGTCGGCGTCGAGAGCAAGGCGGTCGCCGATGAAATCTTCCAGACGCTCATGGGTGACGACGTCGAAGCCCGCCGGGGCTTCATCCAGCGGAATGCCAAGGATGTCCGCTTCCTCGACTTCTAGGAGAAACAGATGACGGACGACCGGGACGCCCGGGTAGAGCTGATCGACATCGAGCAGGAGGTGAAGGCCTCCTTCCTCGAGTACGCCATGTCGGTCATCGTCTCCAGGGCGCTGCCCGACGTGCGCGATGGGCTCAAGCCGGTACACCGCCGCATCCTCTTCTCGATGTACGACTCGGGCAGCCGGCCCAACCAGCCGTTCCGTAAGAGCGCCCGGGTGGTCGGCGATGTCATGGGTTGGTTCCACCCCCATTCCGGTGAGGCCATCTACGACGCGATGGTTCGCCTCGGCCAGGACTACGCCACCCGCTACCCACTCATCCAGCCGCAGGGCAACTTCGGCACCGTCGATGATCCGCCGGCGGCGATGCGGTACACCGAGGCGCGGCTCGAGGCGTTGGCGATGCACATGCTCGACGGCATCGACGAGGACACCGTCCGCTTCGAGGACAACTATTCGGGGGAGCGGCAGGAGCCGACGGTGCTACCGGCCCGCTTCCCCAATCTGCTCGCCAACGGTTCCACCGGCATCGCGGTCGGCATGGCGACGAACATTCCCCCGCACAATCTGGTCGAGATCATCGACGCGACCATCCACATGATCGACAACCCCGAAGCCACCGCCGAAGATCTCCTCGAGTTCGTCAAGGGTCCCGACTTCCCCACCGGGGCGTACATCGTCGGCACCAAGGGGGCGCGCGACGCGCTGCTCACCGGGCGCGGCTCGGTGAAGATGCGAGCCGTCACCGAGGTCGAGGAGGTGCGGAAGGGGCGCACCGCGATCATCGTCTCTGAGATCCCGTATCAGGTGTCGCGCGACCGGATCATGGAGAAGATCGCCGACATCGTGCGCGACAAGAAGGTCACCGGCATCGCCGACCTGCGCGACGAGAGCGACCGCAACGGCACCCGCCTCGTGATCGAGTTGAAGCGCGAGGCCACCCCGCAGGTGGTTCTCAACCAGCTCTACAAGAACACCCAGCTCCAGGAGAGCTTCGGGGTCAACATGGTCGCTCTGGTCGACGGCGTTCCCCGCACCCTCAACGTCGCCGAGATGATCGGGTACTACATCGATCACCAGATGGATGTCATCGAACGGCGGACCCGGTTCCGCCTCGGCCGGGCAGAGGCCCGTGCCCACATCGTCGAGGGGCTCCTGATCGCCCTCGACAACATCGACGCCGTGGTGGCGGTGATTCGGGGATCGAAGGACACCGACACCGCCCGCCCCGCGCTGATGAAGAAGTTCAAGCTGAGCGAGATCCAGGCGACGCACATCCTCGACATGCCCCTGCGGCGGCTCACCGCGCTGGAGACCACCAAGCTGCGCGAGGAGCACGCCGAGCTGCTCAAACTCATCAAGTACCTCAACGGCCTGCTGAAGAGCCCGGCGAAGCGTCGGGAACTCATCGCCACCGAGTTGAAGGAGATCAGGGAGAAGTTCGGCGACAACCGACGAAGCATTTTCATCCCCGACGATGGCGACATGACGCTCGAAGACCTGATCGCCGACGAGGAGATCGTGGTCACCGTCACCGCCAACGGTTACGTCAAGGCAGTCAATGCTTCCGCCTACAAGACGCAGGGGAGGGGCGGTCGCGGGGTCAAGGCCGAGAATCTGCGCGAGGACGATGTCATCCACCACCTCGTCCACACCACGGCCCACGCCTATCTGTTGTTCTTCACCAACCGGGGCAAGGTGTACCGGATCAAGGCTCATGAGCTTCCACGTAAGGACCGCACCGCCAAAGGGGTACTCGCCCAGTCGGTGCTCCCTCTCGGCCCCGATGAGGTGATCGAGGCCGTGGTCGACACCCGTGACTACGAGACGGCCCGGTACCTGGTGATTGCCACCCGGGACGGGCAGATCAAGAAGACCAAGTTCTCCGACTACGACAGCCGCAACAGCAGCCTCATCGCGATTCGGCTCGCCGGCGATGACGAGGTGGTGGCAGTGCGCACCACCACCGGCAAGAACGACATTCTGCTGTTCACCTCCGACGGGCAGGGGATCCGGTTCAAGGAGAGCGACATCCGGGCCATGGGCCGCGACACGATGGGGGTCAGGGGCGCCCGGCTGCGTGAGGGCGATCACGTGGTGTCGGCGGCGAGCGACCGGGAGGGAGACGAGGTGGTGCTGCTGACCACCGCCGGCTACGGCAAGCGGGTGAAGACCGCCGAGTTCCCCCGTCAGAAGCGGGGTGGCCTGGGGGTGAAGGCCATCAAGCTCACCAAGGCCCGGGGGACCCTGGTGGCAGCCCGCACCATCGCCCCGGGGGCGGAGATCTTCGTCACCTCATCGACCGGAGTCGTGATTCGCACCGGCACCGACAAGATCAGCCGGCAGAAGCGAGACTCCACCGGCGTCAAGGTGATGACGGTCTCCGGCGGCGGAACGGTCACCGCCTTTGCCCAGGTTCCCCCCGAGGAGCTCGTCGACGAGTGAGTTGCGGGCATGGTGATCCGCCGCAAAACGGCAGACCCCCGGTAACGTAAACAGGCCTTTCCGAGGAGCCCCAATGGCCGTCCAGCGAGTGCGACGGGTCATTCGAAAGATCGACCCGTGGACCGTTCTCAAGGTCACGATCGTCTTCAACGCCATCATGGCGCTCGTCTTCGTGCTCGGGACGGTGATCTTCTGGTCGATCTTCGTGAATGCGGGCATTCCCGAAAGGATCAACGATCTGGCCTTGCTGATCGGGATCGAGAACGGCATCAACCTCGAGGGAGCGGTCTATTTCCGGATCGTCCTGCTGCTGTCGGTGATCGGCACGATCATGATGACCGGCTTCTTCACCCTCGGCGCGGTGGTCTACAACCTGATTTCCGACCTCGTCGGTGGCGTCGAGGTGATCGTCCTCGAGGAGACCCTGGCGGCGCGGGCGGTTCCCCGGGCCACCCATTCGGGCGTCACCCGTCCTCCGGCGCGTCGGGGCATCCTCCCCACCGTGCGCTCGGCGCTTTCACCCAAGAGCGACGAGGAGAGAGCCCGCGCCGCCGCCAAGCAGGCAGCAAAGACGGAGGCCGCACCAGCCCCAGCCACGGCCCCAGATCCGGCCCCAGCCGCTGCGACCCCCTCGGAACGGACCGGCACCTAACGGCGGGACATCCAGCACCGGTTTCGCCCATCGCAGAGCCGGCCCGGGCGCCAGCCCGAGCTTCTACGTCGAGTAGGCCGCCACTTCCAGTCCCACCCGTAGCGCGGCGGCGAGGTACTGCTCGGGGTGATCTCCGGGGCGGAGGAACCCCGGGCCGACGGCACCCTCCGCCACCATGAGCGCGCCGGCGGCGAGGGCGATCCCATCGAGGTGGTGGCCCAGGTCGGCGACACCGACGACCCGCGAGATGTGCTCGCCGTCGGCGTCACCGATCACGGTGGCGGATGCGCCGGCCCACTCACCCTCGATCGGAACCCTGATGCGGATGCTGCCGTCGCCGCGCCCTACCACTTCACCCCACCGGGCTCCGACTGGCTCGGGGAACGCCACCGGCTCACCCCGTCGCAGCGGTTTGCCGGGCACCGTCCAGGCGGTGACGGTCCTGGTCACCTGGTCGGTGCGAGCGACTTCATGGGCCGTCAGCGACTCGGCGATCCCCGAGAGGTTGGCCCCCGCGAGGAGCGTCAGTCCACTGTCGGTGAAGCGCCGGGTCACCTCCGGGTCGATCTGGTCGGCGGTGACGACGCACGAGATGCCGTCATCGGCGGCGATACCAGCAAGGCTGGAGGCGGCGGCAGCGTCGTCGGTGGCTAGTGGGTCGTACCCGGTTAGCTCGCGAATCTTGATTGTCCGGCGTTCGGAGACCGGTCCGGTATACCCGTACATCCCCAGCGCGACCAGTTCCCGTTCTGCGAGGAGGATAAGCGCGGCGCGGCGTCCCGCCTCGCCGACCGCATGGATGGCGATCCTCATGGGTCGAACGGCCTCAAGCCGGTGTCCATTTGCCGGAGTCTTCTGGCGGCTCGATGGGCCGGCGCCGGAAGATCGCCAACGCCGCCGCGGCCAGGGCGGTGAGGATCACCACCTGGAAGGCTCGTCGGTGCATCGGCCGAGTGTAAGAGAGCAATGCGCGATGCGCGGTGCGCCAAGCGCTAATCGCAGGCCGAGCGGAGCGAGGCCCTGCTTGCGACGCCGGAGCGGCCGACCCTACGCTCACTTCACCACACCAGTGGTGACCTGACGGACAGCGAAGTCCGGTTTGAATCCGGCACTGTCCCGCAACCGTGATGCCCCTCTTTGGGGACGAGTCGGGACGCCTGACGCCAGGTCGGATTTGGACGCCTTCGGAGGAAGGGTGGCCAGCCGTCGGGCTTCCACACCTCCTCCTCGAGACTCGAGGAGGTTTTTTCATGAAGCGGCTCTCTTGCCTGCTCCTGTTGATCGCCCTGGTGGCCGGGGCGTGCGGTGACGACGCCCCGGCGGGCGGTGGTGCCACCACCACGGTGGCCGCCGGATTCCCCGTGGAGGTGCGCGGGGCCACGATCCCCGTCCGCCCGGAACGGATCGTGTCGGGATCGGCGACCCACACCGAGATCCTGTTCGCCATCGGCGCCGGCGACCGGGTGGTGGCGGTGGATGCGTTCTCGGACTTTCCCGCCGAGACGGCATCGATCCCGCAGTTCGATGCCTTCAATGCCAGTGTCGAAGGGATCGCCGGGCTCGACCCCGACCTGGTGATCCTGTCCTTCGATCCGGGCGACGTGGTCGACGGGCTCGCCGCCCTGGGCATCCCGGTCGTTCTCTTCGCCCCGCCCGGTCCGACAGATCTCGACGACGTGTATGCCGAGTGGCGCGATGTCGGGGCCGCCGTCGGTCTGGCCACCGAGGCCGAGGTTCTCATCGGAGAGGTGCGTGCCGAGATCGCGGCGATCGTGGCCGAGGTGCCGATCTATGTCCGGCCCTTCGCGTACTACCACGAGCTCGACAACACCTACTACTCGATCGGATCCGACACCTTCATTGGGTCGATCTACGGAATGTTGACGATGGTGAGCATCGCCGACGAGGCCGGTGGCGGGTTTCCGCAACTGTCGGCCGAATTCATTCTCGATGCAGATCCCGACTTCATCTTCCTGGCGGACGTCGACTGTTGCGGTGAGTCGATAGAGACCGTGGCCGCCAGGCCGGGCTGGTCCGAGCTCTCCGCGGTGCAGGGTGGCCGGGTAGTCGAACTGGACGACGGGGTCGCGTCCCGATGGGGGCCCCGGGTGGTCGACCTGGTGCGGGTGATCGCTCGCGAGGTTCACGGAGTCGGCGCCTGACTGGCGCCGATCCGTCGCGGCGGGTACCGCCACTGGTGGTTGCCGGTGCCTTCACCCTCCTGGTGGGGGCGCTGGCCGCCGGGGTACTCATCGGTCCGGCGTCGTTGGCCCCCGGGCGGGTGATCCTCGAGATCCTCGACCGGATGCCGCTGATCGACCTGGAGAGTGGGCTGGATGCGCGCGGCTCGGCCATCGTGTGGGAACTGCGGCTGCCGCGGGCGCTGCTCGGCGCCCTGGTAGGGGCAACGTTGTCGCTGGCCGGCGGGGCGTATCAGGGCGTCTTCCGTAATCCGCTGGCGGATCCGTATCTCCTCGGGGTGGCCGCCGGCGCCGGTCTCGGCGCAACGCTGGTGATCGTCACCGCCGGCGCCGGAGCCGCGATCGTGCCCATCGCCGCCTTTGCCGGCGCAATCGCCGCGGTCGCCGCCGCCTACGGCTTGGGGGCGGCGGCCGGAGGGCGAAGGAGCGGGGCGACGCTGATCCTGGCCGGCGTCGCGGTCGCGGCGTTCCTCACCGCGGCGCAGACCTTCGTCCAGCAGCGCAACGCCGACTCGATCCGCGAGGTCTACTCCTGGATCCTCGGCCGGCTCGGCACGGCCGGCTGGTCCGAGGTGATGATGATGACGCCGTACGCCGTGATCTCGATCGTCGTGATCCTCTTCCATCGGCGGCTCCTCGACGTGCTGGCCGTGGGCGAGGAGGAGGCGCGCGCGCTCGGGGTGCGACCCGAGCGCGTCCGGGCCGCCGTCGTCGTCGCCGCCACGCTGGGAACCGCCGGAGCGGTCGCCGTCAGCGGATTGATCGGCTTCGTGGGGATCGTCGTGCCGCACACGGTCAGACTGTTGGTGGGTGCCTCCTACCGGTTGATTCTGCCGCTGTCGGTCGTGGGCGGGGCGGCGTTCATGGTCCTCGCCGACCTGGTCGCCCGTTCGGCGCTCGGGCCTGCCGAGATCCCGATCGGGGTGGTGACCGCATTCATTGGGGGACCGTTCTTCCTCATCGTGCTCCGCACGTCGAGACGGTCGACATGAGCCGGGTGACTGCGACTGGCGTGTCGGTGGGGTACGGGGGTCGCACCGCGGTCGACGGGGTCGACCTCTCGGTGGCGGCGGGGGAGTGGGTGGCGTTGATCGGCCCCAACGGTGCGGGCAAGACTTCGCTACTGCGCGCCATCGCCGGGACCATCCCCCATACCGGTGAGGTGAGGTTCGACGGAGTGGCGGCGGCTTCGTTGCCCCGGCGAAGGGCCGCCCGGTTGGTGGCGATGGTTCCCCAGCAGCCGGTGCTACCCGACGGGATGACGGTGCTCGACTACGTGCTCCTCGGACGGACTCCCCATCTGGGGTACCTGGCCGCCGAAAGCTCCACCGATGTCGCCATCGCCCGTGAGTCGATGGCGCGCCTCGACGCCGCCGACCTGGGCGGCCGCCGGCTGGGAGAGCTCTCAGGCGGGGAGCACCAGCGGGTGGTGCTGGCGCGGGCCCTGGCACAGCAATCGGCGGTGCTACTCCTCGACGAGCCCACCGCCGCCCTCGATGTCGGCCACGGTCAGCAGGTGCTCGACCTGGTCGACGAACTGCGACGGGAGCGAGGGATGAGCGTGATCGCCGCGGTGCACGACCTGACCCTCGCCGCCCAATACGCCGATCGCCTCGCCCTCATGGACGGGGGCCGTATCGTCGCCGAAGGGAGCCCGCGCTCGGTGCTCACCGAAGACGCGATCGCCCGCTTCTCCGGCGCCCGAGTGTCGATCGTCACCGGCCCCGGCGGCGAGGTGGTGGTAGTGCCTAGAAGAGGTCCACGGTCGGCGGTCGACGGCGTACAGCCCGACTGAACTCGCCTACGCGAACGCGTTGTAGGCCGAGCCCACCGCGTACGCCAGACCGGCGCCGACGGTGGCGATCGCCACGTTCTCCAGTCCGCTCCAGATCGGGTTCTTGCGGGTGGTGAGCGTCTTGGCTGCCCCCACCGCAAAGAGGGCGATGCCGGCACCGATCCCGGCCAACAGCAGTCCCCGCCCGGTGGAGTCGACGAAGACGAAGGGCAACACCGTCGGCAGCGAGCCGGCGATGAACAGCAGTCCTGAGTAGATCGCGGCCCGATAAGGGCTTCGCCGTTCCTTCTCCACGACACCGAACTCCAGGGCCATCATCGCCTTGATCAGCGAGTCGTCGTCCGCATCGAGGGCAGCGACCACATCCTCGACTTGCGCCGGCGGGAGGCCCATGTCGCCGAACATCTCGCGGACCTCGTCCAGTTCCTTGTCCCGGTGATACAGGAGGTGTTCGCGCTCCAGTTTCATCTCCGAGTCGAACACTTCCTCCTGCGACTTGGTGGCGATGTACTCACCGGCCGCCATCGAGATGGCGCCGGCGAGGCCGCCGGTGAGACCGGCGAGAAGCACCTCCCGGGTGGCGAGGCCCCCTCCGACCACCCCGACGACCAGGAGGAAGACCGACACCAGGCCGTCGTTCACCCCGAGCACGATGTCTCGCATGTATTGCCTGGTGGTGCCGACGTGAGGCCGATACGGCGGAACCTCAGCGGTGTCGAGGGTTTCCATCCGCTCGATTGTACGACCCGGGCGGCCCGCGGCTCCGGTCAGCCGTTGGTGAGCAGCCCGGAGGCGAATCCCATCAGCAGAACGACCCAGAAGATCGCCGCAGTCGCCAGCACGAAGCCGACGATGATCCGGATGCGCCGCTTGTAGGTGGCTGGGGCAGACATTCAGAAGCCCGGGAAGGCGACGTTGGTGAAGAACCAGAACGAGCTGGTCCAGAACATGATGGTCAAGGCTCCGAACACGATGCCGCCCGCCACCGGGAGCGTCCACCCCGGCAAACCCTTCGAGCGAACGATCAGGACCTTGGCGGCGAACGCGCCATAGAAGATGCAGCCCACGGTCGAGTGGATCAAGACCCGGGTTGTGAAGTCCTGGAAACCGAGGCTCCACAGGCAGTGGTAGGCGACGGGCAGCGTGAACAAGAAGGCGATGGTGCCGCTCAGCCGGTGGACCGATCCGAGCCAGGGGGCCGTGGGTCCCGACCCCAGCTTCCCGTACATGCGAAGGGCGGTCCCCAACTGGAACAGCGCGGCGGTGAATGCTGCTGTCGCCAGCCACACCTTCGCCCGGATCGGCGCCGTGAAGAACAAGCTGACCAGGGAGCGTCCGGTCGGGTCGTGGATGTTCCCGTAGACCCCCAGCGCGACGGCGACGGCACTCCCCACCATTAGGGCGAGAACCAATCGCCCGCGGTTGTCCCGGGTGGCCGTCACCATCGCTCGCCCCCTCCTCGTGAGACGGGAGGAGGCTACCGCGCCGGTACCAGGCCATGCCGAGCGATCGGACCCTGGTTGGCCTGCCTCCGGTTCGTGCGTCTACGGAGCGGAGCGGAGTCCGCGTCTACGCAAAGACCTGCCATCCTCCGGTGGTATGACACGGGCTCCGGCGAGCAGGGCGGCCCCGGGAGGAGGGCTGCTCAGCGGGCCGAATCTCCCCTATTCCCTCACGACGCTCGTCGCACTCGGGGTGCTGGTGGCGTTCATCCTCATGGCCGATCCGTTCCGTAGCGGGGCCGTCTCCACCGGTTTCGGCCCTGGCGACCCGGTGGTGGGCGACACCACTTTCAACAGCCGCTGCAGCGTCTGCCACGGGCCCGGCGGCGAAGGCATCATTGGGCTCGGGAAGCCGCTCACCACTTCGGAGTTCGCCGCAGGGCTCACCGACGAGGAACTGCTGGCGTTCCTGATCGAAGGGCGCGCCTCGGACGACCCGGACAACACCACCGGGATCGTCATGCCGGGCAGGGCCGGCGTTCCGCCGCTGAGCGACGAGGAGTTGGTCGACGTGATCGCCTATCTCCGGACGCTGAGCGCCGGTTAGGGTCGCAGCGTGGCTCGGCTGTCCAAAGTAGACCGGCGCAGTCTCCCTGACTCGGCATTTGCGTATGTCGACTCGAAGGGTCGCCGCAGCCTGCCCATCTACGACGAATCACATCTGAGGAATGCTTTGGCCCGCTTCGAGCAGGTGAAGTTCGAGAGCGAGGCCTCGCGGGATCGTGCCCGCCGACGGATCCTCCAGGCGGCCAAGAAGCACGGCATCGTCCCCGTGGGTTTCGTCACCAGCCAACTGGAGACCGAACGAGTTCGAGTGGCGAAGGGTGAGCATCCGAGTGGGTTTCTCACCCTCATGTTCGCTGACGTCGAGGGATCGACCGCGCTGTTGCATGCGATGGGAGACGCCTACGGACGACTTCTGCAAAGTCTGCGTCGATTGATCCGGCGGGTGGTGGTGCGCTCTGGAGGGGTCCCGGTCGACCTCCGCGCCGACGAGGCGTTCGTGGTCTTCGAGGACCCGGCAGCCGCGATCACGGCGGCCGTGGACCTCCAGCGCACGATCGCCGGCTCCTTCTGGCCCGGCGAGGTAGTGGTCAGGCTGCGGATCGGCCTCCACAGCGGCGAGGTCGCTTGGACCGACGCGGGATACGTCGGCCTCACGGTGCATACCGCCGCCCGGGTAACGGCTGCCGCCCATGGGGGGCAGATACTGGTCAGTGACGCCTGCCGCCATGCCGTCGGTCGACCGCCGGGCATCGGGCTCCGCTCGATCGGGCGGTACCGCTTTGCCGGATTCGTTGACCCGATCCAGGTCTATCAGGCCGACGCGGAGGGTCTACCCCGCGACTTCCCCGCGCTGCGCGCCGGCAAGCGGGTCAGGGGAGGTGGCCCGGCGGCGGTCAGTTCTTCGCCAGGGCCTTGATCAACGGATCGTTCAGGGGGCCATCGCCGACGCAACGGATCGGGGTGATGGCGATCACCCCGTCCGCGGCCGCACCTACATCGGTGCCTTCGACCGCTTTCGGGTCGTGGATCAACCCGCCGTAGGCATGGACGTAGACGCCAGGGCGATCCTCGGCGAAGAGGCGGTCGTACCCGGATGGGGCGACCCTGGTGAGAACCCGCTCGGTGCTTTCGGTCGCATGGTCCGGTAGCCCCACATTGAGCACATCGCCGGGGCGAATGACCGGCAGCGCCTCGGCGACCATCGCCGCGGCCACCGTCGCCAGCCGCTCCCACATCGGCAGGGCGTCGGGTTCGAGCACGTCGTTCTTCCACTGTTGCCACGGAACCGTGTGCGACCCGGCGGAGAAGGCGATGGCGGGTACCCCGGCGATCCCTGCCTCGAGAGCGGCGCCGACGGTGCCGCTCGACTGGAGATAGGCCGATCCGTGGTTGTACCCGATGTTGATTCCGGAGACGACGATGTCGGGTCGTTCGAAGAGGACGTGGATCCCCAGTTGGACGCAATCGGCCGGAAACCCGCTGCAGGCGTGCACTGTCACGCCCCCGACGTCTACCTCGATCACCGTGACCGGCTCGAAGCGGGTGATGGCCTTGGCCACCCAGGATCGTTCCCGATCCGGCACCACCACGGAAACCTCCCCGACCCTTGCGAGCGCCCGGGCGAATGCGGCGAGTCCGGGGGCGGCGGTGCCGTCGTCGTTGGTGAGAAGGATTCGGGCCATCGGACCACGCTACCGGGAACCGGCGGGGTCACCGTTACCGTCACATGGGGCAACACCCACGAAAAGGATCAGAGATGCGCAGGTACCTCGCCCTCGCGGCGGTAATGGTCATGGCGATGACGGCGTGTTCCAGGGCGGAGTCGACCAGCCCGATTCGATCGTTGGGAGCCTCTTTCGATCCCCGGTCGATCACCTTCACCGCGATCCTCACGCCGTTCGATGCCTGCGACGCCGTGCTGGCTCACTTCAAGGCAGAGGCACTCGAACGGGTGGGTCCCTACGGACTGGATGGTGGCCCTCGCTGGTACTTCTTCGAGGGAGGCGCCAGGGCGCAAGAGGACACTGCGGGCCCTCCCGGTGACGGCTCGGTGACCACCATGGCTGCCGGGCTTCCCACTGGCGGCGAGGATGGCGGATTTTCGGGGACCAACGTCCAGGTATCCGGCGTCGACGAGCCCGACATCATCAAGACCGACGGCGAGCGGATCCTCTCGATAGTCGACGGGAAGCTCCGCTACGTCGACGTGACCGGTGACGAACCTGTCCTGCTCGGCGAACTCCAACTCGAGACGGGCTGGAACCACCGGTTCTTCGTGGATGGTGATCGTGCCTTCGTCTTCTCGCAGGGCGACCTCGATGCGATCCCGATGTTTGCCGCCGACTCCCGCATCGCCCCGCCCTACGGGATGACCGTGAGCGTGGTTCAGGAGGTCGACCTGTCCGACCCGGACGACATGCAGGTCGTCCGCACCCTGCGGGTCGATGGCTCTTACCTGAGCGCCCGCTCGATCGACGGGGTGGTGCGGATGGTGGTGTCGTCCTATCCGTCCAATCTCCCCTTCGTGTATCCCTCCAACGAGTCGGCCGAGGACATCGCCCTCGCCGCCAACCGTCAGATCATCGAGGCGTCGACCCTGGAGACCTGGGTCCCGTCGTACACCCTTTACGACGCCGATGGCGACGAGGTCACCTCGGGGCTGGTGGTGGCGTGTGACCGGATGCATCGTCCCGCCGAGTTCGCCGGGTTCGACACCTTGTCGGTGACCACTCTCGATCTCAGTGGTTCGCTCGGCGCCGGCAACGGCACCGGGGTCATTGCCCGCGGCGAGACGGTGTACGCGTCGCATACCAGCCTCTACGTGGCCACCAATGTGTGGATCCCGGAGAACGTTTCCGACACCCCCGACTTCCAGGAGTTCTCGGAGCGGTACGAGACGGCGGTGCACAAGTTCGACATTGCCGGCGACGGGCCCGCCACCTACCGGGCCAGCGGCTCGATCGACGGACACCTGCTCAATCAGTTCTCACTGGACGAGTTCGACGGTGATCTGCGGATCGCGGTCACCGAGGGCGCTCCCTGGTCGTTCGAGGAGGACTCGGAGTCCAAGATCGTCGTCCTCACCGAGCGCGATGGTGTCCTGGTGGAGATCGGCTCGGTTGGCAACATGGGCAAGGGTGAAAGGATCTACTCGGTCCGCTTCCTTGGGGAGACGGCGTATGTGGTGACGTTCCGCCAGGTCGACCCGCTCTACGTGGTCGATCTCAGTGACCCGGAGAGCCCGGTTGTCAGCGGCGAGCTCAAGATCCCCGGCTACTCCTCCTACCTCCACCCCCTGGGCGACGGCTTGCTGCTCGGGGTGGGCCAGGCGGCCGATAGCCAGGGCCGCACCACTGGAGCGAAGGCCACCCTCTTCGATGTCTCCGATCCTTCCGATCCGCGAGAGCTCTCATCGTGGACCATCGCCGACGCGTACAGCGACGTCGAGTGGGAGCACCTGGCCTTCCTGTACTGGGCGCCGGCGGACATCGTGGTCCTGCCGATTCAGTCCTGGATGACGCAGTTCATGGGGGCGGTGGTCCTCAAGACCGACGATGGACTGCGTGAGTACGGACGTATCACCCATCAGCGCGAGGACCGGCCGGGCGATGGATCGGACTGTGAGGTTCTCGACTCCGTCAAGGAAGCCGGACTCGTCATTCAGCTCTGCGATGAGGGTGACGATGGCGGGTACGGAGGGTACTACTGCGAGCCCCTGCCGGCGGATGAGGCAGCCGCCCTCGCTCGGGATTGGGGCGTCGAGGTCTCCGACGACCAGCTCGACGCCGCCGACAGGGTCGAGGTCTGCTGGCCGAACTACGAGCTCGGCGATCCGCAGATCATGCGGTCCCTGGTGATCGGCGACACCCTGTGGACCCTGTCCTGGCACGGCCTCCAGGCCAACGCCCTCGACGGCCTCGAGGTGCTGCACAAGGTGGAGTTCTAAGAGAGCCTCCAGCCACCAGCCTCCAGCCACCAGTAAGAGAAGAACCAAGAGCCGCGCGGGCCTCCCGCGCGGTTCTTGGTGTTCGGCCTTCCGCCTTCCGCAAGCACTGTTGAACGCTCTGCGCAAGCAACCACAGACCCCGCCCATCGCATCGCTTATTGCGTATTGCGTATCGCATATTGCGAAGAGGGCACTCGAGACCCCTAATACCATCCACCGCGCGTGTTCGCTCCTATTCGTTCGATGCTGTCGGTGCGCCGGGGGGCGCCGGTGGCGCTCATCGTGGGGGCGGCATCGGTGTCGTTCCTCTTTGGCGCAACCCCATTCTTGATTCCCGAGGTGGCCGATCGGCTCGACGTGAGCCTGGGGGTCGCCGGGCTCATCTCCTCTGCCCAGGTGCTGGGATTCGCCGGATCGGTGTTCGTTGCCGGTCGGCGGCTCACCCCGTCTCGTGGCGTGCTGGTATGGGCTGCGGTGGCTGCGGCGGCGTTCGATGTCGCCAGCGGGTTCGTGCCGTCTTTTGGGCTACTCCTGGTCCTGCGACTCGGTGCCGGGGTCGCAGCCGGCCTACTGACGTGGTTGGCGTGGGCGGATGCGATGCGGTCGTCTCACTCGATGCGCGACATCGCAGCGGTCGGCCCATTGGCTGTGCTGTTCGGCGCACCGCTGCTCGGGTGGGTGGCGTCGGTGGGCGGCGACCGTGCCCTCTACCTGGTGTTGGCCGCCTCGATGATTCCTCCAATGTTGATTCCGGTCGAGTTCGTGGCTCAGCCGATGAGGGGTCGGCACTCGATGAGCCCGTCGCGGACGAACCTCGTGCTCATGGGGGCCCTCGGGTTCCTGACGATGGCGGGTTCCGCCCTCTTTGTCTTCCTCGGCGCGTTCGCCGACATCGAGGTCGGCCTGACCGCGGTCGCGCTGTCCCTGGGGTTCAGCGTCAATGCGTTGGCCGGACTGATCGCCGCCCGCCTGCGACGGCGGCCCCGATACGCCTGGCCGTGGCTGGTGGTGACGGCGGTTTCGGCGACTTCCATCGTCCTGTTCCCCGGCCCGGTTGTGTTCTACGCCGGGATGTTCAGCTGGGGTTTCGCGTTCTGGATGGCGGTGCCCCGAGTGCTGGGGCGGGTGGCGGAGTGGTCCCTGGTCCCGGACGAGCGCGTCGGTGACGCCCAGTCGATCATGGCGCTGGGTCGCGCCGCCGGCCCGGCGATCGGGGCGGCTCTGGTCGGCTCAGGCGAGTTCGGTGGTCTGGTGGCGTTCGCTGGCGCCGGGCTGCTGAGTAGCGCGGTCCTGGCGGGATCGGTGGAGGTCTACCGGCGAGACCGGGCCGGTCCGTCGGCCGGTCACAACGTTCCGCATCGCTGAGCCCTCAGGCAGCATCGCCCGTCGGGGGAGGACCCTCGGCGGGAGTGGGTACACGTTTGCGGCCCGCGGCCGCCACCGCTTTGGAGGCGACGCTCTTGATGCCATCCGCGGCCTTCCCGGCCACGGGGAACTCCTTACGGAGCACCGCGAGCCCGGCCAGTATCACCACAGTGCCCGGCCCCGGCAGCGGGAGAAGGGCCACCCCGAGCAGCACCGTGGCACCGCCGGACACCGCCACGGTGGCGCGCCGCAGCTGCCGCTTGGAAACAGGTTGGGCTTCCGGGCTGAGGTCACTCTCGTGCACGCTCATATGACCACGCAATGCCCGCGAATGTTCCCGGCAATCAGTCGCCAGTCCCCAGTCTCCAGTCTCCAGCAGGACAGGCGATCTGCGATGCGCTCCGGATCGCTTCTCAGGCGGGAGGCGGGAGGCCATCCCTTCTTCCTGGCTACTGGTGACTGGTGACTGGTGACTTCCTTGCCACCACCACCAGGCTGTCCAGCCTGACCCAGTTGGCCTGGCGGAGGGGGTTGCGGATCACTTGAAGCGTCTCCAACCCCGCCTCGGCCACCATCCTGCGCAGATCCTTCTTGCGAAAGTGCCATATGTGCTTGTGCGGCTTGAGGGTCCACCAACGCCGGCGCAGCAGGCGGGCGGGCAGGGAATCGAAGTTGGGGCAGGAGAAGGCGATCACCCCTCCCGGCGAGGTCAGCCCGGCCGCAGCCGCCAGGAAGGCACCGGGGTCGGGCACGTGTTCGATCACATCCCAGAACGCCACGGCATCCCATTCCTCGGTGGGTGGGAGTGACATCACCTCCCCGACATGGATGGGTACCCCCAACCGCCCGCTGGCCGTCTCGGCGGCCACCGCCGAGTACTCGAGGCCGCCGAGGTCGAATCCCCGCTCGCGGGCGGCTTCGAGGAACATCCCGTACGCGCACCCGACCTCGAAGATGCGCCGCTGGGGTCGCCGCCCGAGGTGATGCTCGATCAGGTCGAGGCGCCCCGCCGACCACCGTCGCTGCATCGCCTCGGCGCCGGTGTTGCGATATACGCCGTCGTCGAAGTATTTGGCGTTGCCGTAGAGCGCCGTTCGCCCTGCCTCATTGAGGCGAGGGCTCATGAAGGCCTGGCCGCAATTGGGGCAATCGACGAGGGCGAAGGGATCCAGGTTCCACCGCAGCTTGCCGGGGATGCGGCAACGGAAACACACGGCCTCCTCGAGGTGCTCGGGCGGCACGTCGTCGAGGCCCCAACGAGCCGCTCCCGTCACCCGGTTGGTGCGGCGGTGCCAGCCGATGGCCACCAACCCCCCGACGATGGTCGGCAGAAGGTAGGTGAAGAACCGGAACAGCAGTACCGCGGCCGCGACCCGTTCGACCCCCGGCTCGGCCATGCCCGTCGAGATCAGCCCCACCAACCCGAGTTCGGCGACCCCGAGGCCACCGGGGGTGACGGGTATCGCAGAAAGAAGGCGGATGATCGCGAAGGCGGCGAGCACCTCGGGCCACGGCACCACCCGAGAGGCAACGCCGGCGGCGCGCAGGCACGCCAGCAGCACCAGGAACAGCGATAGATGAGCGGCGAGGGTGGACAGCAGCATTTGCCGCCACCGGGTTCCCAGCGCCTGCCCCACCGCGGTGAAGAAGTCCGTCACCGGCGACCGGTCGACGCTCATTTCGGAGCGTCCGAACAAGCGCCGGATCCACCCGACGAGGCGCTCGACCGGCCCGAGAAGGGCGTGTCGAAGGCTCGAGCGGGCCACCGCGACGGCAGCCAGGATCACCACGAGCAGGGCGACGGCGCCGATGAGGGTCGCATCGAGAAGATCGGGCATCGCCAGGCCGCTCAACATCGCCCCGACCAACGCGACCGCGGGCAACAGCAGCTTGACGAGGTTGTTCCAGACACCGGTGAGGGCGACCGCGGCCCCGATCTGGCTGCCGGGATGACCCCACCGCCCGAGCATCACGTAGGTGATCCCTACTCCGACCGCACCGCCTCCGGGGATCGTGTTCGCGGCAGAGGTGGACGCGAGTCGGGCGACGAGCGCGTGGCGGAAAGTGAGGTTGGGGATCACTGCCATGGTCATCAGGGGGTTGACGAGTTGGTGGGCGATTGCCAGCACGGTGAGGAGGGCCAGCGTGGTGACCGAAATGGCGCGGATGTCACCCCAGACGTTGCCGTAGTCGGCGAGGCGGGGAAAGATCGCGACGAACGCGACGGCCACGAGCGCCGCTGCCACGAGGCCGAGAATGAGGCGCCGACGTCGATTGGCGCGGACGGCCGTCGCCGTCGAGGGGGATGAGTCGGACACCGGCGCCAGGTTACCCGCGGTCGGTGGTGGTCGGGATGGGCCGGGCCTATCCGTGGTGGTCGACCGGCTCCCCTTCGGCCATGCGCGCCGCCAGCCAGGTCGTCAGGGGCACGGCCGCCACGAGTCCGATGCTGCCTACGAGGGTCCGAACCACTTCGACCGCGACGATCTCGGTGTTCAGCGATGTGCCGAGAGACTGCCCGGCGAGCACGAAGAACAACAGCAGCGGCATCGACGCTCCCACATAGGCGAGCAAGAGGGTGTTGACCGTGCTCGCAACGTGGTCCCGGCCCACTCTCATCCCCGAGCGGAACAGGCGGCTGCGCGTCATCTCCGGGTTGGCAGCCCGAATCTCCCATACCGCCGAGGCCTGGGTCACGGTGACGTCATCGATGGCGCCGAGGCTCCCCAGGACCACCCCGGCGAGCAGCAGACCCTGAACGTTGATGGTGCCGACGAATGTAAGGATGAACGAGACATCGGAGGCGAATCCGGTGAAGCGAGCCGCCTCCAGGGTGCCCCAGGCCAACAGCGCGGTGAGGGCGAGCGCGGCAAGGGTTCCCAGCAGCGCAACGGTGGTCATCCGGTTGAAACCGTGAGCCGTGTAGAGGGCGACGTACGCGATCGCCGAGGCGCCGACGATCGCCACCATCACCGGCTCGCGGCCGTCGATGATGGCTGGAACGATGAAGGTCAGGATCACCAACACGCTTGCTCCCAGGCCGGCGAGCGCCGCTGCCCCTCGGACCCTCCCCATGACCACCACCGCGATGACGAACAGTGCAGTGATCCACAGCAGCACCGGGCGGCGCTGACGGTCGAAGTACGAGTATCGGAACTCGGGTGCGGCACCTTCCTGATAGGCGAGCACCACATCGTCTCCTGGAGCGAATGTCGGGGTCGTCGCCGACACCGCGAACTCGAGCACGACGGTGCTTCCCGTATCCGGGCCCTCTGTCATCTCGAACGCCACGGACACACAGGGGACCTCGGCGGAGTTCGCGCAGGGTTGTTGTTCGGCCGTGACGACGGTGGCGTCGTAGACGAGGCGGGGGATCCCGACCTCGGACAGGTCCGGACGTTCCTCACCAGTTGGGCGGAGCAGCACGATTCCGATGAGGGTCAGCAACGCAATCGTCGCGGCGATCATCGTTGGCAGCGCGCGCAGTATTCCCACGCGCTCGGGCTCGAGGAACCGCTCTAACTCTCGGCGGCGGTCCGGAGGGAGGTTCTCGATCCCGGGGGGCATCGCAGGAGCGTAGACCCCGGTGGGGGATGGGAAGCGCCTGCGGGGTGTTGCTGCACCCGGTACCGTCCCGCGTTGCCATGACCGAAGCTCTCCCCGACCCGGATGGCCCACCGGCGCAAGGTGACGATCACGACCCTGATCGCCCTCACCACGTTTCTCGGGGCCATCGGGGCGTGGCGGGCGACTGAGGCCAGTGGAGCCGCATCGTCATCCGAGCACAAGGCGCTTTCTGATGAACGCTCCTCTGCCCAACGGCAGGCAGTCATTCGCTCGGGGCTCGCTTCGATCGAGTTCGATTACATGCGGCAGACGACCCATCGGATCATGGCAGCCGAGCTCCGTACCGAGGCGGAGACCGCCGAAGCCGACGATGCTGCCCGTCTCGAAGCCGAGGCCGCCGGCCATGACGCTGCGGCGAATTCGATCTTCATCGACCCTGACGCCGTGGACCCTCGACGTGCCGGATGGTGCGGCCATGTTCGAGATCACCTACCCATCGGGGCTACGGGGCACCACGGTGCGTGTCGAGATCTTCGTCGAGGGCAACCTGCTGGCCGCGGCCGAGATCGCGGTACCTTGAGCCGTCGACCACAATCTCGTTCATGGAGCACCGACTAGGGCTCGCCGTTGGGGCCTTGCTGACGGCATCGTTGTTCGCCTGCGGGGACGATGCGACGACGACCCTCGTCACCACTACCACCCGCGCAGCGACGACGACCACGGTCGCTCCGACCACCACTCTGGCGCCAACCTTCTACTCGGCGGATGCGGTCGCCTACTTCGAGGAGGTGGCGTTCGGGCAAGAGTTCGGTGGCGACGCTCCCGAGATCAGGAAGTGGACCCACGACGTGCGGATGGTCGTCCACGGCGACCCATCCGACGAGGACCTGGTGACTCTGTACGACGTGATCGCCGACCTCAACACGATGATCGGGACGATCGTGATCGACATCGTCGCCTCCGATGGCAACTTCGACATCCATTTCGCCCCAGAGTCGGAGTTCGCCGCGATCGAACCGAACTACGTGCCTGTGAACATGGGTTTCTTCTGGGTGTGGTGGGACGGCGGGGGGAACATCACCGACGCCCGCGTTCTTATTTCGACTTCCGGCCTCACCCAGCCAGAGCGGAACCACCTCATCCGCGAAGAAGTCACCCAGTCACTGGGGCTGATGCGCGATTCAATCCGGTTCGAGGACAGCATCTTTTATCAGGGGTGGACCGAAACCCAGGAGTATTCGGAGTTCGACGAGTTGTTGATCGAGATGCTCTACCTTCCGGAGATCGAGCCACAGATGACGGCCGCGGAGGCTCGGGCGGTCATCCCGGGTGGTTGATCAGGTCTCATACGGTTCGGCGGGCTGGGTGGTGGGCACGTGCGCCACGAACTGCAGGATCGGAATCTTTGCCGTCCCCTCGAGGTGCACCACCTCTCCGGTCCAGGTGGCGTCGACCTTCATCCATTGATCGGTCTCGGGGATGTCCGGCACACCGGTGATGATCACCTGGAGGGCCGATGCGTCCGAGGCGCAACACGCAATCTGGAATCGAGTGAGCCGGTACGCCCCCGGGATGTCCGTCTCCGGCGCGACAAATCCGATCAGGCGGACCGTGACGTCCTCGACCTGCTCGGGCTCGTAGTACACCCGGAGAATCAGGTCCCAGAAGGTGGCCTCGACTGCTCCATCTACCTCGGCACCGGGAAGCGGGCCGAGCCCCCTTGCCTGGGTACCGGAGATGAGCTGATTCTGGCCCCCCCGGCTGGCGGCGAACGAACCCAGGGGAGCCGGGGCGATGAGATACACCGCGATCACCGGTACCAGCAGGATCAGGCCGATCCGGGTGGCGGCGACGCCGTGACCGTGACCATCGTCGTCTCGATTCGTCCGACCCGAGCGGGCCACTGCGATAGCGCCGATCACGGCCACAAACAACGCGGCTGCCAGTAACGGAAACCTCAGCCCGAGCTTCACATATGAGGTATGTCCCCCGTTGAGGGCCAGATTGGCGACCATCACCGCCACCGCCACCAACACCGCGCCCTGGGTCTCCGGCCTCACAGCAACCACATCCCGAACAGCGCCGCCGAGGCGGTGGCAACCACGGCGGTCATTGGGGCGAAGCGCGAGGCGAACCGCGAGCCGAAGACTCCCACCTGCATCGATGCCAGCTTCAGGTCGACTGCCGGGCCCACCACCATGAAGGTGAGTTGGGCCGTGGGCGAGACCTGGGTGAAGCTGGCGGCCACGAAGGCGTCTGCTTCCGAGCAGATCGACAGCACGATGGCGAGGATCGCCATCACCGCGATTGCGAGGAGTTCGACCTCGCCGATTCCGGTGAGCCAGGATCGCGGCACGAATACTTGGATCGCCGCGGCTGCTGCCGCTCCCAATACGAGGAAGCCGCCGGCCTGGAGAAAATCGTGCCGCGCCGTGCTCGCAAAGGTTTCCCAGCGGGAGTCACCGATGTGGCTGCGTTTCATTGCCCGCTCGATGAGCCGCTTGGGATCGAAGCGGAGGGCGATCAAGCCCATCACCACGGCGGCGACGAGAGAGGCGGCGAAGCGAGCAATGACCAATCCGGGCCGGCCGGGGAAAGCGACCGCGGTCGAGACGAGTACCACGGGGTTGATCGCCGGTGCAGCCAGCATGAAGGCGAGCGCCGCCCCCGGAAGCGCCCCACCGGAGACCAGACGACCCGATATCGGGACCGCGCCACATTCGCATCCGGGAAGCAAGACACCGGCACATCCGCCGGTGACCACTGCGGCCACCCGATTCTTGGGTAGGACCCTGGTGAGGCGCTCGGCGGGCACGAAGGCGGCGATCGCCGCAGCGAACGCCACCCCGAGCGCGAGGAACGGCGTCGCCTGAAGCATTGTCGATACAAAGAGGGTGGACCATGTCTGGACGACCGGTCCGTCGAACCATGGTGCCAGCAACGGACGCAACAGGACCGCCCCCACCACCGTTAGGACGACGATCTCGAATCCGGGGATCCGGCGGCGGGCACGCGGCTCGACCGCGGTACCTGAGGTCATGGCCAGGAGGGTACGGCCGAACGGGACCTTTGCCTATGACTCACCGGTCAGGGTCCTTACGAACCAGTCCTCTTCGACCGGGTCGTTCGACCCAATAGGCTGACCCCATGCAGTCCGAGGTGACCGTCGCGGTCGAAATCCCCCTGGTGGGTGATCACCGGCTCAAGAACTGGGCCAAGGTGGTGACGAATGTCGATCCGGACCAGAACGGCGGGTGGGCGTATGACGGTGAGTTCATCGCCGCGGGGGGCGTCCAGGACGTGATGGCCCCATCGGTTCTCCTGGTGTACGGCGAGCGTGGGTCGCGCGGCGATCCCCGCTCCGAGGCCCACCTGTATTTGGTCAACACCGACGCCACCCTGAGTCTCCATGCGACGGCCTCAGGCCGGGCTTGGGCCCGAACCCTCCGCGACCCCGTGATCGAGTTGCTCGACCGCGACAAGCCGCTTCCGGTCGCCCGCCCCTGGGACGAGGCCCTGATCGGCTACTCCGACGAGGCGCTGCGACAGGAACTGGAGCGGCGAGAGGGGTCGGCTTGATTCCAGGAGGGTTGCCCGGACGGCTGCTACACCAGCACCGTCGTCATGCCGATCCGCGGGTTCAGCGGCTGTTCGTGGTTGACCACTGTGGTTGCGACATGCCAGGCACCACGAGACCCTTCGGGCACTGAGGCCTTCCGGTAGATCTCGGCGGCAAGCTCCCCCCTCTGGGTCACCCGTGACAGGTAGTCGGCATCATCACTCGAAGTTCCGGTCAGCTTGTAGATGGTGACGTGCAGATGCGCGTGGTGGTCGTCCAGCGGTGTCGCACCGATGATTCCCTCGGCGATCAGCACCTTGAGCGGGTCGTACACGAACTCGCGCCACGCATCGGACTCGGAGTCGGTGTCGAATTCGGCATAGAGGATGTGCCGGAATCCTCCACCGAGCAACCGACTTCCCTCGTCCGACATCGGTAGTTCAGCCTGGAGGAAGTGCCCGGTCTTTCCGACCGGCGTCCATGACTCGTTCGCAACGTCATTCATGCTTGGTTCTCCCATCGCTGGATGCTTCTTGGACCGAGAGCCGGGCGGCCAAATGCCGGAGGCGGCGACCAACAGGGCAATGAGCAACCCGAGAATCGCCGGAATCGAACCCACGGCCCACTTCGTGGCTTGGAGCAGGGCAATGACCGCGGCGAGCACCAGACCGGTGACGATCATCCACTTCCGTCGGCGGCTCATTTTCCCCTCCGCGCTGCGTATCGCCGGTCCATCAAGACCCGTTCCATTCGTCGCGAGCGGCGCTTCGCCCTGCGAAACCTACTCAACCATTGTTCCGGTTGCCGGGGGTATGCCCGGATCCGGCCGGTAGATTCCGCTGGTGGTCGACTCAACAGATCGTTATGACCGCTTACGAGGACCCGACGGCGCACCGCGGGCTCGATCCACGCCGCGTCGTCCCACGCCGCCGACGGGCACCGTCACTTTCCTCTTCACCGACCTCGAGGGGTCAACTCGAATGTGGGAGCGGGACCCCGCCGGCACCGGCGCCGCGATCGCCGGCCACGAGCGGTTGCTACGCGGAGTGGTGGGTGCCAGCTCGGGAGTCGTGGTGAAGGGGACCGGCGATGGAGTTCTCGCGGTCTTCTCGTCGGCGAACGACGCCCTGGCCGCCGCGGTCGAGATTCAACTCGAGGTGGGCCGCGTCGGCATGGCGAGATCCCGGGTCGCCCTTCACACTGGTGAGGCCGAAGCCCGTGACGGCGACTACTACGGCGTTGCACTGAACCGCTGTCAGCGGGTCATGTCGATCGGGCACGGCGGACAGATCCTCCTCACCCTGGCCACCGAGGAGGTTCTCACTCGACCCTTGCCTGACGGTGTCGTTCTCATCGAGGTTGGTCGCCACCGTCTCCGGGACGTATCCGAGCCGATGCTCTTGTTCCAGGTGACCCATCCGGGGCTGCGGTCCGACTTTCCCCCGCTCCGCTCATCGGAGACCTTCGCCCACAATCTTCCGGTCCGGCTCACCGACTTCGTGGGGCGACAGCGCGAACTCGCTGAGGGAGCACAGGCAATACGCGACTCTCGCCTGACTACGTTCACAGGAATCGGCGGAGGTGGGAAGAGCCGCCTCGGCCTGGAGGTGGCCACTGCCGTCCTCGACGAGTTTCCCGGAGGGGTGTGGCTGGTGGAGCTTGCGCCAATCACTGAAGCGGCGTTGGTTCCCAGAGCCATCGCCCAAGTGCTCGGCGTCCCCGAGGAGCCGGGCCGAAGCCTGTTGGATTCGATTGGCTTTCGGCTGGGGCAGGCACCTGTTCTTGTGGTCCTCGACAATTGCGAGCATCTCGTTGAGGCGAGCGCCCTTGCTGCTGATCATCTCCTTCGCAGCGTTCCCGGGCTCCGGATACTGGCCACCAGCCGGGAGAAGCTTGGCGTCCCGGGTGAGAAGATCTACGTCGTTCCTCCGATGTCGGTGCCGGACGAGGACGAGGCCCGCTCGGCGGTCGCGGCGATGGACCATGACGCGGTTCGGCTGTTCGCCAAGCGGGCGGCGCTGGCGGAACCCGGGTTCATGGTTGTTGACCAGAACAGCGTCGACGTGAGCCGAATCTGCCGCCTGGTCGACGGGATCCCGCTTGCGATCGAGCTCGCTGCGGGAAGGGTCGGAAGCCTGACCGTGATTCAAGTCGCCGATCGACTCGAGGGTCGCCTCGAGCTGCTGGGAGGTGGCAGCAGAACCGGGGAGCACCGCCACCAGACGATGCTGGCCGCTCTGGAGTGGAGCTATGAGTTGCTGTCGGGCGAGGAGCGAGGGCTCCTTGCTCAGCTCGCAACCTTCCGCGGGAGCTTCGAGCTTGCTCAGGTTGAAGCCATCTGTCGGGTCGAAGGCGACGGCGAAGTCCTCGGGACCGTGATGGCTCTGGTGGAGAAGTCGTTGCTCACTCACGACCCGGCAACGGGCCGTTACCGGCTCCTCGAACCAGTACGGCGTTATGCCTGGGACAAGCTGGTGGAATCGGGGAAGGATCAGGCCCTTGCCCGAAGCCATGCGCTTTTCTTTGCCGACCTCGTTGACGATGCTTCCGATGTCGGGTTAACCGCAAGATTGAATCGACTCGAACAGGAACACGACAACGTGCGGGCGGCGTTGCGCTGGTCGCTCGAGACCGCCGATGGGGATCTCGCGTTGCGGATCGGCAGCGCCACCTGGGACTTCTGGAAGCTCCGGGGCCACCTGGCGGAAGGACTCTCATGGCTGGAGCGGGGACTGGATGCCTCGCACGAGGCGCCGCCGGCGGTGCGGGCGCGGGCGCTGCGGGGTGCCGGCGATCTGGCCAACGGGCAGGGTGATGTCGCCCGTGCCAGGCGGTACCTCGAGCAGTCTCTTCTTCTGGCTGAGGAGCTTGGTGACGACGCCGGCGCGGCCGAGAGCCTCACCAGGCTCGCCGCCATTCCTCACCGGGAGGGCAGACTCGTCGAGGCAACCCACTTGTACGAAGAGGCGCTGGCGCGGGAGCGCCGCGGTGATGACCCGTCCAGGGTGGGGCACATCCTTGCGAGCCTGGCCCTCCTTTCCGAGGATCAGGGCCACTCCGACCAGGCCGAGACGTATGCGGCCGAAGCACTACTGACCAGGCGGAAGACCGACGACATTTACGTTGCCGCCGATGCCCAACTCGCCTTGGGGGAGATCAGGATCAATCGCGGGGACCATGAGGCGGCTCGCGAGGCACTCGACTCAGCGCTGAGCGAGGCCCGTAAAGCCGGTTTTCCGGATGTCATCGGGTGGGCTACCGCATATCTGGGGAAGCTCGCCCTGAGCGAGGGTCGGATCGAGGATGGCGAACGGCTGCTTTCTGAGAGCCTGGCCATGTTCCAGCGGCTCGGTCTGCCCGTAGCCGCGGCATGGGCGATGCGCCACCTGGGCCGTGGTGTGCTCGAATTGGGGGATGTGACGCGAGCGGAGGCTCTTCTGCGGGAAGCGTTGCACATCTCACTTGCCCAGGTCAGGCCCGATGTCCCCCTCGTCCTACAAGCGATCGTCGAGCTCGAAGTGCGCCGGGGAAGTCTGGAGAAGGCGGCCACATTGTCGGGAGCCGCCGAGGCGACCCGGAAACAGATGGGTTTGAAACTGCCTACGCGGGAGCAGGCCGCCGCCGAAGCAGCGACTGACGAACTTCGGACTCAGCTGGGTGCGGAGCGGTTCGAGTATCTGGCTGAGCGCGGAGCGGCGATGAGCCTTGAGGAGGCCTGTGCCCACGCTGGAGAGTGGTGATCGAGAAAGTCGAATCGCAGTTTTATCTCTTCACACCTTTCAATCTTCGGCCCGCTCTCGCGGGCCTGTCTCATCTAGTACGAAGTAACGACATCAAGTGGATGGGTCGGGTCGGGTGCGGGGTCTACCCTCGCGCTCATGTCCGACCCCTCCACCTCGACTCCGATCGGACACCAGGGGGCTCCTCCCGCCATTCGCCGCCGCCTCACTGGGGTGCTGTTCGCCGGGGTCGGCATCGGCCGGACCGGCTATATCGCCGCGGTCACGGTCACGACTCTGGTGGCCAAGGACCTTCTTGGCTCGGCGACCCTGGCCGGTCTCCCCGGAGCGGTGGCGGTGCTCGGCTCGGCACTTGGCGGGTCACGGCTTTCTGCACTTATGGATCGACGGGGCCGCCGACAAGGGATGATCACCGGCTACTCACTGGTGGTGCTCGGCGCCGGAGTTGCCGCGTTCGCCACCGCCATCGGCTCCTTCCCGCTGCTGGTGGTGGCGCTCGCCGTATTCGGGTTCGGATCCAGCGCCGACAATCTGGCCCGGTACGCCGCTGCCGACCTCAACCCGCCGCATCGTCAGGGTTCGGCGATCGCGTTCGTGGTGTGGGCGGGCACCATCGGCTCGGTGTTGGGGCCGTCCCTACTGGCACCGAGTGAAGCCTTTAGTCGGTTGATCCATATCGAGGAGTTGGCCGGTGGCTTCCTCCTCGCCGCGGTTGCCGGAGGGATCGCTCTGCTGGTCGTCGGGAGCATGTTGCGGCCCGATCCACTGGAGTTCGCCGACCGGGGCGAGCCAAATGCGCCCTCACGGGCCGTGGGGGGCGCCTCGCCCACGGTGCGCATCGCGGTGGCCTCGCTTGCCGTCGGCCAGGTGGTGATGGTGCTGATAATGGCGATGACCCCGATCCATGTGCGTGACCACGGCCACAGCCTCTCCACCGTGGGCTTGATCATCTCTGCCCACACGCTGGGGATGTTCGCGATGTCGCCGTTGACCGGAGCAATGGCCGACCGTATCGGTCGGCTTCCCGTGATCCTCACCGGTCACGGAATCCTCGCGCTAGCCGCGGTCATGGGCGCAGTCGCCGACGAGCACGCCACCGGGTTGCTGACCGCGGCGCTCTTCTTGCTGGGCCTGGGTTGGAACTTCTCCTTCGTCGCCGGAAGCGCCCTGCTCACCGAAGGCGCCGCACCGGCCCGACGGGTCCGGCTGCAGGGGGTGGGTGATGCGGTCCTGTGGACCTCGGGAGCGATCGCCAGCCTGTCGTCCGGCCTGCTGCTGGCGGCGAGCAGCTTCGCGGTGCTGTGCCTGGTGGGAGCGGCGCTGACGGTCGTTCCGGTCCTGGTGATCCTCCGCGAGCGATTCGCCGGACGCCGACCGGCACCCGACGCGGTCGTGTAGGTGCAGAGGGGGGCTGGAAGGTGACGGTGGTGGTCGGCTTCCTGCTGGCGGCAGTGGCCCTGCTCACCGTAGGCCATCGCAAGGTCCGACCCCTGGTGGCGGTCGGGGCGCCGACGGTCGTGGCACTGATTTTCGGCGTAGTCACCACCGATGAGGCGAGGGCCTCGATCGACCCGCTGATCGAACCGGTGCTCTTTCTTGTCTTTGCCGTTCCGCTGGCCATCCAACTCGATCGAGTTGGCTTCTTCGATGCGGCTGCGGGACGGGTGGCGGCGGGTCATCGATTGAGGCCATCGCTGTGGGTGTTCGCGGCGGCGGTGACCACTGTGTTCAACCTCGACGCCGCGATCGTGCTCCTCACGCCGCTGTACGTACGGATTGCCTACCGCCACGGACTCGATCCTCTGCTGACGGCGTTTCAGCCCGTTCTTCTGGCGGCGCTGGCATCCAGCGCTCTGCCGGTCTCGAACCTGACCAACCTCATCGTCGCCGCGGAGACCGGTGCGTCGTTCGGAGAGTTCCTGCTGTACCTCGGACTCCCATCCCTGGTGGCCACGGTGGTTGGGTGGATGATGTTTCGCCGCAGCCAACTCTCCGCGACGATTCCAGTGGTGCTCGAGGCCGAGCGCGGAGATCCGCGGCCCCTCCGAATCGGCGGCTCGGTCGTCGTGTGGCTTCTCGTGGGATTCACTGCGGGCGACGTCCTGGGGATTCCCGCGTGGATGGTGGTTGCTTCGGCTCTGGTGCTGCTCTCGGTGGGGACGAGAACGCTGCCCGTCCGTGGAATCCCTATCGATGCCATCGGCGTCGTGCTCGGGTTGGGAGTACTCGCCGGCGCCGCTCCGGCGCACCTGGGGCTGGGGATTCTGCTCGGCGGCGAAGGTGCGATCGCTGAGGCCCGAGCGCTCGCGGTGGGGATCGTGGGGTCCGACATCGTCAACAACCTGCCGATGCTCATCGCCGGGCTGCCTCACGTCGAAGGGGGCACCGCCTGGGCCCTCTTGCTCGGCACCAATCTGGGTCCGGTGTTGTGGCTGAGCGGCTCGTTGGCGGGCCTGCTCTGGCTCGACATCGTTCGCCGCCTCGGTCTGCAGGTGACCCCGCTCCAGTACGCCCGGGTGGGATGGAGGGTGGGGCTCCCGGCGATCGCCGCCGCAACCCCGGTGCTGCTGGTCATCTCGAGGCTGGCGGGTTGAGCCGCGGCTCACGCGCCGGGCTGTCCGAGTGACAAGACGACCTTCCCCTGGGGATGGCCCTCACCCAGGTATCGGAACGCCCCCTCGAACTCGTCGAAGCGAAAGGTGCGATCGATCACCGGACGGACCCGACCGTCGGCGAGCATGTCGCGCAGTGTCTCCATGTCGGGCTTGTTGAACTTGGCGATGAAGAACTTCGCCTGGCGCCTGCTGAACATGCCGCGGAGTTTGATCCGAAGCACGTGACCGAGCGGGCCGATCACCCCGCCCATGCGACCACCCACCACTATCACCCGAGCCCTCGGGGTGAGAACCCGGCGCAACTGCCGCCATGACCGGTTGCCGGCGATGTCGATCACCAGGTCGAACTTCATGTCGAGCCGGGTGGAGTCCTCGCTCGAGTAGTCCACGACGCGATCCGCTCCACCGGCCCGAGCCGCCTCCAGCCCGCGGGGACCGCATACCGCGGTCACATCAGCACCAAAGGCCTTGGCGATCTGGACAGCGAAGGAACCCACCCCGCCCGAGGCGCCGTTGATGAGAACCCGCTCACCGGGTTGCACCCCACCGTGATCGCGCAGCGCCTGCAGCGCGGTGATCGCCGCCACCGGGATGGCTGCCGCCTGCTCGTGGGTGATCCCGGCCGGCTTTCGCACTACGGCCCGGTCGTGGCGCGGAGTGATGTACTCCGCCAGTGCGCCATCGCGGCCGCCGAACACTTCGTCGTCGACCTGGAAACCGGAGACGTTCTTGCCGACCTCTTCCACCACGCCGGAGTAGTCGGTGCCGAGGCGCTCGCTCTTCGGGCGCCGCCACCCCATCGACGGCCGCCCCACCAAAGGCCGGCCGACCATGGCGTACCAATCAGCCCGATTGAGCGAGGTGGCTGCGACCCGGACGAGCAATTGGTCGTCGTTCGGGACGGGGAGGGGCAACTCGGCGAACTCGAGCACGCTTGGTCCCCCGAAGCGCTTGCGGATGATCGCCCTCATCAGTAACTTCCTTACTATGTAAGTCTGTGTCCGAGCAAGGTACACGTACATCGTAAGTCTGTCAAGGTGGTGGGATGCGTCGGGAACCGTTGAGCCGGGAGCAGGTGGTCTCCGCGGCGCTGGCGATCGCCGACCAACACGGCGTCGAACTCCTGACCATGCGGCGGCTTGGTAAGTCGCTCGGCGTCGAGGCGATGTCCCTCTACAACCACGTTGCCAACAAGGCAGATCTGATCGCGGCGATGCTCGATACGGTGGTCGGGGAGTACCGATTGCCTTCGCCTCAGGAGGATTGGAAGGCCACGCTGCGGGCGGCGGCCGCTTCCGCCAACAAGGCGCTGTTGCATCACCCGTGGGCGCCGACGCTCCTTCTCAGCTTCGGCGCAATGCCCGGGCCGAACTGGATGCAGTGGTCGGAGTCACTGCTGGCCACGGCCCGCCGGGCCGGGTTCTCCGTAGAGATGGCCCACCATGCGTTCCACGCCCTCGAGGGACACATTGGCGGCCAGTCGATGCGCCAGGTCAACTTCCGTCCCGCACCGGGGGAGTTGGAAGGACTCGCGGCCGACTTCCTGTCCGGGGTCGACACGGAGCAGTACCCATTCCTGATCGAACACATCCAGGGCCACCTGCACAACGACTACTCGGCCACGACCAGCTTCGAGTTCGGGCTGGACCTGATCCTCGACGGCTTGGAGCGGATCCTGGCGTCCGGCCGATAGGCGGCCACCTGTCGAACGGGGAACCCAGCCAACCCTCCAAAGGGACCGCAACGCTCAGCTGATCATCGAGCGATGAGCCCTGGACACCGAGTAGACCAATCCGAGCGAAATGAAGATGCCTGACAGTAGGAACTGCCAGCTGTAAGCGGTGGTCAGCATGAACACACCCCTGGATATCCCACAGAGCATCAGCCCGGTAGCGCCGTCGGAGCACTCGACCATCCGAGAGGCCTCAATCCCCGTTGTCGTACGCATTAGCGAGGCTGCGTAGCCGGCGGAATACACGATCAGTGCCACGAGTCCGAGGCGAAGGGGACCCGAATACTCGCGGAGCACCCACACGATCAACGGAACCGCAACGACCACCGGAGCCGTGAGAAAGGCGATAGCCGCGAGAAACGCCAAACCGCTTGAACTCAATCCCTGGCTTTCGAGAGCATCCGTGAGGGCCTCTCTACCGACCCCCAGGAGAATGGCACACACCAAGAAGATCGCCAGCCAGATGACATTCAGCGGGACCTTGTTCATGCCTCTCCGTGTTTCTCCACGGAGTGTACGAGCGGGGACCCTGACTGCGACCGAGTTTGCAGAAGCCGAACGACGGACGGCGTGGGCCCGGGTGGACTCGAACCACCGACCTCATCCTTATCAGGGATGCGCTCTAACCGGGCTGAGCTACGGGCCCTAGGGGACGGCGAGTGTATCAAAGGGGTGTTCGTGCTCGGCCCGGCGCGGAGTGCTGTGGGCCCACGAATCTGTCACTGGCTCCCCATACCATAGAACACATGTTCGATAGAGAACGCCAGCCGATTCCTCCGGGGCTCGACCAGATGCGGCCGGGTCCGGCACTCGCCGGATTCCTCGCCACCATCGATGTCAACGAGGTGTCCGGCCACGACAGGGTGGTCGTGCTGCGGGCCCAGCAACGGATGGCTTCTCACTTTCAGGGCCAGGTCTATGCGGCCATGGTCTCGGTCGCCGAGCATATGGAGGAAGAGCCTTTTGCTGACGATCCGAAGTTGGCCTGGGAGGCATCGGCAACAGAGATTCGGTGCGCGCTCCGCCTCACCCGTCGGGCGGCCGAGACGGCGCTCGAACTTGCCCTCGGCATCAAACGCCTTCCGGCGGTCCGGGCGGCCCTGGTCGCCGGGGACATCGACCCGCGGAGGGCAGGGGCGATCGTCCACGGCACCTCCCATCTCGACGAAACTTCCGCCCGGCGAGTCGTAGCCGCGGTAATCGGTGACGCCCCGGGGCTGACCACCGGCGAGCTAGCGGCGCGGATCCGTCGTCTGGCCATCGAGGTGGACCCTGATACCGCCCGGGAGCACTACGAGGAGTCGATCGCCGAGCGCCGGGTCGTCACTGAAGGTTCGACCGACGGCACCGCGCACCTCCTGGGACTCGACCTGCCGCCGGACCGGGTCGCCGCTATCGCCCGCCGCATCGACCGGATCGCCAGGAGCCTGAACCGGCAGGGCGACGAACGCAGCATGGACCAACTGCGGGCCGATGTCTTCCTCGACCTTCTCTCCGGTCTCAAGCGCGACCAGCGGGGTGGATCCGTCGATCTCCATGTCGATCTCGAGACCCTTGCTCGCCTCGCCGAGACGCCGGGCGACCTCGCCGGATTCGGCCCGGTGATAGCCGACATCGCCCGCCAGGTGGCGGAGGCCCAGTCGGGCGGCGAGTGGCGTTTCACCCTCTCCGATCCGAGTACCGGCCTCCCGATTCACAATGGCACCACCCGCCGCCGCCCCTCCACTGCGCAGCGTCGGACGGTCGAGGCCCGCGATCGCACCTGCATCTTTCCGGGATGCCGCATGCCGGCCACCCGGTGCGACCTCGACCACCGCGTCCCGTGGGCGGAGGAGAAGCGAACCTCGGTCGGCGGGCTCGACGCGGGGTGCAGGCACGACCACGTGACCAACCGCCACCGGGTCGGGTGGAGGCACGTGCCCCTACCCGGCGGCGATCACCTCTGGATCAGCCCGCTCGGGCACCGGTACACCAAGAGCGGGAAGCCGCCCTAACCGCGGCCGACCCCGCCTCATCAGACAGAACGGTGGCGGCCGACCTCCGACGTAGGTTCGATAGGGTCTGACCAATCGTGAACGAAATGATCGGACGCCCGACGGGAGTGCTATTGCTGCAGTTGGGGACGCCGGCGTCGCCGTCGACCTCGGATGTTCGCCGCTATCTCCGCGAGTTCCTTTCGGACCGCCGGGTTCTCGACATGTCAGCCCCTGCCCGAGCCCTCCTCTTGAATGCAGTGATCCTGCCGTTCCGGCCGCGGCGCTCGGCAGAGGCCTACCGCAAGATCTGGACCGATCAGGGGTCACCGCTCACCATCCACACCGAGGCACTGTCCGCCGCGGTTCAGGACTTGCTCGGCGAGCGCTACCGGGTGGAGTTCGGGATGAGGTACCAGAGTCCGTCGATCGAGTCGGCAGTGGACTCGCTCACCGCGAGCGGGTGTGACCGGATCGTCATCCTCCCGCTCTTTCCACAGTACGCCTCGGCGTCCGGTGGCTCGGCAGTCGAGAAGGCAATGGAGGTGATCGGTGCCCGGTGGAACCTCCCGGAGGTGACCGCCCTCGGAGCCTTCTACGACGAGCCGGGCTATCTGACCGCGGTCGCCGAGGTGGCGAAGCCACTACTTGACGACTTCGCGCCGGATCATGTCCTCTTCAGCTACCACGGGCTCCCGGAGAAGCAGATCCGCAAGAGCGATGCGTCTTCCTCCTGGTGCCTGGCGTCGTCGTCGTGCTGTGATCAGATGCTCGATGCCAACCGGTTCTGTTACCGGGCCCAGTGCTACGCCACCACGCGGGGCCTTGTTGCCGCACTCGGAATCGGGGACGGCGCGTTCTCGACCGCGTTCCAGTCGCGGCTCGCCGGACAGAAATGGATCGAGCCCTACACCGACAAGGTGCTGCCGGCGCTGTACGAGGGGGGCGTCCGCAGGCTTGCCGTGCTCACTCCGTCGTTCACCGCCGACTGCCTCGAGACGATCGAGGAGATCGGCATCCGTGGCCGCAGTCAGTGGGGAAGCCTCGGTCACGGCGACTTCCTGCTGGTCCCGTGCGTCAACGCCTCGCCGGCCTGGGCCGCGACGGTGGCCGGGATGGTTCGCCGGGCGGCTCAGTTCCCGCGTTGAGGCGGGAGTCCCCGACAGTGATTCATGCCACCATGAAGCCATGCCATCGATAGCCGGGGGGCGCGCCTCGATCGAGTCGTGGTACCGCGGGTTCCAGATTCGCTTCGCCGAAGGCATCGAGGCTCTCGACGGTTCAGCCGCTTTCATATCGGATCCCTGGGTTCGTCCCGAGGGAGGAGGAGGCGACACCCGGGTTCTCGACGGGGGGCGCCACATCGAGAAGGCGGCAGTCAACTTCTCGGCGGTATTCGGCCCGACCCCCGCCTCACTCACCGAGCGGCTTGCCGCCACCGGCTCCGAGTTCTACGCCACCGGGGTGTCGATCATCGTGCATCCCCGCAACCCCCACGCTCCCACCTTCCACGCCAACATCCGATACTTCGAGTCCGACACCGGGACCGCCTGGTTCGGCGGTGGCGCCGATCTGACGCCGTACTACCTGTATGACGAGGATGCGGTCCACTTCCATAACGTCCTTCGCTTTGTCTGCGACCGACACCCGGTGTCGGATCACCGGGCGTGGAAGCAAGCCTGCGACGAGTACTTCTTCCTGCCGCACCGTCATGAGGCTCGGGGAATCGGCGGCCTCTTCTTCGACCACCTCACCGATCGCCTCGACGAAGTGTGGGCCTTCCAGCAGGACCTCGCCGACCACCTGCTCGAGGCGTACCTCCCGATCCTGGAGCGCCGGGTCGACACACCGGTCGGCGACCATCAGCGCCGCTGGCATGAGATCCGGCGGGCTCGCTATGTCGAGTTCAACCTGATCTGGGATCGCGGCACGAGATTCGGCCTCGAGACCGGGGGACGGGCCGAGTCGATCCTCGGATCGATGCCGCCGATCGCGAGATGGCAGTACGACCACCATCCCGAGCCAGGCTCCGCCGAGGCGGCGCTGGTGGAGTTGCTGCGCTCGTCGCCGCGTGATTGGGTCTAGAGGCTGGCTCATCACGAGTCGCCGATATGCGGTACGTTCGCCGGATGCCGCAGGGATCGTCGAGCCGAGGAATCTCCCTCTTTGCAGCCTCCACGGGATCGATCAGCCTCTCCGTCATCGTCGGCCTCGTCCGCGCTCTGCTCGGCGCCGCCGCCGCGTTGTTGGTCGGCAGCATCGTGCGCGCCCTGTCGCAAGAAGGCGCGACCGCGGACCCGCTCGCAGGGTTGGCTCTGGTTCTCACCTGTCGAGCCCTGCTGGCGCCGATCACCCCAATCGCCGCCGCCCGCACTGCCGGTCGGGTGGAGCGCGACCTACGGCGGCGCGTGCTCGAGGCGGTTCTCACGGTTGGTCCGCGGGAAGGCCACCGCACGGGTGAACTGGTAGGCAAGGCCACCGAAGGGATCGGAGCGATCGGAGCCCTCGGCGCCACCTTTCTTCCCCAGTTGATCGGGGGGATGGTGATCCCCCTGGCTCTGATCGTCGTAGTCGCCTTCGTGGACTGGCCGGTCGCGCTCGTGCTCCTGGTCGTCATTCCGCTGGTGCCGGTGATGCTGCGGCTGCTCGAGCGGCGATTCGCCTCGGTGAGTACCCGGTACCGGGAGACCGCCGACGAGTTGGCGGCTCGGTTCCTCGACGGCGTACAAGGTCTGCGAACCCTCAAGGCCCTCGACCGTGCGAGCGACTACGGCGACTCGCTCGCCCATGAATCGGAGCGTCTGCGAGCCGAGACCATGCGACTACTGCGAGTGAACCAACTGGCGCTGCTCGCCGTCGACTCGCTGTTCACGCTGGGAACCGTGGTGGCCGCGGCCTCCATGGCCGGTGTGAGGCTCGCGTCGGGGGCCATCGACGTGGGGGACGCGGCCGCTCTCGTACTTCTCGGCGTAATGCTCATCGAGCCGCTCACCGCCATCGGCCGGTTCTTCTATGTGGGGGCGATTGGACGGGCCGCGGCCACCCAGGTGAGGGAGCTACTCGCTCTGACCGAGGGGACCCCGCAGTCGCACCGGGAGGGCGATCGGGTGGAGCGGGGAGTAGTGAAGTTTGACGGGGTTCGGTTCACCTATCCCGACGGAACCCGGGCGATCGACGGGGTCTCGTTTCGGGTGGCGCCAGGAGAGCGGGTGGCTCTGATTGGTGCGTCCGGTGCAGGGAAGACAACGGTGGCGAACCTGGTGCTCGGACTCCTCGATCCCGATGAAGGCGTTGTCGCTGTTGGTGGCCGTGCCGTTCTGGTGGCACAACGCCCCTTCCTCTTCCATGGCACCCTGGCCGACAATCTTCGCTTCGCCCGTTCCGGAGCTACCGACGAGGAGATGCGGGCGGCCCTCAGCGCCGCCGGCCTCGGAGAACTCGTCACCGCACGCGACGACAGCCTCGAGATTCCGGTGGGTGAGCGCGGCCTGAGTCTCAGCGGAGGGGAGGTCCAGCGGGTAGCCATCGCCAGGGCCCTGCTGGTCGATGCCGAGGTGGTGGTGCTCGATGAGCCGACGTCGAGCGTCGACCTGGCGACAGAAGCGCGGATCAAAGACGCGCTCGATCGTCTCATGGCGGGGCGGACCGTCATCGTCATCGCCCACCGGCGCTCGACCATCGCAGGGGTCGACCGCGTGATCGTCTTGGCCGGCGGGCGGGTCGTTGTTGGTGAGGGCCAGGGACCGGGGATGCGATCGTGAACCGCCTCGCCACCGCCCGGCGCCTGCTCGGACTGCTGCGGCCGCTGGCCCCCCTGATGGTCATATCGAGCGCCTGCCGGGTGATCAATCAGACTTTCGGGATAGTGATCCCCGCTCTGGCCGCGGCGATGATCATGGACCTTGCCGACGGCGACTCGGTGGCGGGCATGGTGGGGACTCTGGCGATCCTGGCAATCGTCAAGGGTCTCTTTAGGTACCTCGAGCAGTTCACCGGGCACGCCGTCGCCTTCCGGTTGCTGTCCGAATTGCGCGTCGACGTATACCGCCACCTCGTGCCGCTCGCCCCTGCCGGACTTGAAACCGAGAGAAGCGGCGATCTGGTGGCACGGATCGTCGGTGACGTCGATCGAGTCGAACCGTTTTACGCCCACACCATCGCACCACTGGTTTCAGCGCTGGTGGTTCCGCTGCTGGCCTCAGCAGCATTGGCGATAGGGGTCGATCCGCTTGTCGCCCTGGTCTTTCTGCCGTTCCCGTTGGCGATGGTTCTGGGGCCGCCGTGGATCAGATCGCGGCGGGTCGCCGACCTGTCTTCCGAGACACGCGTCCTCACCGGGGAGGCGGGTGCCGTCTTGACTGACGCCGTGCAGGGGAGCCAGGAGATCGCGGTCCTCGGTGCCGGGGCGCAGATCGCCGAACGGATCGGTCTTGTCTCTGCCGCGGCCGATGAGGTGCGCGGTGATCTCGCCCGCATCAGTGCGGTCCGCGCCGTCCTGATAGATCTTCTCGCCGGCGGCGCGGTGGTGGCGGTTGCGGCGGCGGCCATCTACAGGTTCGGCGGCGGAGCGATCAACCTGGCGGCAGTGGCTGCGGCCGTCGTCGTTGCCTGGGTTGGCACTGCGCCCGCACGGGCGCTCGAGGAAATCGTTCCGGACGTGGAGCAGGCTCTGGCTGCGGCCGGTCGACTGTTCGAGTTGGCTGACCGCCCCCCTCCAGTGCAGCCGGCACCGGCACCGCCGCTGACCGGGGTTGATGGCAGCGTGGACTTCGAGGCCGTCTCCGTCGTCATCGGATCGCAGACCGTGCTCGATTCGATCGACTGCAGGGTCGACGACGGCTCGATGGTGGCTGTGGTCGGGCCGTCAGGTTCGGGCAAATCGACGCTGGTCGAGCTTCTGGTGCGGTTCCGGGATCCTGACCGCGGCCGGGTGCTGGTCGGCGGCGTCGATCTTCGCTTGACCGGCGAATCCGATCTCCGCCAGGCGGTGGCTCTCGTGCCGCAGCGGCCCGACATCTTCTTCGGGACGATCGCCGACAATCTGCGCCTTGCGCGGCCCGGGGCCACCGACGACGAGCTGTGGCACGCACTGGAGCGAGCCGCGCTGTCGGAATGGGTCCGGAGTCTCGGGGCAGGGCTGGACACCCCGATCGGTGAGAGCGGGGAGTCCATGAGCGGAGGGCAGCGTCAACGGTTGTCGATTGGCCGGGCCTTGCTACGCGATCCGCGGGTCTTGATCCTCGATGAGGCGACTTCCGAGCTGGATTCGGCGACGGCGCAGCACATATCAGAGACTCTCGGGGACGAACGGGGGCGGCGGACCGTGATCGTGGTTGCCCACCGGCTGGAAACCGTTCAGTACGCCGACGAAGTCCTGGTGATGGATGGCGGGCGGCTGGTCGAGCGGGGCACTCATGAGGCGCTGCTGCGTGCCAATAGCGTGTACGCGGGCCTCTGGAGTAGGCACGAGGACGTCCTCGGCTGATCGCGTCCCGACTCGCTGTCGGGACTCGAAGCGATACCGTCCTCCCCTCCGTCGACGCAGGTCACCATGCTCGTTTCGTCGATCACTTTCTCGTACCCGGCCGTCGATGGGTCGGTTCGGGCGGAACTGGCGCGGCGCCTCATCGGCGCACCGCAGTTGGACGACGTCTTCGTTCTGTCCACATGTCTTCGAATCGAGGTCGTCGCCGTAGGCGACGAGACGAGATTCGAGGATGTGCTCACCAGCCTCTTTGATGGTGTCGATACCTCCGTGGGAAATACGCGGAGGGGAGAGGAAGCGGTACACCACCTCTTCCGGGTGGCCGCCGGCCTCGAATCGCCGATCCTCGGGGAGAGGGAAATCCTCAGCCAGTTTCGGCAGTCTGTGGTTGCCAGCGGGCAAGCGGACCGCGTCGCCGGGTTGTTCACCAAGCTTCTCGAGACAGCGGTTTCCGTCGGTCGTCAGGCGCGCGAACTTCTTCCGGGCTCGCCGCACGCCTCGATGGCCGCAGTGGCCGCCCAGGTAGTAGGGGGGCACCGTCGGGTGGCGATCATCGGGTCGGGCCTCATGTCGACCGCGGTGGTCACCGGCCTCCAGGGGCTTCCGGCACCGCCCGAGATCGTCGTTGTCAGCCGGAATCCCGAGAAGGTGTCCCTCGGAGGGGTGGAGGTCTGGCCGTTCGAGCGCGCGGTTGAGGCGTTGGCAACCTTTCCAGCGGTCGTGTCGGCTACTTCCGCAAAGTACCGCCCGTTGGCCGATGAGGAATTCGAGCGGGCAGTACGATCTCGCACCGACCGGCTGCTGCTGCTGGACATGGCAATGCCTCCCGACTTTGCTCCACCGGCCTCGACGCCCGTCGACTACGTGGACATCGACATGCTCGCCCGCATGGCAGATCGGCGGCCTCGGAGCCGGGACGCCGACGCCATGGTCGCGGCTTCCGCCGCTGATGCTTTCAGGGGGATCACGGATCACCACACTCTTGGCCCGGTGATAGGAGGGCTCACCCGGACGGCCGACGATCTCGTCGACCGGGTGGTCGATCGATTCTCCGGAAGACTTGCCGCGGAGGGCGACCGTGATGTTCTGCGTCAAGCAGTCCATACCGCCGCCCGGACTCTGCTGGCCGGCCCCATCGCCTACATCCGCTCCAGCGACCGACCGGAGGAGGCCATCGATGTCATCGCAGAGGCCTTCGGTGTCGAGGATGCATGAGTTGAGGATTGCAACGCGGCGCTCCCGACTCGCCCTTGCACAGGCGAGATGGGTGGCGGAGCGACTCGCTTCTGCTCATCCCGGCCTCGAGATTCGTCTGGTAGAGATCACGACCACCGGTGACACCGACCGCACGACCCCGGTCTTCGAGTTGACCGAGGTGGGGGCTTTCGTGCGAGCGGTGCAGCGAGCCGTGCTCGAGGACCGTGCTGATGTCGCGGTGCACTCGTGCAAGGACCTGCCGGTGATTGGTCCCGAGTCGTTGCGGTCTGCTTACCCGCGACGCGAGGTGCCGTGGGATCTGTTGTGTGGAACCACGCTCGCCGAACTCCCGGAGGGGGCCCGGGTGGGCACCGGTAGCCCGCGGAGATCTGCACAGTTGCTGGAATTGCGTCCCGATGTCGAGGTGCGCGGCATCCGGGGGAATGTCGAGACCCGGCTCGGGATGGTCGAGTCGGGTGAAGTCGACGCGGTGGTCCTCGCCGAGGCGGGGCTACGGAGGCTGGGAATCGATGGTGGCATCTCGCAGCGATTCACCCTCGAGCAGATGGTGCCGGCTGCCGGCCAGGCTGCGCTTGCGGTGGAGGGGGTCGCCGACAGTGACGCGATGCGGCTGGTAGATGCAATCGCGGATCCGGAGACGACGGAAGCCGTTCACGCAGAGCGAACCGTCTTGGCCCGGACCGGAGCGGGCTGTCGTGCCGCATTGGGGGTGCTCGCTCATCGAATCGGTGGTGAGATGGCTCTCGTCGGATTCGTCCACGACCAGCGCGGTGCCCGTCGTGCGACCGCACGTGCTGAGAACGCCGTCGCGGCAGTGGAATCACTGGTTGCCTCACTGGAGGTCGCATGACCGTCAGGGTCGCCGTCACCACGACCGCCGGCCGGGCCGCCGATCGGATCATTGCCCTCTCGGAGGGGTGCGGACTCGTCCCGGTTCTACTGCCATGCATACGTGTTGAGCCGGCAGCCGACGGGGTGCTCGATGAGTTGCGGGCGGCGGCCGAGTCGGCGGACTGGATCGTCGTGACGTCACCGCGCGCCGTGGAGATCGTGTGGCCCGAGGCCGCCATGCCATCTCGACCGGCGACCGCGGCGGTGGGGGCAACCACTGCCGACGCGGTTCGGCGGGCCGGGGGAGCGGTGGCGCTCTCCGGCAGTGGTGGCGCTGCCTCGTTGCGTGAACTTCTCGACGGGCGGGTCGGCGGCACCGCGGCCGTTTTTCCCCACGCCCGGGGTGCCGACGGCACCATGGCGAGGTGGCTGGCGCAGCACTGCTCCCACCTTGTGGCTGCGGCGGTCTATGCGACGGAGTCGCTTGCTCCTGCAGGTGATCCCGTCGACGCGGTGATCTTTGGATCGCCTTCAGCGGTGGCAGGATGGCGGAAGTCACGGGGTCTTTCCGGGATCGTCGTGGCTGCGATGGGACCGACCACCGCCGCGTATCTCGAGTCAGTGGGCCGCCCGCCGGACGTGGTGCCGGGGTCCCCGGGTGCGGCGGCGATCGTCGAGGCAGTCGCCGCGCATGTCGCCAGTAATGAAAGGCACGCATCATGACCACTTTCCCGACCGCCAGGGGGAGACGCCTGCGAGTGAGCGCTGCGATGCGGCGGCAGGTCGCCGAGACCCGCCTCGATAGTGCGATGTTCGTCTTGCCCCTCTTTGTGGTGGAGGGGGCCGGCGTGGAGCAACCGATCGGGTCGATGCCCGGGCACGCCCAACTCTCCGTGGACCGATTGGTTCCTGTTGTCGAGGAAGCCGCTGCAACCGGCGTGGGTGGTGTGATCCTCTTCGGGATTCCGGGGTCGAAGGACGGAGCGGGGTCTGGAGCGTGGGATCCCGCCGGCCCGGTCCCCGCCGCAATCCGGGCCATCAAGGATCGCGGCCTCGACCTCACCGTATGGGCCGACCTGTGCCTCTGCGAGTACACCAGCCACGGCCACTGCGGTGTGGTGGTGGACGAGCGAGTCGACAACGACGCGACGCTGCCGCTGCTGGCGCGGTCAGCCGTGGTGTACGCCGATGCCGGGGCGGACGTGATCGCCCCTTCGGACATGATGGACGGCCGGGTGGCGGCTGTGCGGGCGTCGCTCGACAAGGCCGGTCACGCCGAATTGGCCATCTGCTCGTATTCGGTCAAGTACGCCAGCGCTTATTACGGCCCGTTCCGGGAGGCGGCCCAATCGGCGCCCGCATTCGGCGACCGGCGGACCCATCAGATGGATCCGCCCAATGTCCGCGAGGCGTTGCGCGAGGTGGCCCAGGATCTCGCTGAAGGGGCCGACATGGTGATGGTCAAGCCTGCCGGGCCGTACCTCGATGTCGTGGCAGCGGTGCGGGCGGCTGTCGATGTTCCGGTCGCCGCTTATCAGGTGTCAGGCGAGTTTGCGATGATCGAATCGGCCGCAGCCAATGGGTGGATCGATGGAGACCGCATCATGATGGAGTCGCTGACCGGGATCGCCCGGGCCGGCGCCGACATCATCCTCACGTACTTCGCAACCCGTGCCGCCCGCCTCCTGGAGGTCCGATGAACTCCGTCGACTGGTACCACCGTGCCACTGCCGTCATGCCTGGCGGGGTCAACTCGCCGGTGCGTGCCCTCAAGGGGGTCGGTGGCACTCCGCCCTTTGTGGTATCCGCCGCCGGGGCTCATATCGAGACCGCTGATGGTGATCGCCTCATCGACTTCGTGGCCTCATGGGGGGCACTGATCTTGGGGCATGCCCGTCCCGAAATCGTGGGTGCATTGCACGAGGCGGCCAGCCGCGGCACCTCCTACGGGATTCCGAGCACCGTCGAGGTGGACCTCGCCGAACTGATCGTCGATCTGGTGCCGAGCATCGAAATCGTGCGGATGGTCAACTCGGGTACCGAGGCGACAGCATCATCCATTCGAGTGGCTCGGGCGGCCACCGGCCGAGCGGGGATCATCAAGTTCGAGGGGTGCTACCACGGCCACGCCGACCCGTTCCTGGTGGCCGCCGGCAGCGGTCCGGCAACCCTGGGCCAGCCCGACAGCCCCGGAGTGCCCCCGGCGACAGTGGCCGATACCCGGTCCGCGACGTTCAACGACCTGGTCTCGGTCGAGGTGGCCTTCTCATCCGGGGACATTGCGGCGGTGATCGTCGAACCCGTTGCGGGCAACATGGGCGTCGTCCCTCCCGCTCCTGGCTTTCTGCAGGGTTTGCGTGACCTGTGTGATCGCCACGGCGCCCTCCTGGTGTTCGACGAGGTGATGACCGGCTTCCGGGTCGGCCTCGGCGGAGCCCAGGAACGATTCGGCATCACCCCCGATCTCACCTGCCTGGGCAAAGTGGTTGCCGGCGGCGCCCCGGCAGCCGCCTACGGGGGCCGCGCCGATCTGATGCGCATGGTGGCGCCAGACGGTCCGGTGTACCAGGCCGGAACCCTTGCGGGTAACCCGCTTGCGGTCGCCGCCGGTCTCGCCTGCCTGCGCTACCTGCGGGATCATCCCGGCCTCTACGACGATCTGGAGACGATGGGGGCCCGCATGGAGCAGCGTCTCACATCTGCCCTGGCGGATCACGAGGTGCCGGGGTGCGTGCAGCGGGTCGGAGCGATGCTCACGGTGTTCTTCGGACCGGCGAAGGTGCGGTCCTGGGAAGATGCCAAGAACATCGATCGAGCCCTGTTTGCTCGCTTCTATCACGAAGCATTTCGCACCGGGGTAGTGCTGCCACCGTCTGCCTTCGAGGCTCTGTTCCTGATGGAGGACCACGGGCCGGTACTCGACGAGGCCATCGAGATCCTGGCCACCGCCATCGGGGCGATCGCGTGAGCCGCCCTCTCGTCGACGCCCTCCTTCAGAGAGCCGTCGACCGCCCACCGGTGTGGATCATGCGTCAGGCGGGCCGATATCTCCCCGAGTACCGGGAACTGCGGTCGGGGAAGACCTTTCAAGAGTGTGTGTCCGATCCGGCTATCGCCGCCGAGGTGAGTCTGCAGCCGATACGCCGGTTCGACATGGACGGGGCGGTGATCTTCGCCGACATCATGACTCCGCTCGAGGCGATGGGAGTCGATGTGGAGTTCGACCCGGGACCGAAGCTGCGGCCCCACGAACTCGCCGAGATCGCTGCCCTCAAGATATTCGACCCGGAGCGGGTCGGTTTCGTGGCGGAGACGATCAAGCGGGTGCGCGCCTCGGTTCCCGACACCACGGCAGTGATCGGTTTCGCCGGCGCGCCGTTGACCCTCCTCGCCTATCTGGTCGAGGGCGGGGGTTCGAAGGAGTTCATGATGCTTCGGGCGGCTCTCCGTCGAGACCCCGCCGGGGCGAGCGCCGCACTCGATGTGCTCGGTAGGGCGATGAACTCATACCTCCGGATGCAGGTGGACGCCGGTGCCGATGTGATTCAGCTCTTCGACAGTTGGGCCGGTGTCCTCGATCGGGAGCGATTCCAGGAGCTGGCGGTCCCGGGGGCCAGGACGGCACTCGACGGACTCGAAGTACCCCGCATCTACTTCGCCCCCGGAGCCGGCCACACCCTCGACCTGCAGCCGACGATCGCAGCAGACGCCTACAGCGTGGATTGGCGCCTCCCCATCGACGAAGCGTGGGATCGGCTGGGCGATGTCGCCATCCAGGGAAACATCGACCCCGCGGTCCTCTTGACCGACCCCGATACGATCCGACGGGCCGTTACCGATCTGCTCGCTCGGGTCGGCGGACGCGCCGGCCACGTCGTCAATCTCGGGCATGGGATCGACCGCCAGACACCACCCGAGCACGTTGCCGCCCTCGTGAGAGCCGTTCGCTCGTGAGAGCCGTTCGCTCGTGAGAGCCGTTCGCTCGTGATAGAAGTCTCTGCGGAGCTGCTTGCCCGGCATGACCGTCCCGGGCCGCGTTACACGTCCTATCCCACCGCGGTCGAGTTCGGCGAGGGCGTGGGACCCGACGAGTATGCCGACCGGCTGGCGGCGGCGGGCAGCAGGCAGAACGATCCGCTGTCGCTCTATGTGCACCTTCCCTTTTGCGAGGCGCGCTGCTCGTTCTGTGCATGCCATGTAGTCGTCGCTCGCCGGCCGGAAGTCGCCGAGCCGTACATCGACCGCGTTGTGGCAGAGGCGGCTCTCGTCGCCGCACACCTGGGTGCGAGACGGAGCGTGGTCCAATACCACTGGGGCGGGGGCACGCCGACTCATCATCCTCCGGCGGTGCTCCAGGCGCTTCATGAGAGGCTTCTCGACCACTTCGAGCTCGACCCCGTTGCTGAAGTTGCTGTCGAAGTCGACCCGCGGGTCACCAGCGACGCCCATCTCGACACCCTCCGCGAACTCGGTTTCAATCGTCTCTCGCTGGGGGTGCAGGACCTGGACCCGGGTGTGCAGGATTTGATCGGAAGGGGCCAGACGCTCGAGCAAACCGAGCACCTGTATCGGGAGGCACGAAGGCTTGGATTCCCTTCGATCAACTTCGATCTCATCTACGGGCTTCCCGGCCAGTCGGAAGAGACCTTTACACGGACCCTGGCAGCCGTCGTCGAGATGCGTCCTGATCGACTTGCCGTCTACTCGTTCGCATTCGTCCCCTGGATGCGGCCACATCAGAAACGCATCGACGAGGGCCTGCTTCCCGACACGCCCACCAAGTTCGCCTTATTGGCCACAGTGGTGGCGACGCTGGCCGCGGCCGGATATCGGCAGATCGGCATGGACCACTTCGCGCTGCCCGGTGACGAACTGGTCACTGCAGCGGACAACGGCACGCTGACCCGTACGTTCATGGGGTACACCACCAAGCGGGACACCGATACGGTGGCGCTCGGCACCTCGGGCATCTCCGATGTCGACGGCCTTTACGCGCAGAATCATCGCCGTCTCGCCTCCTACTACGAGTCCGTGGACGCCGGGCGGCTGCCGGTCGAGCGGGGGTATCGACTCGACGCCGACGATCTTGTGCGCCGGTTCGTGATCACCGAGTTGATGTGCAATGGCCTGGTCGACCTCGCCGCCGCCGGAGACCGCTTCGGAGTAGATGGAGTCGACTACTTCGCCGCCGAGGTGGGCGCGCTGTGCGCCCCGGGGGGTCTGGTCGAGGAGGGGATGGCCCGGGTGGACGGGGCGACGGTAGTGGCCACCGAACTCGGAGCCCTCTTCGTGCGGCGTCTGGCGACGGTGTTCGACGTTCACACGGCCCGGCGTTCAGGCGACAAGCCGATGTTCTCGAGGACGGTGTGACCTCGATGCCCCGGGTCGTCATCGTCGGCGGTGGGCTGGCAGGGCTATTCACGGCCTCGGAACTGATGGCGGCGGGGGTCGACGACGTCGTGGTGCTCGACCGGGGCCGTGAGCCAGGGGGCATGACCAGGACGATCCAACGGGACGGCTTTTCGCTCGAACCGGCGGCGGGGACCCTCCTCTTGCCTCATCCCCATCTGACACCGGTCCTCGCTCGCCTTGGAGCCGGGGTCGCGGCGGCGGTGGATGGCGGTCTGCGATATGTCTTCACAAGGGGCCGGTTGGTTGCCCTGCCGTCGTCACCGAAGGCTGCCTTCGCCCCACTTGTCCCGTGGTCGGCGAAGTTGCGAGCCGCCGCCGAGCCCTTGATTAAGGGCCGGCAAGTAGAAGAGGAGAGCCTCGATGCTTTCCTGCGCCGCCGGCTCGGTGGCGGTCTCGGCGGGATGATTGCCTGGGTCGCGGCGGCGGGGGTGTTTGCCGGCGACCCCGCCAGGCTGTCGGCGCGTTCAGCCTTTCCTGCAATCACCGGTCTCGAGGATGAGGCGGGATCGATCGTGCGGGGGGGAGTCCGAAGGCTCCGCAAACGACCGAAGGGTGCGCCGCGGCCCACCAGCCATGTGCCGCTGGGTGGTATGACCGGCCTCGCAGTGGCCGCTGCGGCTCGGCTGGGCGATCGTCTTCGCCCCGGCTGGGAGGTCGAATCGATCCGACGGCAGGGCGGCTTCTGGGAGATCGCGGCTACCGACCGGCTGCAGGCGGATCACTTGGTCCTGGCTTGTCGGCCCAGCGCGGCGGCGAGACTCGTTGGCGGCGAACTCGCCGCGGTGCTGAGAAATGCCGTGAGTGCTCCGGTGGTCGTCATGGGCCTGGGTGCCGCCGCCTCAATGCTTCCGCTCCCGCCGGGCTTCGGCGCCGTCGTGGGGCCTGATGCTCGCACCGCCACTCTTGGTGTCCTGTTCGAATCCTCGTACGCCCCCCATCGGGCACCCGAAGGGGCCTCGCTGGCCAAGATCATCGCCGGAGGGGCGACCCGGCCAGATGTCGTCGATTGGGACGATGACCGGCTATTGAGCGAGGTCTCGAGGGAGGTGGCCCGGATCCTCGGAAGCGACATCACGCCTTCCTTTATCGAGATCGTCCGTCATCGGGAGGGGATCCCCCAATACGACTTGGGTCACCGCGACTGGTTGCGCAATATCGACGAGTTGGTTGCCGTCACCCCCGGGCTCCATCTCACCGGATGGGGCTACCGCGGCGTGGGTGTGGCTCACCTGGCGACCGACGCCACCCGCCTTGCGGCGAGGATCGCCGGAGGGTGAGGCCTGCTAACCCGTCACGCCGGCGAGGCTGCCGAGATCGATCGAAATGAGCACCGCCAGGAACACGATTATCAAGGCGTGGACAACGAGCACCGGACGGCGCCATGGGTGATTGGACTTCCAGAATCGGCGGAAACTCCAGGCATTGGCGGCGATCGCTACCGCGCCGATCAGCAGTCCGAGCGCGGGTCCGACGCCCGGGGCGAAACCGAGCACGGGAAGCAGGAAGGGCAGCACGACATAGCTCAGCGTGCATCGCACCCCCGAGACGAGAACCGAGACGTTGAATCCGCGGGTGAGGTCGGAGGCGTTGGGGGCAGGGCAGGAGAGGCCGGAGGTCGTCGGTTCGCCTGCGTGGAGGGTGTCCATCGGGTGGCCTGGGTCGGGTGCCGCAGGATACCGGACTACCGATCCTCGACAGAGGCCAAGAGCGACGGCACCGGAACGGCAATAGCCCGCCTGGGGTTTCGTATCATGGTGTCCACGGGGATGTAGCTCAGCCCGGCAGAGCACCTGGTTTGCATCCAGGGGGTCAGGGGTTCGAATCCCCTCATCTCCACAGTCTGTGGCTTCGATGGCCGCAGAGGGTCGCCGACGAGACGACGGAGGATTCGATATGCGCAACGCGGTGATCGTCGATGCGGTTCGTACCCCCAGCGGTAAGCGCAACGGCGCCTTCAAGGACATCCATCCCGCCGATCTCGCTGCCCTCTCGCTGCAGGCGCTGATCGAGCGGAACGAACTCGATCCCGGTCGCATCGATGACGTGATCCTCGGCTGCGTGATGCAGACAGGGGAGCAGGGTGTCAACATCGCCCGCAATGCGGTGTTGGCCGCCGGGTTCCCCGAGGAGGTTCCCGGGACGACCGTCGACCGCCAGTGCGGTTCCGGACAGCAGGCCGCCCACTTCGCCGCCCAGGGAGTGATCGCCGGCGCCTACGACATCGTGATCGCCGGCGGTGTCGAATCCATGACCCGGGTGCCGATGGGCATCACCGCCTCGCAAGGGCCGGGGTTCCCATTCGGGCCGAAGATGCTCGAGCGGTACAGCCACGGACTGGTCCCACAGGGGATGTCGGCGGAAATGATCGCCGAGAAGTGGGCGGCGTCGCGCGAGCGCCTCGACTCGATTGCGTTCGACTCCCATTCGCGGGCTGCGGCGGCGACGGCGGAGGGTCATTTCGAGACGCAGATCATCCCGGTCGAGGTTGACGGCGAGATGGTCACCCGCGACCAGGGGATCCGTGATGACACTTCGATGGAGGCCCTGGGGGCTCTGAAGCCGGCCTTCAAGGCCGACGGCAAGATCACTGCCGGCAACTCGTCGCAGATCTCCGACGGTGCAGCCGCGATGTTGATCATGCTCGAGGACAAGGCAGAGGAGTTGGGGTTCACCCCGATCGCCCGCTTTCATCAGTTCGCCCTCGCCGGCACCGATCCGGTGATGATGCTGACGGGCCCGATTCCGGCCACCGAGAAGATCCTTGCCAAGGCGGGCCTCACCATCGGTGACATCGACCTGTTCGAGGTCAACGAGGCTTTTGCCTCGGTGATCGCCGCCTGGCTCGACGAGACCGGGGCCGACTGGAGCAAGGTCAACGTGAACGGTGGGGCGATCGCCCTCGGCCATCCGCTGGGATGCTCGGGGGCGCGGCTGATGACCACCCTGGTCCACGAAATGCGCCGCCGCAAGGCGAAGTGGGGCCTGCAGGCGATGTGCGAGGGCGGTGGCATGGCCAACGCCACCCTGCTCGAGCTCGTCTGAGCGTGGACGTCGTCCAGGTCGTCATCGCTCTCGCCATCGGTGCTGCCGTGATGGGGCTCGGTGTATGGGGAGTCCGATTTCTGGCGACGCCGGCGCCACCCGAACCCGATCCGAACGACATCGTCGACATCGAGCAGGCGTTCCGCTGCGCGGTTTGCGGGATGCGACTCACCATCACCCACGCCCAAGGAGACGACGTCGCCGCCCCCCGTCACTGCCGAGAGGAGATGGAGCCCGCCTGAAGCAGGCCGCCCCCGCTCCGGCCACGGCTCCGGCCCGAAGTCAGCCCTCGGACGATGTCCACAGGTGTTGATAAGCCGTGGATAACAACAAAGGTGTGATTCGGATCTGGCTGGAGCCGGAGCGGGAGCCGGGGCTGGCTCGGGGTCAGTGCAGATTCAGCGTCATCATGAATCCGATGCCGATGGCCCCGAGGCCGCTGTAGAGGTAGATGCTCCGCTGGCCGCCGGGGAACAACCCGATGTAGTTGAGGATGATCATCAGCACCCCGCCCGCCATGAGGGCGAACATCAGGGTGACATACCACCGCGGGGAGACCTTGGTCTCCTTGTGCACGGGTGGCGGAGTGACGGTGCGGTGAGGCTTGCGGCGGCCTTTGGACTTCGGCATGCGGCCAGGGTAGCGGGCCGCCCCCGAGGCACCGCGGGGGCTCGTCGCGGCTACCGGAACCTCGGGAGTCAGACCCTCGCCGCGGCAAGGATCAGGGCGGTGGGCCGTCGTACGGTGGGCAGGGGTTGCCTCCGCCGAGGACCGGATCGGCCACCCAATAGGTGATGAGGTACTGGTTCGATTGGAACGGGATCGGGTCTTCCGGTTCCGGGTCGATCATCCTGATGTTCCCCTGGTAGGCCGCGTTCGGGTCGTTGCAGAAGCCGCCGAAGTCGTCCGACTGCTCGAAGGTGAACACCGGGAATTGGTTGTTAGCGTTGGTGGGCGGCGGCCCGTCGGGCCGCATCTCGTAGATCTCGTAGTCGAGCGGGGCGAAGACCGGGTCGAACACGACCGTCACCGAGGATCCGGCCGCGACGATCTCGCCCGGCGGGGGTGTCTGCTGCACGGCCCGGCCCTCGCACGCGTGGTTGCCGAAGGTGTACGAGTACTCGTCGTCGCTGGCAGTCTGCGCGTTCAAGACGAGGCCCGCATCGGAGAGCCGCTGCTCGGCCTGCTGACGGGTCACCGCGTTAGGGCACCCGCCACCACCACTGGTGAACATATTGGGGACTTCTGCGCCTGCGACCCCGAAGGACACGGTGACGGTGGTGCCGACCTGCTGGGTCGTCCCCGGGCCGGGGTTCTGGCTGACGGCACGATCGACATCGGAGCTGCCTTGGGCCACCAACACGTCTTCCCCGCGCTGGAAGACCAGGCCTTCACCTTCGATGGCATTGCGGGCGGCGTTCTCGGTCATGTTGTCGACATTGGGCACTGTCACCTCGGTGGAGGCTTCGCCGAGGCGGATCGTGACGCTCGAGCCGAATTCGTGTGTCTCGCCGGGTGACGGATCCTGCTCGGCCACGCGGCCGTCGTTCGGGTCGTCCCACTCGAGGACGAGATTCGGGCCGACGCTGACCACGAACCCGAACTCTTCGAGGCGGTTGATGGCGGCGTTCTCGGTCATTCCGATGACATTGGGGACCACCGAAGGGACCGCGCCCTCGGACACGATGAGGAGAAGCGTCCCGCCCGACGGCAGCAGTTCGCCGGCGGGAGGCTCGGTCGCGATGACGAATCCCTCGAGGACCTCGGCGTGGGGGCGTCGTTCGATGATGATCTGGGCGAGATCGAACCCTTCTTGCTGCAGGGCGAACAGGGCATTGGCCTCTGATTGATTGACGACGTCGGGCACCGTCAGGGCATCGACGCCGGCCGAGACGGTCAGGTTGACCAGGGTGCCCTCGTCCACGATCTGACCCGGTGGCGGGCTCTGAGCAATCACGACGTCCTCGTCCACCACCGGTGAAGCCTCGAAGACCACCGTACCCACCTCGAGGCCGGCGGCCTCGATCAAGGCCTCGGCATCGGCCCTGAGCCGATTGACCACATCCGGCACCTCGGCCGTGCCTGGCGCGCCGGAAACGAGCAAGGTGACGGTGGACCCTATTTCAACCTCTTGCCCGGCCGCCGGATCGGTTCCTGCGACCCGGCCGGTCTCGATGTCGTCGTCGGCGACGATCTGCTGCTCTACGACGAGGCCGCGGCCCTCGAGGCGCTCCGTGGCTGCTTCGACGGTCTGGCCCCGAAGGTTCGGAATCGAAACCGTGGTGCCCCCGGATGGCCCCAAGAGCCGGACCAGCAGGATGAGTCCGAGGCCCACGAGGGCGGCGGCGGCGAGGATACCGATCGTGATCGTGGTGCGGTCGACCCGTCCCGGCTCCTGATACGCCGGTTCGACATATGTCCTCTGGCCGTCGAAGGGATCGTCGGCATCGGCGAACACGCCACCCGCGCCGACGGCTCCCACTGCCGCCATGACCCGGGTGGGGGCTTCGTTCTCGGGCGCAGCCAGCGGAACCTGGCCGGCGAGCACCCGGCGCAGGTCCGCCGCCATGTCCTCGGCTGTCTGGTAGCGGTCGTCGGGATGCTTCGCCATGGCGGCCAGCACCACCGCTTCGAGGCCCCGGGGGATGTTGGGGTTGAGGTCGGAGGGCAGCTCCGGCTCCTCCCGAACATGCTGATAGGCCACCGCCACCGGGCTCTCGCCGTGGAACGGGGGCTGGCCGGTGAGCAGCTCATACAGGACGACCCCCAGCGAGTAGATGTCGCTACGGGAATCTGCGGTAAAACCCTGCGCCTGCTCGGGGCTGAAATAGGTGGCGGTGCCGATCACTGCGCCGGTGCGGGTGAGCTGCTCCTGATCGTCGAAGGCCCGGGCGATCCCGAAGTCGGCGACCTTCACCTTGCCGTCAGGCATCAAGAGGATGTTGGCCGGCTTGATGTCGCGGTGGACCAGTCCCTGGGCATGAGCTGCCGAAAGCGCCGACGCTACGTCCACGCCGATCTCAGCTACACGTCGGGGGAGGAGGGCACCCTCGGAGCGCACCACCTCGCGCAGGTTCCGGCCCTGCACCAACTCCATGACCATGAAGTAGGTGCCGTCGTCCTGGCCCCAATCGTGGACGGCGACCACCCCGGGGTGGGTGAGGTTGGCGGCGGCCTGAGCCTCGCGGCGAAAGCGCTCGATGAACGCCTCGCTGCGGGCGTACTCGCTGTGGAGGATCTTGACCGCGACCTGCCGCCCGAGGCGACGGTCCTCGGCCACATATACGTCAGCCATCCCGCCGCGGGCGAGATGGGAGACGAGGGCGTACCGGTCTGACAAGACCTGTTGCGAATCCACGAATGCAGATGGTAACCGGGGGCCTATCTTCTGAACTCGATCCATGCTGCGATCACTTCCGCCGCAATCGGGCCCGCTACCCGCCCTCCGCTTCCCCCGCCCTCGACCACGACCGCCACGGCGATGGTCGGATTGTCGGTGGGACCGAAAGCGATGATCCATGCGTGGGGACCGCCGGAGCCCTCGGCGGTCCCGGTCTTGGCGGCCACCTCGATACCGGCGACGGCGGCAGGGCTCCCGGTGCCGCTCTCGACGACGGCGATCATCATCTCGGTCAGGGCAGCAGCCGCCTGCCGGGGGACCAGGCGGTGGAGCATCCGCGGATCTGTGGACTCGAGTACCTCGCCGTCCGGGGCGACCACCGAGTCGACTACGTAGGGGGCCATCGCCGCGCCGTCGTTGGCGATCGCCGCGGCGATGAGGGCCATCAACAGTGGGGTGACTCTGACGTCACGTTCGCCGATCCCGGTCTGGGCGAGGGCCGGCGGATCGGCCTGGAGTTCCACGCCCGTGGGAATCGACGAGACCACCGCCCCGGTCTCCCACGGAATCGCCCCATTGAACCCGGCTGCCTCCGCCGCTGCCACCACGTAGTCGCCGCCGAGTTCGACGGCGAGGCGGGCAAAGGCCGTGTTGCAGGAGACCACCAGTGCCCGGGTGAGGGAGATCGGGTCGCCGCCGCATCCCTCGTCGCCGGCGTTGCGGATGGGCATGCCGCCACCGGGTGGGGTGTACGACGACCCGGCCACGACATCGCTGTCGGGGTTCAACCCCGCCCTGATGGCGGCGGCGGCGACGAGCACCTTGAAGGTCGATCCCGGCGGCAACACATGATCGGCGACGCGGTCGAGCAGTGCCGCGGCCGCGCCCTCGTTGGTGGGACTGAGGTCGCCGGACACCACGTCGTTCGGGTCGAACGACGGCGAAGACACGTACGCGAGCACCGCCCCGGTGCGTGGGTCGATCGCGACCACCGCCCCGGTGCGGTTGCCGAGTGCCGCCACCGCCGCCTGCTGCACCTCGTCGACGATCGTGAGGCGAACGTCGGGCGGTCCGAGGTCGGCTCCGAGCAGCCCGAGGAGCCAGGCGGTGAGCGACCCATCGTGGCGCGACGCCAAGGCGGCGAATCGGGTGCGCTCCACGCCGCTCTGCGCCTCGGAGCTGTCGAACCCCACGATGTGGGCGTAGGCGCGGCCCTCGGGGTACTGCCTGGTGCCGTCGTCGTCCTCGGCCACCACCACGTCGTCGAAGGTGATGATTCGGCCGCGGCTGGGGCCGGCGGGCGCCTCGAACGCCCTGACATTGCGCGGATCGTCGCGGTACTGGGCGCCGGCCCGGGTCTGCACCCAGGTCAACCACACGACCGAGAACGCCATCAGCCCGAGCATGGTGAAGGCAACACTGCGGATCGCGCCCTTCATGACCGTTCCTCGTGGGAGATGCGGGCGAACAGGGCAACGATCACCAGGTTCGACAGGAGAGCCGAGCCCCCATAGGAAGCAAAGGGCAGGGTGATCCCCGTGAGCGGCAAGATCCGCAGCACCCCGGCAACGATCAGCAGGGTCTGCACGGCAAGGGTGATCGCCAGTCCTGCCGCGAGCAGGGAGCGAAACCGGTCGGTAGCCCGCAGGGCGATTCCGAAGCCGACCGCGATCAGGATGGCGTAGGCGGCCAGCGTCGCCATCCCCCCGGCGAGGCCCATCTCTTCGGTGATCGCCACGAAGACGTAGTCGGTCGCGGCCGCCGGCACCAGGTAGGGGGCGCCGTTGCCGATGCCCGCTCCGAAGATGCCCGCGTCAGCGAGGGCGAAGATGCTCTGGGCCACCTGGTAGCCGCCCCCGGCGAAGTCATCGAAGGGCCGCAGCCAGGCATCGACGCGGACGGCGACATGCTCGAACGCGGCCGCAGCGGCGAAAGCGCCGCCCACCGCAAGGACCCCGCCCGCGACCAGATACGTGAGACGGTCCGTGGCGACGAACAACAGCAGCACGAACGTCAGGAAGAGCAGCAGGGATGCGCCGAGGTCCTTCTGGTAGGCCAGGACCGCCAGCGACACCCCGAACGCGATCAAGACAGGCAGCAACTGCCGGGGCTCCGGCAACCTGATCGGCCCCACCGAGCGAGGCATCGCCGCGAGCGCCTGCCATCGGTCGGCCAGAAACGAGGCGAGAAAGACGACAAGGAGGACCTTCGCTGCCTCGCCGGGCTGGAACGACAGGGTGCGGTCCCCGAGGTTGAGCCTGACCCACAGTCTCGATCCGTTGACGGTTGCCCCGCCCAGCGGCCAGGTCGATGGCGTCAGGGGCAGCACGAGCAGACCCAATGCGGCGGCGAGGAAGAGGTAGCGGAACCTCCGCAGCAGCTCGACGCCGGGTTTACGCAGCACGAGGAGCGCCCCGGTGGCGATCACCGCGGCGAGCAGCAGCCACCAACGCTGAATTCGACCCAGGTCGCGATCTATCCGGAACACCTCGATCGAGCCCAGAGCGGTGACGAACGCGACCGGCGGCAGCAGGAGCCGGCTCGCGGCAGGTGCCCACGCCCGAAAGGCCAGCAAGAGCCCGCCGAACGCGGCGAGGTGGGTCGCCGCGGCGGCGACGGTGTCGATCGTGATCCGATCGTCTACGGTGAGGGTGACCAGGGCCGTGCCGGCGGCGACGATGGCCGCGGCAAACCCGATGAGGGCGACTTCGGCCCTCTTGCTCACTCGTCGACCGTGTCCACGATGACCACGCTGATGTTGTCGTCCCCACCCGCTCGATTGGCCGCTTCGACCAGGCCCCGGGCGGCCGCTGCAGGGTCGCTTTCCTTCAGCACGCCAGCGATCGCCGCGTCATCGATCAGCGACGAGAGGCCATCAGAGCAGATGAGCAGTCGGTCGCCCGGCGTCAGTTCGAGCTCGAAAGTGTCGACATCGACCGCAGGCTCGAGCCCGATCGCCCGGGTGACCACGCTCCGGTACGGGTGCACGGCGGCCTCCTCAGGCGTGAGGCGGCCGGCCGCCATCATCTCGCTGACGTAGGAGTGATCGGTGGTCACCCTTTTCAGAGCGCCGGCACGAAAGAGGTAGGCGCGGCTGTCGCCGACGTGTCCGAGGTCGACCCGGCCGTCGGGCTCGATCACCGCGAGGGTGAGGGTGGTCCCCATCCCGGCCAGCCGCGGCTGGTGGTTGGCATCGTCGAGAACCGCCAGGTTGGCCGCCTGAATCCGGAGGGCCGCGGTGCCGCCGACGCCGACGGCCGTATCGATGGCGGTCCTGCTGGCGATCTCGCCGCCGGCATGCCCCCCCATGCCGTCGGCCACCGCGACCAGGAGCGGGCCGATGCTCTCGCCCGACCCCGGTTCTGGCCAGATCGCGTCCTCGTTGTGGTCCCGTACCCGGCCGTCATCGGTCAGCGCTGCCCAGAGGAACCTCATCGCACCTCCATGATGGTGGCCCCGATTCGGATCGTGTCTCCTCTCGCGAGGACCCTCCGTTCGGTCACTCGCTCGCCGTTGAGTGTGGTGCCGTTGGTGGAGCCGAGATCCTGGACGTACAGGCGCCCCCCGGCGGTGTCGAAGCGGGCATGTTGGTCCGACGCAAATGCGTCCTCGATAGTGACGTCGGCCTGGGCGCTCCGGCCGACCACCAGGGGCTTGCGGACATCGATCGTACGCGGCTCGGTACCAGGAGCGGTCACCACCAGCACCGGCAGCGGCAGCGGTTCGGCCGCCTCGGGCCGGCGCCCCCGGGGGCTGTCGCTTGCGACGTGCCCCCGCACCGCCCGCGCCACATAGAAAAGAAACAGATAGAGCAACGCGACGAACGCCACCTTGGACACGTTGACGATCGTGTCGCTCATTCAGGCGGCCTGACGAAGTACTCGGCGCCGCCGAACGACACGATGTCACCGTCGACGATCGGAGTGGATTCGAGCACCCGTTTGCCATTCACATGGCTGCCGTTCGACGAGCCGAGGTCGGCCAACCACGCCGAGCCCGACTCCTGCCAGATGAGGGCATGGATTCGGGACACGTCGTCGCGGGGGACATGGATATCGGCACCGGACGACCTGCCGACCACCGCCCGGTTCACGCCGATGGGAATCCAGGGCCCACCGGCAATCGGCTCGAGCCGTGCCCATGGAGGCCTCGGTCCCGGCTCGACCCAGCATTCGATGCCGACCTCGGATGGTCGGGCGTCAGGGTCGATCTCGACATCGACCCGGGCGAGTCCGTCGAGGCGCCATCCGCGGTCGGCGGCGGCGTCTTCGACGAATTGGGCGAGTTCGGCCCGCACCGCAGTCAACACCTCTGGTTCGACCTCGTCCTCGCCGCCCATCGTCACTCGGAAGGCATTGGGTGCTCCAGGACCGCCCGGTGTATCGAACTGGGCGAGATCGGCCTCGCGAACGAGCCTGCTTCCCAACTCGACGGGGTGAACCCGACCCTTGAACAGCCGCGCGGCAAGGCCGTCGACCATCCGCTCCAACCGGCGCTCAAGGCCGCGTGCCAGTCCCATTGGCGAAAGGGTACCGGGGGGGACCGCGGAGGGGACCGACTACCGACCCGAGTCGTCTTCCTTGAGTAGCAGGAGATTCACGGTCTTCGAACCGAGGTCTGGTGTCGACCAGTCCACGTCTCGGATTTCGCCACTCGCCTCATCGATGGACACGACGGGGACGAAGCCCAGAGAAGCCAACTGGTGGTGGAGTTCCTCGGTCGACCGGTTGCTCACTCTTTGCTGCCACGGGTCATGTTCGATCAGGAGATGCACATGAGGGCTCGTTCGGACCAGTCGCCGCATCCCGTCGAGCGCCTCGATCTCCCCGCCGTCGATGTCCAACTTGACCACATCGACGGTGTCGCCCGGTTCGAAGTAATCGTCGAGGCGCACGGTGTCGAGCCGCGTGAGGGGAGCGGCTGCGTTGAGGCGATGCACCTGGTTGGCGGTGGTATTGCCGATGGCATAGGGGAGTAGGGCGACGTTCGTGGCCTGGTTCGCTTCGATGTTCTTCGCGAGGAGGGCGCGGCTCCGGCGATCAGGCTCGAAGGCGTGCACTCTTCCATCGTTTCCTACCGCCTTCGATGCCATGATCGTGAAGTATCCGAGGTGTGCTCCGATGTCGACGACGGTGTCTCCGGGGTGGACGATCGACTTGAATACCTTGGTCGATGCTGCCTCCCAGATTCGGTCGCGGATCAGGCCCCGACCCACTGAAAGATCCAGCGCGCTGACCAGTAGAGTCATCTCACCGACGTCGACTCTCCTCTGAAAGACCTTCATCGCGGCGGCGGCCGCCAATAGCGGTGACACGGCGCGGGCGAACGAGGCCAAAAACGAGAGTTTCCGCCACCGAGAACCCCGCTTGCGGGGCGGTTGGGCAGAGGGCGCTGGAATGGAACCCTCAGGTTCCGACTCACCAATCGAAGAGATCTCTGGCATTGTCCGTCAGACGCCTACCGGGATCTCAGTCAACTCGGTCCAGAGATCGCGGACCTCGCGGAATCGCTGATCCGGGAGTGAGTCGAGGATCGACAGAACCTCAGATCGAGCCCTGGCGTCGCGGGCCGCTGTGACGATCTCGGATCTTTTGGGCGCCGTCCCATGGAAAGCCGCCCGCACCGCTTGGGCGACCTCCATCCTCGTTACCGGTCCAATCATTTGGTGCCCTTCCGTCTCATACTCTTACGTAACGGTAGATTAGGCACATGATCGAGACTCATGACCCGGGGGACGACTCGCTCTTCTTCCAGATCGGCGAAGTGGCTGAACGCGTCGGCCTGTCGCTGCGGACAATCCGGTACTACGAGGAGATCGGTTTGGTGGTGCCCTCGGGACGTACGGACGGGGGCTTCCGGTTGTATCGGGTCGATGACATACGGAGACTCGAGCTGGTCAAGGTGCTCAAACCGACCGGTATGGCCCTCGAGCACCTCGTCGAGCTCTTGGCCATCGATTCGATGGAAGCGCCGTCGGCCGCCGATCTGCGGCGGCTGAACGATCTTGTTGCACACACCCAGGCGAAGATCGCCAAGCTCCGCCTCAAGCTGGACATAGCAACCGACGCTCTCGAAGCGTTGGGGCCGTAGCCACCGAAGGGCAGCCCGGAATCTGCGGAGCAGGCCTCGCACTGTTCGGCCCGAAGGGCCGAAGTCGGCCCGGGAATGAACACAGTGGGCGAGGGGGGAGTCGAACCCCCACGAGTGTTACCCCACAGGCTTCTGAGGCCTGCGCGTCTGCCAATTCCGCCACTCGCCCAGAGGGCGGGAATCGTACCACCGGTGTCTGGCGGCCCTTCTGGGCCCGATTTTTCGGCGATTCGGCTGCATTCGTGCCCAGATGGGGCATCCTATTGAGCGTCCCGGTACCGTCTCGGGTTGCTCCGGCGGGGAGACTCCGCCGCGCCACTGGACAGGATGCGTTGTGACATACACCCCGGCCATTCGTCGCAGACGACGCCGCCGAACGATTCTGATCATTTCGATCGTCGGCATCGTCAGTGCCGTGGCGTACGGCGTGACGCGCGCCCAGGGCGAGGCAGAGGTGACCCGGGGGTACCTGGACGCCATTTACGAGGTGGCGACGGGCCAGGCTTCGGCGGCGGCTTCATTTAGCGAGATGATCACGGGGATCGAGGGCTTCACCCGCCCCCGCATGCTGCAGACACTCGAAGACCTCGAGGGGCGTTCCGACGAACTGGTCACGTTGCTCGCGTCCGCCAATCCTCCGGAGGGTCTCGAGCGAGCGGACCTCTGGCTCCAGATGGCGACGACCTCGTGGAGGAACGGTCTCAGTCACGCCCGGGCGGGACTGGTCGCCCTGGCATCCGACCCGGTGGACACCGACGGCACCGGAGCCACCTCGCTCGCCCGCGGTGTGGTGGATCTGCGGGTGGGTGACCGCGCCTACCAGGGGTTCATGTCCGAGGTGGCCGACGTGGACACCACGCTGCTCGGTGGAGCATTCCCATCGGTGACTTTCGTGCCCGCCGAGTCGGATCCCCTCTTCGAACCGGTGTCGCTGGCGCGGCGGATGTTTCTCACCCCGGGGCTCACGGAGGTTGACGATCTCGCGGTGGCCGATTTGCGGCTCGACCCTGCACCGGTCGGGGAGAGCGGGGGGATCCCCGAGGTGCCGATCGCGGCCAGCCAGTCGATCGAGGCCACCATCGTCAACCGTGGCAACGCCGACCGCGTGGAGATCGTCGTGAGCCTGCAGCTGGTCTCGAGCGACGGCGAGGAGTACACCGCGAGCATTGAGATCGACAGCATCGCGGGTGGCGCCGCGCGGACCGTATTGTTCAGCGAACTCCCGGTGAAACCCGACACCTTCTATCAGGTGCTGGTCTTCATTCCCCCGGGCGATGACGATGACGAGAACGACTCGATCACATTCCGTTTCGCGGTGAACGAGGAATCCTGATGGACGTCCTTGGATTGGGGATCGCGCTGGTAGCCCTGGCGCTCGCCGTTGTTGCGCTCGTCTCGCTGGGTAAGGAGCGGCGGCGTTACGCGTCGATCCCCCGTGATGGAAACCTCCTCGAATCGATCCGCGGATTCGACGAGGATCTGGCGAATGTCGAGGCCGCTGTCGCCCGCCTTGGGCCGCTGGTGAAGTCGTTGGCCGAGCGGATGCCGGGTGCGCTCCGGTACGCCGCGGTGGTCACCTTCGATGCCCAGGACGAGCGCACCGGTCACCTGTCACGGTCGATCGCCCTCCTCAACGAGCGGCGCGACGGCCTGGTCATCACCTTGCTCCATGGGCCCCGCCAGACCCTCTTCTTCACCAAGATGATCAGCGACGGCCAGGGCACCGAGCCCTTGTCGCCTGAGGAGCAGGCAGCGGTAGAGCGAGCCCTGGGGGGGCAGTAGGCCGAGCTTCGCTCGGCCCTGCGATTGGCGATTGGCGATTGGCAAGAACGCAGAGCGACTTTTCTGGGTCTTCTCTTTTCTTGCGGGAGACGGGAGGTGGAGGCGGTCGCTCTACCATCTGACGCATGCTTGATGTCGCCCTGCTTCGCAATGATCCCGAGGGGTTGGCCGAGTCGTTTCGGCGTCGCGGACTGACGATCGACGTGACGGCGCTGGTCGTTCTCGATCAGGAACGACGAGCGGCACGGGTCCACGCCGAGGAACTGCGGGCCGAACAGAACCGAGCCGGCAAGGAAATCGCGGGCCTGTCCGGACCCGACAAGCAGAAGGCGATCGACGCGGTGGCGGTGCTCGCCGAGAACTACAAGGCCGCCCTGGGCACCGCCGACGAGCTCGATGCACGGTTCGAGGGGCTGTGGACACCCCTTCCGAATCCGCCCCATGAGTCGGCTCCCATCGGTGCCGGCGAGGAAGACAACGTCGAGATCAGCAGGTGGGGCGAGGCTCCATCGTTCGGGTTCGAGCCGAAGGACCATGTCGATCTCGGTGAGGCGCTGGGTATCATCGATATCGAGCGCGCCGTCAAGGTGTCCGGTTCGCGGTTCGCGTACCTCAAGGGCGCCGCGGTCCTGCTGGAGTTCGGCCTGGTGCAGTGGGCGATGGGGCGTCTCATCGCCGAGGGCTTCGTACCGGTGATCCCCCCGGTGCTTGTGCGCGACACCGCGCTGTTCGGCACGGGGTTCTTTCCGGGCGCTCGCGACCAGGTGTACGCGGTGGGGGCGAGCGGTCCGGACGGGCAGTTGACCGAGAGCGACGACCTCTACCTCGTTGGCACCTCGGAGGTCCCTCTGGCCGGCATGCACTACGACGAGATTTTCGAGTCCGCCGATCTGCCCATCAGGTACGCCGGCTTCTCCACGTGCTTCCGCCGCGAGGCGGGCACGTACGGCAAGGACACTCGGGGGATGTTCCGGGTGCATCAGTTCGACAAGGTCGAGATGTTCTCGTTCGTTCACCCCGACGACTCTTGGGCCGAGCACGAACGGATCCTCGGCATCGAGGAGTCGCTGGTACGCGAACTGGGCATCCCCTACCGGGTGGTGAATGTCTCGACCGGCGACCTCGGCGACTCGGCTGCCAAGAAGTACGACCTCGAAGCCTGGTTCCCCGGCCAGGGGGCGTACCGCGAGATCACCTCGTGCTCGAACACCACCGATTACCAGGCGAGGCGGCTGAAGATCCGATACCGGTCTGGTTCCGGTACCGATTTCGTCCACACCCTCAACGGGACCGCAGTGGCCGTCGGTCGCATGCTGATCGCCATTCTCGAGAACTTCCAGCAGGAGGACGGATCGGTGATCGTTCCGGAGGTGCTTCGCCCCGCGCTGGGCACCGACCGGCTCGCGCCGTGAGCAGCCGGGAGATCTTTTCTCGAATTGCACGCCGCTACGACCGCCTCAACCGCGTGCTTTCGCTCGGCAAGGACGACGATTGGCGGCGCACCGCGATCGCTCACCTGCCACCGGGGCGGGTGCTCGACCTGGGCGCCGGCACCGGTGCCGCCAACCCCGACCTGCGTGACCGCCAGATAATCGCCCTCGACCCGGCACCGGAGATGCTCGGCCTCAACCCGACGGAGTTGCGGGTGGTCGGCAAGGGGGAGGCGCTGCCGTTTCCCGACGGGTCGTTCGACGGGGTGTTCTCGGCGTACGTGTTCCGCAACCTCGACTCGGTGCCGGCGACCCTCGAGGAGATCGCCCGGGTGCTCCGCCCCGGCGGCGTGGCCGCCATCGTCGATCTGGGGAGGCCCGAAGGACGGGTGAAGCGAGCGCTCCACACGATGGGCACCGCCGTGGTTCTGCCCGTCGCCGGAGCCGCCGTCGGCGCGGTCGGCGAGTACCGCTACCTGCACCGGAGCCTGGGGAGCCTCCCTCAACCCGAGGTGCTCTACGCCGACGCACCACTGACGCTGGAGAAGGTGTGGAGGATGGGCCCGATGGGGTTCGTCTACGGAGTGGTGCTGAAGAAGCCTCATTGACGCTCGGCTGCGAAAGGCGAAGAGCGAGAGGCGAAACCCGTAGGTCGGCGGTCGGGGCTTGCACGTCGCAATGGCTGCCGCGAGGAATCCTCAACTCTCGCGCGTCAGTTAGCCTCGGATCGATCGTGCTAGGCGGGGCGCTAGGGGTGCCTTGAACCCGAAATCCTCTTTACGCGGGGCCGAATCCCCGCCTGAGGGTGCTCGATGGTTGGGTCAGCGCCGGATACGTGGTGTTGAAGGCCGGGTCCTACGCGGCGGGAAACTGGTGAATCGGGTCAGATCCGGAAGGAAGCAGCCCTAAGCGGGTGACCCGGGTGCCGTAGGGCAGCCTGGCTGGAGCCGGCGACCCGGAACGCGCCGGTTGTCGACACTCGAAGGCGGGGCGCACGATCATCGCGGCTGCAGCCGGAGGAATCAGCCGGAGAGGTCCTTGTCCTCCATCTCCCACGCGTGATCCATGACGTGATACGCGCTGTGGCGGATCAAGAACGGTAGGTTCCAACTGCGCATCCTTCTGCCCTCGCCTGCGTTGTACGCATGCATCGCCTCGACGTAGTTGGTCCGGTGGTTGCGCAGCCCGGCGGGGGTGAGGGCCGCCTCTTCCGGTATTCGCAACCCCACCTGCTTGGCGAAGCTCTCACTCTCGTTGCGCACCGTGTGACGGATGATCCGGTCGCGATCACGGCCACCGCCGCGCGGGCCCTTCTGCAATTCCGCAGACACGGTCGCCGCCAACTTGTCGAAGTACGCCCAGCAGGCCTGCACCAACTTGATCTTGCGGTCCATCTCCCTGGCAGTCATCGGCTCGGTTTCGGTGGCGGAGGGGGAGAAGGAGATACCCCAGAAGTCGGTCGAGGGGGTGCCGATCTTGTCCTCGATCACCTCGAGGCGAGCGCCCTCCCGGGTGAACCGGTTCCCCATGCCGGCGGCCACGGCGACCGGGCGATAGCGCTCGCGGTAGGACGCGAGGAACTCGACCGCCATCTCGGGCGTCTTCGCCCCCCGGCTCCATCCCGGCCAATCGACGGCGAAGGCAACCGCCTTCTTGCCCTTGGGCCCACGCTCGAGAAAGATCCGGACCGGCATGGGATCGATGATCGGGTCGGTCCGCGGCAGTTGTCAACCGTCGACCCCGCGAGGTTGCGTGCGTGCCAGCGAACCTGGAGGAAGGACTTCGACTTCCTGTTCGAGAGACCCTCCGAGCACTCGAGCCGTTGAGGACATCGCTGTCCCCTCCGCCAGCGTTCGTAAATGTCACCCGAGGCTTCAGGGCACAACGCAGGGCCTCGGCCAGCGTACGTAAATGTCACTAGAGCTTGAGACACACCGGTCGAGGCGAAGGGCTCCCGGGGAGGGGGGCGCTCAGGTTGGGTGGTCACTAGAAGCCTGGACCCAGGGGCCACTCTCCAAGAACGCTACCCGGTCTGAGCGCCTCCCTCCGTCCATCTCCCCCTCCGGGTGAGGAAACAAGACCCTCGGCCAGTGTCGCGAGAGCACATGGGAGTCGACCTGGGCAGATGCCTGTAACTTGGAATGACACGCATGAAATCCAAGTTTCAGCACTGGAACTACCAATAACTGAGCTAGAGTCCAAGTTGTGTACGACCTGAGTAGTTCACCCATTGGGCGGACGGTACGCATCCGGGGTCACGACCATCGGTTTGACGAGGACTATGACCTCGACGCATACCTGCCCGACCCCCTGCCGGAGCGGGTGCCGATCGGCACCCAAACCTGGGTGGCGATCAGCGATGCAATGGCGGAGCTGGGCCGACTTGACGCGGCGTCTCCGCAAGTCCCAAACCCGACGCTCGTGTCGAAATTCACCACACGTCTCGAAGCCGTGGGAACATCAGCTCTTGAAGGTACGTACGCCGACCTCTCTGAGGTGTTTGCAGCGGAGGCGGCTGAGACCGAGATTCGCCCTGATGTGGTCCCGCAGCGTGTCCGAGAGGTGCTGAATTACGCGCGGGCCGCCGAGTTGGGCCATGCCGCTGTCCACGAGCAGCCAATCAGCCGGGGCCTCCTCTCCAATCTCCAGGCTGTCATCGTGCGAGGTACTGACTCGGACGGGACGGAAGCCGGAGCCATCAGAACGTCGCAGGTATTCATCGGCCCCCGGAATCGGCCGATCACCGAAGCCCGGTTCATCCCACCACCGCCTGGCGATCAGCTTGAGGCTCTCGTTGACGACTGGATCTCGTGGATCGAAGGAGACAGGAGCGCATTGGTCCAAGTGCTGGCACGTGTGGCCGTAGCACATTACCAATTCGAGACAATCCACCCTTATCACGACGGGAACGGCCGTGTCGGACGCCTCGCAGCGGCCCTCCAACTGCGCCGGTCGGGAGTGATCGGGACACCCGTCCTCGCAATCTCGCCGTGGCTCAAGGACCACGAGGATGCCTACAAGGACGGACTCCTCGCCGTGAGTGTGACTGGCGACTGGGAGCCGTGGGTCGCCTTCTTCGCCCAGGCGCTGATCGCTGCCAGTAGCCAAGCCCGAGCACGCATCGACCGCCTTGTCGAACTGAGAAAACAACTGTCCGAGACCGCCCGGACGCGGATTCCGCGGGGCCGACTTGCCGTGGACATTGCCGACGACTTAATCGAGTACCCGATCCTTTCAGTAGCCGACGCGGAGGCGAGATACCAGAAGACCAATCAGGCCGCGCGCAACGCGATCGCCAAGCTCGTTGAGGTGGGGCTGCTTGAGGAGTACGGCAACGCGTCGTACGGCCGCCTGTATTGGAATCCGCGCGTGTTCAGCTCGGTGGGATCAACCTAGGGGTGTGATCCCACGCCCTCGGCCAGCGTACGTAAATGTCACCCGAGGTATGGGAGCCATGGCAAGGGGGCCCCTTCAGGGACGTATCTCAACCATCAGGTCATGGGGAGCCACCTGGAAGGTGTCGTCGAGTCTGATGGCGATTGCCTCGGCTAGCTCGGAGGCGGTAGTGAACGACGATCCGGGGTAATCAACGACGAGGAGTTCGAGACGTTGCGTTCCGGGTTCGATGCTGAGGGTCAGCTGGGAGTATCCCAGTTCCTTCACGGTGTCGACCACAGCTCGTTTCAGAGTCTTCAAGTCCTCGTTGGAATACCTCATCCCCCCCTGCAGCTGAATACCGGAAACACCAGCACTACCCACCAACGAGACCACCTCAGGGGGCACTTCACCCTTGAAGTAGATCGTGGCCGTGCCAGGATTGAACCGGTCCAGCGCCGCACCCGCGAATTGGGACAGCACGATGTCCTCGGGAATGCGATTGAGGAGATCGCCGAAGGCGATCTGGTAATCCAGCTGCTGACGAACAACGTCAAACGGCATACCGAACTGCTTGGCAATTTGAGCGGCGTCATGGTCGAGAGCCTCGGACTCAGTCAGAGACGGTTCGTCCTCGATGGGCGAGGGTCGAGTGACGGGTCCCGCATGGCCGGCGACAGGAGTCGTTGTCGGCGCGGGGAGCGTCGTCACAGCTTCTCGGGATGTGGTGGTGGTCGGTCCCGTAACTGGTGAGCTGCAGGCGCTGGCTAGAGCGATCACAGAGGCGACTAGAGCCCAGCGCGGAGACATCACCAAATCCTACAAGGCCGGTCGATCAACGAGCACGTGCGCTCCGAGCGCGGGGGTGGTTGTGGCCTCTTCCGCCGGACGGGCCACTCAAGTTCTTCGCGGCCTGGCCGGCGCACGGGATCGTCGAGACCAGCGCCGAGATCGACGGGGCTGAGCTACGCCAACGTGCAGCCCAGGCCGAGGTCGTCTGGGGGCGCTGACCGTCCCTTCAGCCAGCGTCCGTAAATGTCACCCGAGGAGCTGGACAGCAGTCTCCCGACTACCGCCAAAAACGATGGACCGCGAAGAACCCGAGCCACACCACGAACGCGGTCGCGATCGCGGAGGCGGGCGCGAACCCCCCTCCGCACGGGACGACGTAACCGAGGATCGAGTAGCACTCGGGCGGGAACGGGTCGATCCCCGACCATGGCAACAGGAGCACCAGCACGACGAGCCCTGCTACAAGTGGAAAGATGATGCGGACCCTTTTCCCGGACATCTGACACCTCCGCCGCACCTCACGGTAGGGGCGCCCCCTCGGCCAGCGTACGTAAATGTCATCAGAGGACTAGGGCTGAACGAAGTATGCCAGTCCCACATCATGCCCACACCAGTCCCACAGGGTCTCCATGAGATCGGCGCTGGACCACGAGGAACCCTGACCCGCCAGTGATGCGTCGAGTTCCGCGATGACCGCGTCCAGCTTGGGCGCAACCGTGGCGCGGTCGCTTTCAATGAGACTCTCCGCCAGTGTCCCTACCTCGATCAGCATGGCGCGATACTTGGCCACCCCTGCGTCCCGAGTCAGATCGAGACCCTCCGCTGGCCGGAGAGCCGCCTGCGTATCAGCACAGAGGGAGCCTCGGGCCGTGTCTCCACCGCAGGCGTGAGCGCTGATTGCGATCCCCAAGAGCAGGACCCGGAGCTTCATGGCGGACATTGTGGTCCGACCTAGGAGCACTCCAACAGCACAGCGGATCTCCTCGCCTACAGGACCGCGATCAGATGTGCCTTCTCCACTGTCGGCCAGCGTTCGTAAATGTCATCCGAGCGGTGGTCGCACGATGGTCGTCACCCCGGGGATGGGGACCCTCTCGATGGCGTCGTTAGCGAGATCGATAACCATCGCTGGCAGGTGGACAGACCTGTCCCCAAACAGACGAACCAGGTTGACGACTATCTGGGTGTCCGATGCATGGATCTGCCTGACGTAGATCGGCTCCTCGGCAACCAGTAGTCGTCGCCGTTCTTTTCGGTTCTCGGTGTCGTAGATCACGAGCTCGGTCACCGTGTGTCGTGAGTCGGACTCGGTGTAGGCGATCAGGGGTGTTCCGGGGAGAGTGGTCACGGTGCCGAGGCAATTGCTCAGCCGTGGGTCGTCCCGACAGGGCGTACCTCGGGGAACTGGGTTCACCAAGAAGAACGGGTCGAGGAACCCGAATCCGGCATCCCAACCTTCAAGCCAGGCTTCCGCATCGTTTTCGATCGCCACTATGAACCGTCCGGGTCCCGGCGGCTCCTGCCACCCCACGCCGGTGATGTTCTCCTCGTTGGGGGGAGCGGGTCTCGGCCAGGGGAAGACATGTCCAAGCGGTGTAATCCAAAGCTCATCGGAGCCGGCAACGGGGTCCACAACCAGCATGGGTGTGACCCCGAAACCAGGGTCCTCGGTGGCTGCGCCCCTCATCACCTCCACCGCGTAGAGAGTGAGGGTGCCCTCGGGCCCTTCGAGGCTGTCCCCGCCTGAGTCGAGCATCACGACCAGGGTTCCATCCGGCTGGAGCCGCCACATGGTGCCTCCGCCACCGCTCTGGCGGTCGGGCCACCGGTCCGGGAATAGATCCGGGTGGGGCGTCACGAAGACAATGGCCCCTGACTCGTCGGCGAAGGCGATCTCCACGGGAGAGGAGACAGGGCGGGAGACGACAGCCCCCTCCCGTACCACCCGAACACCGTGGATGCTGGAGACCAGGAAATCCCCGGGTTGAAGCGACCAGCCCTCCGACACCAGGGGGGTCTCGGGAAGCGATGAAGGTGGCGGCAGAGTGGCCGGCGGAACCGTCGTCGTGGCCGGCGGGTAGGTCGTCGCTCCGGCAGTCGTCGAGCTGACCAAAGGACCGGTGGTCGCCGATGGCCCCGAGGTGCACGCGCCGACCAGAACGACGGCGACGAACGTGGCGGCCATGCCTGAGCGCACCATCGAATCGTACGGCCGCTAGCGCGGCTCGTGGGCCGGCGACCAGGTAATAGAGACGCCCCCTCGGCCAGCGTGCGGGAATGTCATCCGAGGCGGCGAACTCACCTCAGTGAAGGTCGTTGAACCAGGTGCTCGGTGACGAGGAGTGATGTCCGATGAATCCGCTGGACGTCGGAACCGGTCCGCCCATCAAGTAGCCGGTCGAGGTCACCGTGAGTGCATAGAGGTTGTAGTTGAAGACCCGCGGGGCATCCTTCGGATCGATCCGCTCCGCAACGAGCGCACCTTGGTTGGGGTCGAAAGCCATCCGGGGGAAGAGCGACGTGTTCCTGGCCCACGGCGGTCGACACGTCGTGGGAACGAGCATCGCCGCCGTCGAGGTGGGGATAGCCATTTCGGTGGATGTGTAGTTCGTCATCGTCCCGCTACGTCTGTGGGGCATGCCCACTGTACGGCATGGTCGGCGCGCTGGTCATGGTGTCGATCGCCGCCCTCGGCCAGCGTACGTAAATGTCATCCGAGGCTTCAGGGCACAACGCAGGGCCTCGGCCAGCGTCCGTAAATGTCACCCGACAAGATCAGGGCACTGGGCACACCCTCCGTCAGCGTTCGTTAGTGACACCTGACTTCGGGACACGCCGCGGGCGTACCATGGTTGTTGCCCGTTGCGCCGACCCCTCGAAGGAGGCAGGCTGGCGGCCATGATTGAAGAGGCGTTCTGCGCACTGATCCGCAACCGATCCATCGAGAATCAGACGGCGATGGGTCGCGTGGGTCATGCGCCGGTAGCTCTGAGCCCCACGTTCTCGATCATTCGTCAAGAGCTGGACTCGATGATTCGAGTCATCTACTTGCTCAATGTCGAAGACTTGGAGGTGCGGCGAGACCTAATGCGGATGACCGTTGAGGGGGAGACGTGGAGCGTGAGGACGACACGGGGGCGGGCGCGGAGAGTCACAGATCGCGACATGGTGGCACTTGCCGACCGCCTGCAAGGGTGGAGTGAAATCGTTTACAGGTTCGGCTGCGCGTTCGTGCATCTGTCCAACCTTCACGGATTGGACCCCGACGATCCCCTGGATCAGCTTCCCCCAACAGAGCGAGGCGACGTGCTCCGCTATCTGCGGAACTACCACGGCGGACCTCAGCGCGACACGCCTGACCTGGAGGAGCTGGGGCGTTACCTCCCGCTCGTACTCTCGAAGATCAGCAGCAACCTGATGCACTATGTTCGCGATCTTGAGGCTTCGAGCGTGTGGATCGATGAGTGAACTCCTGCCTGGGCCAGCGTTCGAAATGTCACCCGAGAGAAATCGGTCTAGGTGGCGACTGGTCCGTCAATTCCCGTCGCGCGCACTGATGGTGGGATCGCCGGGAGCAGGGGGGAGTTTGTATTCGATGCTGGACCAGAATCGGCGGGTCGCCGCAAGATTTTCGTACTCCAACCTCACCTCCGCGGTGCATCCGACCTCGACTCCGAGGCGGAAGCTGGTCGTCTCTTTCTCGGCTGGGTAAATGACATCCACGCTGGTTTCACCGCCGCTTGATATGCGAGTCTCATTTGGGAGGCCGACGACGTTGTGCTGTCCGGTGATCCGACCAGGGGCCGGTCCTGAATTGGTGATGAAGACTTGCATCACCGCCGTGGTTCCCGACCAGACGATGCTGTTGGCTGTAATCGCTATGTACGGGCGGTAGGAAGCGGTTGCGTTGGATGCGGACCGGCGCGACGCGAGAGCCGAGACAATGGCCGCCAGGGCCGAGAGACCAGCGAACGAGGCGAGAATCCAATCCAAGAGAAGAAGGATACAGCGAATGACGATCCCGGCATCGGAAACGTGAAGGCGGCAGCGGTAGGATTCGCCTACAACGAGACGGAGGACCGTGCGTGTTGAAGGGCGTGATGCGAAAGGGCCTCTTCAACCGGTTGCTGGCTCAGGGTCGGGTCTCTAATCCGATGATCGCGCTAGCCATCGCGGAAGCCGTGTATCCATCACGCCGAGACATGTTCAAGGACACGATAGTTTCGCCCGCTGTCGCAGGCCAGGTCGTTGAAGGTTTCCTCGATCTTGGGGCTTTCACATTTGAGGAAATGATGACGAGGTTGTGGGGACCTGGCGTGAGTCCTCTGGAGCTGTAATGCGTTTCATGGGTGCCGGCATTCAGTGGTGGATCGGAGTGATCCTGGCGGGCCTGGCGGCTTGGCAGTTCAAGGCACGGGAACTCGACGCGTGGATGTGGGTGTCTGTCGCGGTAGCGGTCGTAGGCTTCTGGTCGGCTGGGATCGCCTCGAACTACGCCCTAAGAGGGAACCCGTTGGATGTCCCGAACGGGACCACTCGCCTAAACATCGGGAGCGCTCTGGCTGGTGCAGCATTGCTCATCGGAGCCGTCGTCGCCTGAATCGGTCATCGGGTCCACTTGCCCTTCTTGACTTGAGTATGCAACGAAACTCGTCACGGCGTTGTCGTGGGTTTGGTGCCCCGGTTCGCCCCTCGGGTGACCGCGTTCGGAGGTTAGGGAGGAACGGAGGCGGTGGCCGAGGCTTCTTGAATGACAACTGTGTGTTTCTAGGTTTGGGTGGGGGCTATGCTTCGCGGGCCGGTATGTGATGTCCGCGGCAAAGACCGCCAATGTTGAGACCGCCGGTTTCCCAGGTGTCTTCGTGGGGGCGGTCTTATGGCAGCCGGTTGGTTCCTATCTTTGTATCCCGATGCTGGTGAGGCTGGCGGGTCGTTCCGCGGGCTGAACAGACGCCGCCCCGGGTCCGGTGGCGGGTGGGCCACGGAGCCGGATGAGGGTCGGGCGGTGGAGGAAGCGGCTCGTCGGGCGCGGGGGAAGGTCCGCCGCTATTGCGCGGCGAATGGTCTGAATCGGTTTGGGACGCTGACCTATGCGGGTGAGGGTGAGCATGACCCCCGGGCGGTGCGGGCCGATATCTCCCGGTTCTTTCGTTCGCTCCGTCGTGGTCTCGATGAGGCGTTTCCGTATCTGTGGGTGCCGGAGTTGCACAAGTCGGGGCATGGCTGGCATGTGCATTTCGCGGTAGGACGGTTCGTTGCCCGCGGTCTGATCGAGTCCTCGTGGGGCCGGGGGTTCGTCTTCATCAAGTTGATCCAAGGTGTCCCGGTGGGGTCGGGGGTGCGGGGCGAGGCCCGGGTGGCGGCCCGGTATCTGTCGAAGTATCTGGGCAAGGAGATGGGGTCGGGGGCGGGTGGCCTGAATAGGTATGACGTGGCGCAGGGGTTCCAACCCCAGGTTGAGCAGATTTGGGCGCCGACAGTGGAGGAGGCGATCGGGGCGGCGTCGGATCGGATGGGTGGGCCACCGGACTACATCTGGCGGTCGGAGGGCACCGAGGGGTGGCGGGGCCCTTCGGCGGTGTGGTTGCAATGGCGCTGAGCCACGATCCCGAGGTGGTGGCTTGGGTGGTTGAGTCCACGGCGGCTCAGGGTGTTCCGGTGAGGGTGGAGGAGCCGGCGGCGGTGGAGCGGGTGGTGACGTTGCTGGGGGAGGGCCGGGAGCCTGTTAGAGCCGCCAGGTCGGATCGAGGCGGGAAGGGTCGAAGCGGTTCCGACCCTGAACGGCCGGGTTGACGGTCACGTGGTCGAGGACGGTGGCGATGATGGCTTGTTGGCGTCTGAGGTCGAGGTCGGCCCAGGCGTCGGCAAGGGCTTGGGAGTTGCCGACGTAGTCGTCGATTCGATGGGTACGCGAGATGCGCGAGAGGCGGCGCTTGGCCTGGTCGATACGGCCTTGGATCGGTGTGCGGGCAGCGGACCACTCGGTGTGGCTGATTGCCTTATCGGCGTAGTCCCGGGCGAGTTGTTCGAGCATGGCGGTGTCCTCGGCGATCGAGGCGGCGAGCTGGTCGTGTTCAGCGTTGGTCCTGCGGGTCTCGGTAAGGGAGGCGGCGAGTTGGGGGGTGTCGAGGCGGTAAAGGACTGCTTGAGCAACGAAACCCTCCACCGCGTCGGCGGTGATCGCCATTTTGCCGCAGCCTCCGAACCCCGGGCCGGAGGCACACACATAGCGGCGCTGTCCGCCGGAGCGGGGCCGGGAGACCATTGGGGTGCGGCAGCGGCCGCATCTGAGGAGTCCGCCGGTGAGTAGGTAGCGGCGGGGGGGGCCGGCCGTATGGCCCCCCCCCCCCCCCCCCCCCCCCCCCCCCCCCCCCCCCCCCCCCGGCTCAACCGGGCCCGGAGACGGTCGGACTGGGCCGGGGTGATGATTCCGGGCCATTCGGCTTTGGCGGTGATCTCACCGCGATGTTCTCGGCGTCCAGAGATACGGGCCGAGCGCAGCATCCGATTCAACGTGTTCGGAGTCCACTCCCCACCCATGCTCGTGGTGATACCTCGTTCGTTGAAGTCGGTGCAGATCGACCGGGCCGACTCCCCAGCCAGCGTCCGTTTCGCTGCCTCTTTGATGATGGGGGCTTCCTCGGGGACGACATGGAGCCGGTCCTTGGTGTACCCGTAAGGGCGGGCACCGCCACCCGACACCTTCCCTTTCGTAGCCAACTCGAGATGCTTGCGGCGCAGCCGGTCGGCAGCCTTATCTGATTCGGAGCGGGCGATCACGCTGCCCAGTCTGGCAACCATCCGACCCTGCGGCGTCGCCAGATCAACATCACCCGCCCGCACCGTCCGAATATCCGACAGCCCGGCGTTCTCGCACAGGTCGATGAAGTCCTCCAACTCCCTCGGACTCCGATGCAACCGGTCGGGATGCCACACCACCAAGGCGTCCACCGTCCCTGCCTTGATGTCATCACACAGCCGCTCGTACTCGGGACGACGGCGACCCGAGTAGGCCGATACGTCGTTGTCCACAAAGACGTCGCCCACCACCCAGCCCAGCGAGGCAGCGAGGGCCTCGCAGTCGTCGATCTGACGATCGACACCCAGATGGGTCCCGTCGGGGTCAGAAGAGATGCGGGCGTAGATTGCTGCAGCCTGAGGCATCAGGGCACATTAACGCACCGTCCCCTCGGCCACGGCGATCACATCAGGGTGGAGTTGCTCGATAATCGGCGGAGAGGGAGGGATTTGAACCCTCGAAGGGGTTTAACACCCCTTACTCGCTTAGCAGGCGAGCGCCTTCGACCACTCGGCCACCTCTCCATGCTCGGGAAGTCCCGAGCCGTGACATTGTGACACCTCGCGCGGAGGGGGTGGGATTCGAACCCACGGAGCCCCGGAGGGCTCAGCAGTTTTCAAGACTGCCGCCTTCGTCCGCTCGGCCACCCCTCCAGATCAGCTCCGGCTCCGGCCCCAGCCCCTGCCAGAGGGAACAAGGACCAGCCGTGCGAACCAATGAGCGGAGGGGGTGGGATTTGAACCCACGGGACCGGAAACCCGGCCCAACAGTTTTCGAGACTGCCGCCTTCGTCCGCTCGGCCACCCCTCCAGATCAGCTCCGGCTCCGGCC
>JBBDMM010000006.1:246014-306283 GCA_040878325.1 Acidimicrobiia bacterium
CCAGCCCCTGCCAGAGGGAACAAGGACCAGCCGTGCGACTCCAACTGTCGGTTGCAATTGTGGCATCTACCGAGGGGGTAATCGCCACTCACCGTCGTGAACTGAAGAACTCCTCCAGGAGTGCCGCCGAATCCTCGCCCAGGACGCCGGCGACGAGTTCGACCCGGTGATTGAGGCGGGCGTCCTGGGGGATGTTGTACAGGCTCCAGGCACCGCCGGCCCGCAGGTCGGCTGCCCCGTAGACGATCCGCTCCACCCGCGCCCACACCGCCGCCATGGCGCACATCGGGCAGGGTTCGAGGGTCACCACCAGCGTGTGCCCGGTGAGTCGCCAGTCGCCGGCGGCCCGCGACGCCGCCGAAAGAACCAGCATCTCGGCGTGGGCGGAGGCATCACCCAACTCCTCCCGACGATTGTGATCGGCAGCCACCACCGCCCCGGAGCCTTCGAGCAGCACCGCCCCGATGGGGACATCTCCGTGCTGTAAAGCGAGCCGCGCTTCCCCGAGTGCATGGCGCATGGGGGTGGAATAGTTGGGCAGTGTCATTGCCCAGGCTCCAAGGAGAGGGTCTCCTCTGAGCGCCCCCTCCGTCTCGGCCTGCGGCCGATCCACCTCCCCCTTCGGGGGAGGACGCGGAGGGAGAGGGATTTGAACCCTTCTCCGCGGTGTCGAGAGGGTCGGGGATCCTCGTTCGCCAGGTCCATGCGGAGCCGGGGAGTGTAGGAGGCGACGCGAGAAGGGGCCGGTTTCGCCGCCGGTAAGGCGGCGAAGACCGGGGAGCGGTGGTTTTCGCGGAGGGAGAGGGATTTGAACCCTCGTGGCGGCTTTCGCCGCCAACACGCTTTCCAGGCGTGCGCACTCGGCCGGACTATGCGATCCCTCCTGGTGGCCTGGGAGTGTAGGTCGGCCCCGGGTCAGGCCCCGATCCACTCTCCGACGAGGTCAGCGAGAAGGTCGAGGGGAACGGGACCGTTCTCCAGCACCGTGTCGTGATAGTCCTTGATGTCGAACCGACTGCCCATCGCCTGCTTCGCGTGTTCCCGGAGGCGGAACAACTCGCGCTGGCCGACCTTGTATGCCAGCGCCTGCCCGACGTACCCGATGTACCGATCCACCTCGTTGACGATGTTGTTGGGCGCTTGGGGGGAGTTCTTCATGAAGTAGTCGATCGCCTGCTGGCGGCTCCACCCAAGGGCGTGGAGTCCGGTGTCTGCCACCAAGCGCCCCGCCCGCCAGGAATCGAACGACAGGATGCCCATCCGCTCCAGGTCACCCGAGTACAGGCCCATCTCGTCGGAGAGCCGCTCGGTATACAGACCCCAGCCCTCGGTGTAGACGGTCACGTTGCCGTTGCGCCGGAAGGTGGGCACCCCTTCGAGTTCCTGGGCGATGGCGATCTGGAGGTGGTGTCCGGGGATGCTCTCGTGGAATGCGAGCGCCTCGGACTCGAACCGGGTGCGCGTCGTCGGCTCGGTGAGATTGATGAAGAAGATCCCCGGGCGGCTCTGGTCGTCGGCGGGAGGGAAGTAGTACGCCAGCGTGGCGTCGGCCGCCCCGATGTCGGGGATCGGCTGCACCATGCATGGCGCTTCGGGCAGGCGGCCGAACCACTGAGGGATTGCTTCGCGGGCGCGGGCCAGGGCGTCTTCGGCGGCCTGGTGCACCTGGTCCGCCGTTTTGAAACGGAGGGCGGGGTCGCTACGCAGTCGGTCATAGATGGTCGGTACGTCGGTGGTGCCGAGGACGGGACCGCCGAGCGCCCGATACTCGTCCTCGAGTGAGGCGACCTCGTCCAATCCGATCTGGTGCAGGTCGCGCGGGTCGAGTTCGAGAGTGGTGTAGCGCTTGACGGCCCGTCGATAGATCTCTTCGCCGTCGGGCAGCCAGCAAACGCCCGACTTCTCCGGCGGCCGGCCGTGGGGGAGGATGTCGGCGGCGATGCCATCGCGGTATCGGGCGAAGGCGGGTCTGACCACCTCGCGCACCTGTTCGATCATCTCGACGCGCCAGTCGTCGGCGTCCATCTCTTCGGGGAGGGAGATCTGCATGAAGGCATCGGCGGTGAGCGGCGACTCCAGGTACGCGTCGATCTGCTTCAGCACCTTCTCGATCGCCACCTGCGGTGGGGTCCGTCCGTTGGCTACACCCTCGCGGTGCCGCTGCAGGGCCTGGTCGAATAGGAGGCCGGTCTTCGATGCCTTCCCCAGGAAGGCATTCGCCTGCTCGGCGTTGTTGGCCCGAAGTTGCGACACGCCCTGGATCACATCCATATGGACTCCGAGCATCGGGTCGACCATGAACTCGGGCATCCGGGAACGCAGTCCGTCGGCCTGGGAGGCCGCTTCCGACAGCAGGACGTGCCGGGTGATCCGATCGTTCTTGTCGAGCCCGGTTGGGTCGACCGCCTTGGCCTGAATGACGATCGAGTCGAGATCGGCGGTGAGCGCCTCCTCGGCGCCGCGGGAGAGGTTCTCCACCTGGTCGTCGAAGCGATGATCGCCGAGCAGCGAGGCCCACAGGGGGCTGGCCTCCATGACCCGATCCCAGTAGCGGTCGGCCAGTTGCGAGAGCTGCTCGTTCATGCTTCCCCGTTCGTAGGCCCGCCGAACGATAGGGGGGTGAAGACGAGCCACTGCCGCCGGACCCGGGGATTCCGCCGGACCGGCCAGCGGCCAGCACGCCAGACCCTTCGCCCTCCCGTCACTGGCTGGGCCGTGGCGTGATGGAGAATCTCATCGGGGGGATTTCTTGGAAACGACTGCCAAACGGCTAACGATGTCCGCCAAAAATGCCGATCTACTTGGGGTAGTAGTCCTCTAGCTAGAAGGTGCTCATCACGCGAGTTTTCAACGGCTCTACGAGAGTCAACCGAGACAGGCCCAAGGTCGGGCTGGTCGCGGTCGCAGCAATGACGATTGCCCTGCTCATGGTCCCCTTCATGGCGTGGGCGGCGGAGCCCGTCGGCCTTGGCGTAGCGAACAGCTTCGCCGTTCTCGCCGGCACCACCATCACCAACACCGGGGGCACGACCATCAACGGTGATGTCGGCCTCCATGATGGAACCGAGACTCCCGGATTCGACGAGGTCACGTTGAACGGCGAACTCTTTGTGGCCGACGACGAAGCTTTGGCAGCGAAGAACGCGCTCACCTCGGCCTACCTCGACGCCGCGGGACGGACACCTGACAATGCCACCCTCGGTTCGGAACTCGGTGCAACCACGGTCTTCGGCGGGGTGTACGCGTCCGGCAGCGGAGCATTCGAGATCAATGGGGCCGTGACGCTCGACGCGCAAGGTGACCCAGACACCGTGTGGATATTCCAGATGGCCTCGTCGCTCACGACAGGCGCGGGCAGTTCGGTGGTTCTCACCAATGGTGCTCAGGCGTGCAACGTCTACTGGCAGGTCGGGAGCTCGGCAGATCTGTTCTCCAACACGACCTTCCGCGGGACCATCCTTGCTCTCACCTCCATCAACCTGCAGAACGGTGTGTCGATCTCAGGAAGGGCGCTGGCGCGTAACGGCGCGGTGACGATGGACACCAACACGATCACCCAGGTTGGCTGTGCTGCTCCTGTTGAAGCCACTACTACGACGACGACGGTGGCCGCCACCACGACGACCACCGCGGCTCCGGCCGCCACGACCAGCACCACCGTGGCACCTGTGACGACCTCGACTACGTCGGGCATCGATGTGTTGGTGACTCCGACGATCCCGTTCCCAGAAGGCGGGGCGCAGACGGGTGGGAGCCCGACATCGGGCACCCCGGACATGACGCTCGTTGTGGTCGGAGCCGTATTGCTCGCCTCCGCGGCCGGCGTATTCGGCTGGCGCATGCACTCGATCCGACGCAACTCGTAGACCGAGCCTCAGTTGAAGTCCACCTCGATCGGCTCCAGCCGCCGCCAGACCTTCATGGCGGCGGCTGCTGCCGTGATGGCTGTGACCGGGGTGATCGCGATCGTGTTGGCGATGCAGACCTCGGAGCACCAGGCCCCACAACCTCCGGATGACGCGTTCGGAGTCGTCGGGTCGTGGCGGGAGGTCCCGGCGCAGGTTGGGGCGGTCACGACCCCCGATCCGACTTCGGTCACCAGCACCCCGGTCGTCGCTGAGCCCTATGAGATCCCGTCGTCGCCACCGATCGCTATCGAGATTCCGGCGATCGAGGCCCACTCCACCCTTCAATACCTCGGCTTGACTCCCGACGGCGCCCTCGAGGTCCCGAAGTCACCGCGGTACCACGAGGCCGCTTGGTACAAGTATTCGTCGGAGCCGGGTTCGCCCGGCCCGGCGGTGATCCTGGGCCACGTCGACTCGGTCTCGGACGGCCGCTCGATCTTCTACCACCTGGGCGCCGTGCGTCCGGGCGACGAGATCCTCATCACTCGAAGCGACGGGCTGATAGCGGTCTTCGTCGTCGATGGTGTCCGCAGCTACCCGAAGGACCACTTCCCGACCTTCCTCGTCTACGGCCCCACCGAAGGATCGACGCTGCGGGTGATCACCTGTGGCGGCCGGTGGGACCGCTACGCGAACAGTTTCGAGGAGAACATCGTGGTGTTCGCCTCATTGACCGGCTTTCGGGAGACCCCGCTCCACTCCATCGTCAGCTGAGGGGCGGCTTCCACTCACCCCGAACTGGTCATTGAGCGTCGGTCGGCAGATCATCCGGAAACAGCGGCCGCGGCCGCCCCCGGTGCCACCGGTCGGTCGTTTCGCTGTCGCACGCCGGACAAAGGTGAACCGTTCGGATTCCCACGATCGACAGTTGGGTGCCGCGCGATTTCTCGACGATCGCCAGAGGCACCGGCTGGAGGTCTCCGCCTCCGCACCGCGAGCAGCGGGGATCGGTCGAACGCTCCCAGGTGATCCCGCAAGTACCCCAGGTGACGGCGATCGAATCCCCCAAAGGCACACCCTTCAGGTCACTCGTCTCGCCGCATGACGGACATTCGATGTCGATAGCCAAGGGCACCCCGCGCTTGGGCCACTGAGACTGCCGGTAACCGTAGCCCGCCACTGATCGGTGATCCGTCTCGATCGGGTTACACGGGCAACGGTGGTGGCGGGCAACCGCTCCTCAGAGCCCAATGATCGAGTCGAGCACGATGTCCGGATGGTCGCGTCGGGTCACGTTGAGCATATTTTCGCTCGGGAAGAGAGCCAGGAGCGTGCCGTCACGCCTCTCAGCGACCTCGACCCCCCTCTGGGCCGAGGCCGCCGCCCGTCCCGCTTCATTGGTGCGGCGAGCCAGCCGGTAGGGCACGGGGTCCAACCTCACCTTCGCTCCGAACTCTGCCTCCAAGCGAAACACCGCCACCTCGAACTGCATCTCGCCCACCGCGCCGAGTATCGGTTCTCGTTCCCCGCGGTCCCGGGTGTGCAGCGCCTGGATCACTCCCTCATCGTCGAGTTGGGCGATTCCCCGACGGAACTGCTTGTAGCGGGAAGTGTCGAGGTTGCGGGCGAGCCGGAAATGCTCGGGGGCGAAGGTGGGCAAGGTCCTGAATTGCGCCTTTCCGTCGATGCTGAGACTGTCGCCGATCGTGAGGTCGGAGGCGTTTACCAGTCCGACGATGTCACCGGGATATGCGATGTCCACGGTGTCGCGCTCGCGGCCGAACATCTGATGGGCGTACTTGGTGGTCGTGCTGCGACCGGTTCGATGATTGATGAGCGCGCCGCCTCGTTCAAAGCGTCCCGAGCACACCCTCATGAATGCAATGCGATCTCGATGGCGCGTGTCGAGGTTCGCCTGGATCTTGAAGATGAATCCGGCAAGGGGGGCGTCGAGCGAGCGGGCGCGTCCGTCTCGCTCGATCTGAGGCGTCGGTGTCGGGGCCATTTCCGCAATGGCATCGAGCAGCAGGCGCACGCCAAAGTTCCACAGGGCGGATCCGAAGAACACGGGCGTCGAAACACCGCTGAGGAATCTCTCCCGGTCGTGGTCCGCGCCGACTCCGGCGAGTACCGCCAACTCCTGCTCGGCCTCGTGCCGGTGCGGCGATCCAGCGATCGCCTCGAGGGTGGTTTGCTCCTCGGCGCCGATGTGAGCACCGCGGGCAGTGCGCTCGAACTGCCAGAACGAACCGTCACGGCGGTCGACCACGCCCTCGAAATCGGTGCCGTTGCCGACCGGCCAAGTCACCGGCGTCGCCGCCATCCGCAGCTGTCTCTCGATGTCGTCGATCAACTCGAGAGGAGCCATCCCAAATCGATCGACCTTGTTGATGAAGGTGATCAGCGGAATTCCCCTCGCTTGAGCCACCTGGAACAGCTTCAGGGTCTGGGACTCGACGCCTTTGGCGGCGTCGAGGACAATCACCGCTGCGTCAACGGCGGAGACCACCCGATAGGTGTCCTCCGAGAAGTCCCGGTGGCCGGGGGTGTCGAGGAGGTTGAACAGCACCCCGTCGTGCTCGAATCGCAACACGGTGGAGCTGATCGAGATACCTCGCTGCCTCTCGAGTTCCATCCAATCGGACGAGACATCACGTTGGACCCCGGCGCGTGCTCGAACCGCGCCCGCCTCCACGATCGCCCCGGAGTAGAGGAGCAGTTTCTCGGTCAGCGTGGTCTTGCCGGCGTCGGGGTGGGAGATGATGGCGAAGGTGCGCCGCCGCGCCGCTTCGGAAGCGATGGCGTCGGTCATGGCCGCCGTCCGATGGGGCAGTGACACACGACGGGGGAGGGGTGGGGAAGCGCGATGATCTCGGTCCTGTCTCGAGCGGACCGCTTGGCGGCCGTCAGCCGAATCTACTGCGGTCCGATGGGTTGCCGAACTCGGCCCCTCAATGGGTGGCGTTCGGATTCACGCCACGCCCCTCGAGCCACTGGGTGAGTGCTGGCAGAGCCGCCTCGTAGCCTCGCTGGGAGACGCTGATTGGATCCTCGAAATCGAGCATCGAGACTCCACTGATGTCGAGCTCGAGGTAGAAGTCGGCAAGGCCCGAAGCGAGCTGGCGGTTCCGCTCCCGCATCGACGCGGTGATCATCGAGCGCATCAGCACCGCCGAGATCCGGGGATAGCCGGGACTCTTCTTGCGCAGCTTGGAGCGGAGCGCCGACCAACCCGACACCGAGAGCCCGTAGTCATGGCGGGCCCTGGGCCCTGCCGGCGGAGCCACGTCGGCCGCGATCACCAGACCCCCCGGTGACATCTCGCGGGCGATGTCGATCGGCATGTTGTTCAGCACGCCGCCATCGATCAATAGCTGGTCTTCGAACGGGACCGGGGGCATCACCCCGGGAATGGCGGTGGTGGCTCGAATCGCCAACACCACCGATCCACGGCGGTGGAGGTGGATGCGCGACGCAGTCAGGTTCGTCGACACGCAGAAGTACGTGAGCCACAGGTCCTCGATCTCGCGGTCCCTCCAGGTGTTCTCGGCTTCGCCGGCAATCCGCTTTCCCTTGACGAGGGATACGAAGGGCAGCGTGTAGTCGAGGACGCGCATGAAGCTCTTGCGAGCCCATTCGGTGGCTTCGTCGGCTGTGAACCCTTCGGCCACTGTGGCCGCGATCACTCCGCCGATCGAGGTACCGCCCACGATGTCGATGGGGATGCCGAGTTCGTTCATCGCGCGGACCACACCCAGGTGAGCAAACCCCCGGCCACCGCCGCCGCCGAAGACCAGTGCGTTCGCCTTGCCGACAGCGACCCGGGCGACACGAGCGAGATCCTGATCGGACCCGTCTTCGACATTGATGACCTGGTCGCCCGAGAACAGGTCGCGGATCTTTGCCGAACCCGTCGGTGGTGAGGCTCGGGACGGCCGCATGACCACGACCGTGCGATCGAGGCCGGGTCGGCAGCCCGCGAGCAATCGTTCGAGATGCTCCACCTCGGCCGCCGTGGGGTCGTCGGGGGTGATGACGAGCAACCGATCGGCCATTCCCAGTGCCCGGCGCGACCAGGGGCCGGGCTCGGGGCCCAGTTCGAGGACCAGGTGATCGGTCTCGAGCTCGAAGTCCTGCACCAACCGGGAGACCCGGATTCCACCGATCTCCCCGCGCGCCGAGTCGAAGATTCCGGGAGTGTCGAGGAGGGCGTCGACACGTTGTGGCCAGAGGCGATAGGTACGGCCGTGACGGTCGAGTTCGTGCTTGATGACCTTGACCACAGCTTCGGCGTCGAGCCGTGGCGAGATAGCGAGGGCGAGAACGGTGCTGGGCGGGGCGTCACGGGCAACGTCCTCGGCCCGGGCGACAGCGCGGAGACAGAGCTCGAACATCATCCGCGGCTGGCTGGTGACCAGTTGGTTGAACGCCTTTTCGTCCATCCGCGCCACCACGGTGTCGCGCGCCGCGGTCAAGGTCGCCCCACGGGGGGTTTGCCCCATGAGGCCGAGTTCCCCGACGAATTCCCCCCGGCCCGCCTCGCCGATGCGAACCTCGTTGGGTGCGGTTCCTCTTGTCGCCGTGAGGCGACCTCGTACCACCACGTAGACCGCGTCCGACGCGTCGCCCTCTTTGAAGAGCACTGTTCCCTGCTCGAGCTTGAGCCATTGGACCGACTGGCAGGTCGACATCAGGGCCTCGTCGTCGTCGATCGCGAAATGGTCTGCGAGGAGCGACGCCAGTTCGGCGTACTCGGCACGCTGCACCGCCAGTTCGGCGAGGTGGTGGGAGAGGTCGGGGTTCGCGTCCAGGATCTGCTGGAAGGCGGAGGTCGGGTAGGCGATCAGCTCGGCGCGGGTTCGGGCGGACACGGTGACCGACCTCACTCCGCCGCCAAAGTGGGCCATCTCGCCGACAACTGCTCCTGGCTCGTCCACGATCGCGAGGAGAGACCGGTCGGCGGTCATGGTGCGCGAGACGGTGAGCGACCCTTCGACCAGCACAAACACCGTGTCGGCCGTGTCTCCCCGCCGCATCAGGATCTCACCGGGCTCGAGGGAGAGGCGAGAGGTGTTGGTGCCCTCCACCTGGGCACCGTCGATCAACACTCGGAGAGAAGGGTTCACCACGCCCGGCAACCTAGCCGAATAGACGGTCCATGGTCCATGGCCAGAGCGACGACGGCGGGGGCGGCCCGCCGCTTCCTGCCGGTAGCGGGCAGCGGGAAGCGGGTAGCGTCTCGGTTGCACGCCCGGAGGGACTCGAACCCCCAACCAGTCATTGGGGTGCGGAGCGCTGTGGAGTGGGGTTTCGAGCCCGGTTAGGGGTCGAAACGCTGCGACGGTCGGCCCTTGGGCCGACTGGTGGCCGCGGGGACGTTGCACGCCCGGAGGGACTCGAACCCCCAACCTCCTGGTCCGTAGCCAGACGCTCTATCCAATTGAGCTACGGGCGCATTCACTCACTTCCAACCGGCCGCCCACTGGGGACCTTCCGGGGCATCGCGAGCAGTCGGCATCGTAGCCGCGGGAGGAGTTCGCATCGGTGGTGAGTTTGTCGCTCAGGGCGGGTACGGGGCTACGCCGTTCACTCGGTGCGATCGCGGTGGACGCCCCACCCGCGGCGGTCGCGCGCCGGGTAACTTCCCGGCAACAGGAGGACATGACCAGTGTCGTTCGATGTTCACGACCAGGCTGCTTACGACGCGCTGCAGAAGAAGCTGATCCCGCTCTGGAAGTCGCTCCAGAGCATCAACACCGACCCGCAGACCATCGTGGTGGTTCCCTCCGCCGAGTTCGACCTAGAGCTCTCGCCCACCGAACTACAGGCGATCGAGGAGCGGTACCTGTTCTTCCTGCTGCTGCTCCGCCAGCCTCGAGCCCGGCTGATCTACGTGACCGGCCAGTCGATCCACCCCGACATCGTCGACTACTACCTCGACCTGATGCCTGGAGTGGTTTCGAGCCACGCCCGTAAGCGGCTGTACATGGTCTCCCCGATGGAGGCCACCCCCCGTCCACTCACCGACAAGATCCTCTCCCGGCCCCGGCTGATCGAGAGGATCCGCTCGTTGATCATCGACCCGGACCGCGCCCACCTCGTGCCCTACTGGGCGACCTGGAAGGACCGCGAGCTGGCGATGCGGCTGGGCATCCCCATGTACGGAGCCGACCCCAAGGACTCCCACCTCGGTACCAAGACCTCGAGCCGGAGGCTGTTCGCGGAATCCGGGGTCAACCATCCCATTGGCCACCAGGACCTGCCCGACCGGGAAGCAGTCGCCGATGCGCTGGTTCGGATGCGCCAGGCGAAGCCCGGCATGCGCGCGGTGGTGATCAAGCACAACGAGGGGGTGTCGGGCTACGGCAACTCGATCCTTGGGCTCGACGGGCTTCCCCCGGCCGGCGACTCTGATGAGGCCCCGGCCATCCATGATCTGCTCGATCGGATCCCGGTCGAGGCACCAGGTACACCCGAGAAGTACTGGTCGATGTTCGCCCGCGAGGGCGGGATCGTCGAGGAGATGGTCAGCGGAGCCGAGGTGCGCAGCCCCAGCGCGCAGCTGCGGGTCACCCCCCTGGGCAAGGTGCAGCTGCTCTCGACTCACGACCAGATCCTCGGAGGGGAGAGCGGCCAGATCTTCCTCGGTTCCCGGTTCCCGGCTGACCCGGCGTATGCGCCGATGATCAGCGTCGACGCCCTCAAGGTGGGTGAGCGCCTCGCCGCCCTGGGGGTGATCGGGCGCTTCGCCCTCGACTTCGTGGTGACCCGCGACGGGTCGGGACCGTGGTCTTCGTACGCCATCGAGATCAACCTCCGTAAAGGCGGAACCACCCATGGGTTCCTCACCCTGCAGTTCCTCACGGATGGCCGCTACGACCCCGAGGAGAGCGTGTTCACCGCTCCGAGTGGCAAGCGCAAGTTCTATGTGGCCAGCGACCATCTCGAGGTCCCGGGGCTGCAGGCATTGACCCCAACCGATGTGTTCGACGTCGCACTGATGCGTGGCCTGCATTTCGACCAGTCGACCCAGGTGGGAGCGGCCTTCCACATGCTGTGCTCGGTTCCCGAGCTCGGCCAACTCGGCGCCACCTGTGTGGGCGACTCGCCCGAGGAGGCGCAGGAGCGATTCGAACAGACGGAGAGGGTACTGGCTGAGGAGGCGGCGTCCGATCAGGGCAGCGGCTGAGGTTCGAGTTCGGGCGCCCCCTCGCATTGCGGGTGCCCACACAAACAGGTGATGCCCGCCCCGCTCTCCGCCATGCAGGCCTGATCACAGAACCCACCGACGTCGGTGACCTGGCAGGTACACGGTGAGTGGCCGCGGCCGCTTCGGGTTCCCACAGAGCGTCGCGGGGGATGTGATAACGACCTCCCACCGTCGCCGCCGCCTGGGCCGACATCCGGTCGAGGAAGAAGAGGGTGATTGCGGAGGCGGTCGCCGTCTTCAGAAACTCCCGGCGGTCGATGCGGAGGCGTCTGGCTGCCCGGTCGCACTGCTGTCGGGCGAGGCGGAGTGCCTCGGTGACCGTGGGCCCGAGCGGCTGGGGAAGAAACTCGCCGTTCGAGACAGGTCCGGCTTGATCGGAAGGCCTGGGTCCTCCTCCCGCCAGTCCATGCCGCCCCCTCGCGGTCGCCGTCATCAATGTAACCCGAGGTGGGGGTATCGAAGGGGGAGGCTGTTACACCACCAGTTCGAGCAGCCCCGGAAGGTTGGTGAACGTCGCCGGGGTGACACCGACCATCTCTCCATCGGCCTCGATCGGCACGGGCCGCTCGGTATGGATGGCGACCTCGCGACCCGACATCTGGATGATCAGATCGTCGGGCAGATGAGTGCCCCGGTAGATCTTCGGTATCAGGGTGAACGCCTGCCGTTTGGGGCCGATGTTCACCTGGATGTCGAATCGACCGTCGCCTGTATCTGAATGGGGCGAGATCTGCATTCCTCCACCGAGGTACCTCCCGTTCGCCACCAGGGCGTTGTGAGCCAGTCCCGTGTATGAGGCATCGCCTGCCGACACCGTCATTTCGACCGGGTCGAAGCCCGCCAGCGATGGCCAGAAGGCGATCAGGTACCGCGCCTTCCCGAACCAGCGAGGCAACCGCTCGGCTCGCTCGACGGTGGCGGCTGCCATCCCCGCCTCGGCGGCGTTGACGAAATACCTGATGACCGGCTCGGTTCCAGAGACGGGACTGCAGGCGATCTTCCCCACGTCGAGACGCCGGGTCCGGCCGGCGATCCCGGTCAGTTCGTGATCGACGTGCTTGGGAAAGCCGAAGCTGCGGGCGAAGTCGGCCCCCGATCCGGCCGCCACCACCCCCAATGAAGCAGACGACACCGGGCGATCTCGATCGATGAGCCCATTGGCCACCTCGTTGACGGTGCCGTCGCCACCGACGGCGACCACCGTCTCGAATCCGCCCAGCGCAGCCGCCCTGGCGAGGTCGACGGCATGCCCCCGGTGGGTGGTCTCGTGTACTTCGACGTCGAGGCCCGCCTCGGCCAGTGTCACGAGCAACCGGGTCAATTCGCGGCCGACTCTCCCGCGTCCGGCTCTCGGGTTGACCACGAGGGCGATGCGGCGCATCGGGCGAGGCTAACTGGTGCCGCGATGGGCCGGATACGGCGGCGTGGCTCGACGATTTGCCCGAAAGCGGCGCCTCCGTTGGGCTTCAGGCGCCCACTGCTCCGACCGACAACATTGAAGATGAATGAGGAAGCACCCGGGTCGCCGGACGCCCCGGATGGTCTCGAGAGTCGGCGCATCCACGTGCTCGGCGTGGCCGTCGCAATGGCAGGAGCGGGCGCGCTCCTGTACTTCTTTGCGCTCGTTCCGACCCCCTTCGCGGCCCCTTTCGAGATACCCATCTGGCTGATCGCGTTGGCGTTCGCGGCCACCGAAGTGTTCAATATTCGACTACACGTCCGTGCCAACGCTCACACCGTGTCGATGAGCGAGATCCCCCTGATACTCGGCGTGGTTTTTGCCGGCCCGGCAGCACTGATCGTCGGACGCCTGGTCGGCGCGGGTGTGGCGCGGGCCGTTCGACGCAAGCAACCCCCCTATCGGATGGCTTTCAACCTCGCCCTCTTCTTTCTGGAGACGGTGGTCGCACTGACGGCATATGGCTTCATTCTCGATGGTCGGTCGCCGGTATCCATGGCCGGTCTCGGCGTGGGCATGGTCGCGTTGACCACCTCGATGGTCGTCACCGCCGGCTTCGTGACCCTCGCGGTGTGGCTCGACCGTCCGGGGCGCGCCCTCGGTGCCGTAGCCCGGTCGATGGGCTCGGGGATGGTGATCTCTTTCCTTTCGGCAGTCGTAGGCATCGTCAGCCTTGTCGTCGCCTGGCGTGACCCCCTCGCCCTGGTGGCAGTGGCGGTGGTCGCCGGCGGCATGTACGGCGCTCTGCGCGTCTACGGCTCCCTCAGCCAGAGGTTCGAGGACCTGGAGTCCGTCTATGCCTTCACCAGTTCCGTCGACGCCGCCGTCGACACCGACGAGCTCATCGAGGCGACCCTTAGTCAGACCGTGGAGCTCTTCGATGCCGAGTTCGCCGAGGTCGTCATGGCGCGGGGGGTCGGATCGACCGCGGTCACTCGTACCGCCGATGGATCGCTGCAGCGGCGACCGGCCCCGCCGGGCGTGGTCGAGGCCATCACGGCTCACGTCGACGGGACCGCGGTGTTCCGGCTCTCGGAGCTGGATTCGGCAATCGTCGCCCACTACTCGTCCAAGGGGGTGACCGACGCGATGGCGGCGCTGCTGGCTGGAGGCGGTGGAACCGCCACGATGATCGTCGTCGGTCGCGGCCGCAGGGGAGGCGGGTTCACGTCGGATCAGATGCGGCTCTTCGACTCCCTCGCCCGACAGGCAAGGCTGTCATTCGAGCGCGGTCGGCTGGTCGACCGGCTGCGGCGTGAAGCCGGCCAGAAGGAGCACCAGGCGCTCCACGACGCGCTCACCAACCTGCCGAACCGACTCCATTTCTCGATCGTCGTCGAGGATGCCCTGCGCAAGGCCCAGGAACGCGGCGGGCGTCTTGCGGTCCTCCTCGTCGACCTCGACCGGTTCAAGGAGGTCAACGACACGCTCGGGCATCAGCGCGGGGACGTGCTCCTCCAGGAGATGGCGCTCCGCCTCAGCGATGCGTTGGGGGGCGATGAGCACATCGCTCGGCTCGGCGGGGACGAGTTCGGCATCATGCTTCGTGACATCGCCGGCATCAGTGAGGCCGTCGATTGGGCCCGCAAGATCGGTCGAGCCCTCCACCGACCGTTTCTCAACGAGGGCCTGGCGATTCAGGTGTCGGGGAGCATCGGCATCGCCATGGCACCCGACCACGGAACGGACGGCACCACACTCTTACGCCGTGCCGATGTCGCGATGTATGAGGCAAAATCGGTGGGCTCCTCGTTCGAGGTGTACGACCCGCGGCAAGACCAATACAGCACACGCCGACTCGCGATGGCCGCAGAACTTCGTGATGCCCTCGATCAGGGTTCGATCGCCATCGACTATCAGCCGCAGGCACGGCTGCTGGATGGCGCCCCGGTCGGGGTCGAAGCGCTCGCCCGGTGGTTGCACCCCCGGCACGGTGCCGTCCCCCCCGACGAGTTCATCGAACTGGCCGAGCGAACCGGGCTCATCCGCCCGCTCACCGAACACGTTCTGCGCACCGCCTTCCGCGATGTGATGCGGCTGCGGTCCGACGGCCACAAGATCTCGGTTTCGGTGAATATCGCCGCCGCCTCCCTCACCGACGAGGAGTTCCCCGACCTGGTGGCTCGCCTCATCGGAGAAAACGACGTCGACCCGCAGGCGGTCACCCTGGAGGTCACCGAGACCACGATGATGACCGATTCGGCCCGCGCCCGACTGGTGTTGAACGCCCTCGACGAATTGGGTGTAAAGCTGGCGATCGACGACTTCGGCACCGGCTACTCCTCGCTTGCCTACTTGAGCAACTTGCCGGTCGATGAGGTGAAGATCGACCGCACCTTCGTGATGGACATGGCCGTCGATCAGCGGTTGGCCAAGATCGTTACCTCGACCACCAGCCTGGTCCACAGCCTCGGCCTCGTCGTGGTCGCCGAAGGGGTGGAGAACCACGGCACCTGGGATTTGCTCAAGGCAGCTGGATGCGATGTGGCCCAGGGCTACTACCTGAGCCGGCCGATGTCGTTCACCGACCTCAGCGCTTGGCTCGCTTCGGGGGCCGTCCCGATGGGGGATGGGGGTCCGCGAGTCACTTTCGGCGGCATGACCGCCGAGTCGGCGTGACTAGTACGACCGTGCCATCGGTCGATTAGTCCTCTTCTTCTCGGCTGTGCGGCCGATACAGGACCCATAAGGTCACGATCCACTCCCACTCGACCCCGGCTGCGGCGTTCCCCGCGCTTTGCCCCCACCGGCATGGCAGCTGGACCTGATCGATCTGAATCGTGACCGCAGTCGCGGGCCCGCAAGGGCCCCGTGACTCGCGTTCGGGGTCAGCGGACGGGAGTGATTCGGTAGAGATCCCCTGAGAGCGTGGCCACGTAGAGCTCACCGTCGGCATCCATCCCGAACGATGTCACGAGGTGGCCGGTGCTCGCGATCCAGGTGGTCAGCTCTTCGGCATCGCCGCCGGCGTGGCGGAACGACTTGATGAACCCCCGGCAGAAGTCACTGAAGAGGTAGTGGCCGTCGAGTTCGGGCATCCGGTCTCCGCGATACACGTACCCGCCGATCACCGAGCACACCCCCGTCGAGTGATCTTCCTCATGCACCGGGAGTACGGTGCCGGCAGAACTACAACCACTGGATGGGCTGTGGCAATCGGTTCCTTCGAGGATGGGCCACCCGTAGTTGAGGCCCCCTGACGAGACCGACGAGACGTTCACTTCCTCGCGTGTGGACTGGCCGACGTCACCGACGTAGATGAGCCCCTGGTCCATCGAGAACCGCCACGGGTTCCTGAGCCCATAGGCCCAGATCTCATCGGCCCCCGCGCCACCCACGAACGGATTGGTTGCAGGTGAGGCATAGGGAGTGGCTGTATCGACGTCGAGGCGAATGATCGTTCCGAGGAGACTCGTGGTGTCCTGGGCCTCGTGGCCTCCGGTGCCGCCGTCGCCGATCGAGGCGTAGAGATAGCCGTCTGCACCGAATGCGAGGTTGCCCCCGTTGTGATTGGTGGCGTCGCCGTGTTCGATCTCGATGATGTCCGAGCCGGAATCGGGGTCGATCGGCCAACTGCCATCGTCCTCGAACTCCTCGATCTTGATGTCTCCGTTTGGCTGGGTGAAGAACACGAAGAAGCGGCCGTTCTCGACGAATGCGGGGTGGAATGCCAGCCCCAGCACCCCTTGCTCGCTCCCAGTCGAGATCCGCCCGGTGAGATCCAGCAGCGGCGTGGAGTGGTGTCCTCCCGGTCCGATCTCCCAGATCGGCCCTGATTGGCCCACCAGGAAGAGCCGGGGGTCACCCGGGGGCGAGACCGCGACGCCCGCTTGGTGGCCGGGCGGCAGGCTGGCGATGAGGGTCAGGGCAAGTCCCCGCAGGCACGAGGAGCGGACTTCCGCCGAGAAGCACTTGTCACGGCTCCGTCCGCCGTGAACCACATCGAATCCGCCGCCGCCGCGGATGACGTCGTTGCCTCTTCCACCGAAGATCTCATCCGCGCCTGAACCGCCTCGAATCTGGTCGGCCCCTTTGCCGCCACGAATCTGATCGGATCCGCTGCTCCCGAAGATGATGTCGTGGCCGGAACCACCGTTGATGATGTCGTCACCGCCACCGCCGCAGATCACGTCGTTACCGCCACGGCCGCGGATGATGTCGTCGCCGGCGGTGCCGACGATCACGTCATCCCCCGGGGTTCCGATCGTCGGTATGCCTGACGTCGCGACGATCGTCGCGGGCAGGCCGTTGCACTCGGGCACCCCGGCGGCGGCGCCCGTACCCGTGAGGGTGGTGGCCGCCATTGCGATGGCCATCACGATGCGTCGCACCACCCCAGTATCCCCTGTTCCCGGGTGAAGAATGCCTTCCGAGATGCCGATGGGGTCGGATGAAAACCCGGAATCGGTGGAGGCGTATCGGCAGGCCGCTGGTGTCGGCCGCCGTCGGCGGCTTGGTCGCGTGGTTTGCGTTCGTGGCCGATCGGCCGGTACCGGTGCTCGACTTGTTCGACCTGGGGGTTCACGAGGCGGGGCATTTGCTCGGGGCTTGGCTGCCGAGACTGGCGATGTTTCTCGCCGGGTCGGTCGCCCAGGTGGCCTTCCCGCTGGTCATGGCCAGCTATTTCTGGGCCCGGGCTCGTGATGCGGCTGCTTCGGGGTTCTGCCTGGCCTGGGCGGGAGCATCGGCCTGGGACGTATCGGTGTATGCCGGTGACGCAGTCACCCAATCGTTGCCTCTTGTCGGCGGCGGGGAGCACGACTGGGCCTACATCCTCGGCCCTCACGGGTTCGATGCCCTCCATATGACAGGGTCGGTGGCAGGGTCTATCGAGTTCTCGGGAGCCGTCATGGCCGTGCTCGGAATCGGCATTGCGCTGAAGTCCGCCGCAGCCGGAATCTCCCGGACGCCGTCGACGGTCTCTCGGATGCCGCCGCCGGCGCGAAGGTCGGTGGCGACCGCGCCGCACGATGGCGACCCGTGGCTTCCGGCCGCGGCGCTGCCGGTTCGGCACCCGGCAGACTGACAGCTAGAGGTCCTCGCCGGATCGGGCGCGGTGTCGCCGTCACCATCGGATCGGGAGGTGTCGCGGCCGCCGAGGAGCGCCAGGGGCTTTGGGTCGGTTCGCCATCCTGCCGGTTGCGCCATACCTTCACGCGGATGAGGATCAGAAGTGGCATCACCCGGCGGTTCGATTTCTCCTATCGATCGAACCGGTTCGCCGTCGTGGCGACGCTGGGGTCCGGGATCGTTGCCGGCTGCGTCGGTCTGTTGAGTGGCGGTGGCTGGTGGCCGGCGGTTGCCGACGGCGTTCTCGCCGGTGGTGCCTCCTTCTTGTCGTGGGCGACTGCTCGCGAGCTCGATCCCGACCACCCGGTGAGCGCCGGAATCGCGGCCGTGTTGGCCCCGGTTCTATTGGTCGCCGGTCCCGCCAACCTGCTCGTCATGACCGTGTTGCTCGTCTCGGTTCGGGTAGTTGGCGGCACCACCGGGCGTGCAATGAGGCCGATCGACCTGCTCTTCCTCGGCCTGGGGGCGGCGCTGATCTGCCTTCGGGCTGGCGGGGGTGCGGTCGCGACCGTCGCAGCACTCGCCCCTGCTCTTTCGGCGTGGTGGCATCGACCGGCGCGTCGCCTCCTCTTCGTCGGATCCGTGGCGATACTGCTGGCAGTGGCTGCGCTATCTGTCTTCATCGCTGACCCGGGGCCGTGGCTCCAGCCGGAGGGCCTCGAGCGGGGGCTGCTGGTCAGTGGTCTGGCCGCCGGCCTGGTGGCGACATGGGTGGTGGCACCGCTGCGATCGGCGACCGACAGCCGCCACGGAGGCCGGATTCTCGAGTCACGCATCCGGCTCGCCCGCGTGATGACCGTCGTTGCGTGCGTGGGCGCGGCGATGTGGTCAGGAGCCGCGGGGGTCCTGGCCGTCGCCCCCGCCTGGGCCGCCCTGGCCACGACCGCGGTGTCATCGATCGCCGCGTTGGCGGAGTGAGGGTCTATCGCGTTTCCTCCCCCGTAGGGGGAGGTGGCGCCGCCCGAAGGGCGGTGACGGAGGGGCCGTGCGGCGGTATGACGCGATGGCTACCTGCTCCCTGCCAATTCTTCGTACTCCCGGATCGCGTACCGGTCCGTCATGCCTGATACGTAGTCGATGGCGGCGGTGACCTCGTCGGCGCCGTGGTGGCGGTATGTATCAGGGACTTCGTCGGGGTGGGCGATGTAGTGGTCGGTGAGGGTGCGGATCACGGTGATGGCTTCATCACGCTGGACGTCGGCCTCGGGGCGCAGGTAGACCCGGTGGAACATGAAGACGCGCAGTTCGTTCATCGCGTCGAGGGCGGCCTGCTCCATGGTGACCTCCCCTCGCCGGATCGACTCGTCGACCACGGCGTCGATCATCGACCGGATCCACTCGCCGCCGGGTTCACCGAACACTTGACGCGGCGTGTCCGGTAGGTCGGCGTAGGCGATCACCCCAGCCCGCACCGCGTCGTCTACGTCGTGGGTGAGATAGGCGATGCGGTCGGCGAATCGGCAGACCATGCCTTCGGGCGTGGCCGGCGGCGGATCGATCTTCCACGAGTGCGCCCGGATTCCGTCGCGCACCTCCCAGGTGAGGTTGAGCGGCTCAAGCACCTCGAACACCCGCACGCTCTGAGCGGCGTGGTGCCACTCGCCGGGAACGTAGGGGGTGAGGGCGTCCTCCCCGATGTGGCCGAACGGAGAGTGGCCGACGTCGTGCCCCAGGCAGATGGCCTCTGCGAGTGATTCGTTGAGCCGCAGGTAGGTTGCAAGAGCGCGGCCGATCTGGGTCACCTGGAGGGTGTGGGTGAGCCGGGTGACAAAGTGGTCATCGTCGGGGTTGATGAACACCTGGGTCTTGTGCTTGAGCCGCCGGAAGGCCTTCGAGTGGAGGATGCGGTCGCGATCCCGTTCGAAAGCGGTCCGTCCTGGGTCCGCTTCTTCAGGGATCGAGCGGCCGCGGGAGTCAGTCGACCGCGTCGCCGACGCAGAGAGCATGGTGCGCTCGTGCTCCTCGGCGTCCTCGCGGGTTCGGCGCCTCAGGAACCGCGGGGAGGGGACCCCACCTGCCATCAGAGTTCGGCTTCCAACCGAGCGTCACTCGAAGACTCGGTTTCTGAGCGCTTGGCTTCATCCACGATCGAGGAGGGCTACATCGGTCTGCAGCTGTACCGCCAGGAAGGTCAGGAATCCGATGACCGCCGCGGCCCCCGCCAGAATGAGGGCCCGCTTCCATATCGGTCCGTTGATGAACTGCGCTACCGGCCCGGGCTCGCGATGCCCACTGATGAGGCGTCGGCGGATGCGAGCCGAAATGGCATCGACGGCAAGGACCGCCGCAATCGTGAGTACGAGGACGGTGCTGGCCCGCGAGTAGTTGCGGAACCTCAACTGAGCGATCAACTCGCCGCCGATACCTCCGGCCCCCACCACGCCGAGGACCGCCGATGCTCTGATGTTGATCTCGAACCGGTAGAGCCAGTAGGCCAGGATGTTGGGCATCACCTGCGGAACCACTCCGAACCGCATCCGGGCGATGGGCCCGCCCCCGACGGCAGCGACTGCCTCGACGGGGCCATCGTCGATTCCTTCGATCACCTCCGATGACAACTTGCCCAGGGTGCCGATGGAGTGGATGCCGAGGGCGAGGGTTCCGGTCCAGGCTCCGAGCCCGGTCACCGGGATCAGGATGATCGCCACCAGCAGTTCGGGGATGGCACGGATTCCGTTGAGGAACTGTCGGGTGATATTGCTCACCGCGGCGGGGCTGACGTTCTTGGCTGCGAGAAAGGCCATCGGGAAGGAGAAGAACGCGCCGATCATCGTGCCGATCCAGGCGATGAAGAACGACTCCATGATCTTGGGGAGTGCCCGCTGGACGGCATCGGCGCTCAGGTCGGGCACCATCAACTTGCTGAGAATGTTCCAAACGTCGGCGGGAGCGCTCAATAGGCGGTCGAGGGACACATTCAGTCCCATCGCCCCCCAGATTGCGGGGACGATCACGGCAACCGCAACCGCCCAGCGGAACACCCTTGGCCCGATTGGAGCGGCCGGGCGGATCTGCTGCGGGAGGCTGGTCATACGAGCCGCCTGCGGAGGGCGATGCTGATCTGTTCGATGACGAACACCACGACGAAGATCAGCATCACCACTGCCAGCACCCGGTCGAACCGATAGAAGAGTCTCTGCGCGTCGAGCACCTGTCCGATTCCGCCCGCACCGACTACCCCGAGCACGACCGAGGCCCGGACGTTGATCTCGAAGACGTAGAGGGCGTACGCCACGTAGTTCGGGAGCACCTGGGGAAGCACGGCCGCTCGGACGGCGGGGAAGTGCCGGGATCCGCTCGTCTTCGCAGCTTCGAGCGGTCCGGGGTCGGCAGCATCGACCGTTTCGGAGAGCAGCTTCGCCATGATCGCAAGCGAGAAGAAAACCAAGGCGAGCGCCCCGGCAAAAGCGCCGGACCCGACCGACGTAACGAAGATCATTGCCCAGAAGAGGTCGGGGACTGTCCTGATCAGACTGATGAAACCCTTGTCGATCAGGTAGATCGGTCGGTTCGGAGCCGTCAGGCTCGAGGCGAGGAATGCGAGCGGAAGAGCGATCGACACGCCGATCGTGGAGGCGATCATCGAGATGCGGAGGGTCTCGACCAAGGGGTTTCCCCGGTTTGGATTCCCGAATTCCCATGAGGGGAACCACCACCAGTCGCCGCCGCCTATGGCCCACCCGAAGTCGGGCGGCCAGAAGTTGGGGACTTTGACGATGTTCCCGATGTTCCGCACGAGGCCGGGAATGGTGAACCCGACCTGCGACGCGGCGTACACGGTCATGAACAGCAAGATGCTGCCGACGGTGAGCGTCGGGAGCTTGGAGACCACCGCCAGCAATGCGGCCCCTCCAAACATGGCCAACGCCAGCGCCACGATGGCGTAGTCGCCTGCCCCGAAGACCGGATCCTGACTGCGCCGCAAGCCTTCGATGGGGTTGGTCACTCCGAACGACACCGCGGCCGGCATTGCCACCGCCGCCCCCGCCAACCAGGAGAGAGCCACGTTGACCGCCGCCGATGGCGATGACCCCTTGTAGCGGGCAAACCACGCGGCAGCCGCGGCCGCGGGAAGCCAGGCGAGCGTGAACCGCACGCACATCATCACGTCGACCGCCTGGGGCGTACCAGGGAGGACGACCGTGGTCAGGACCGTGGAGGCGATGACTCCTGCAGAGAGGATTCCACCCGAGATCGGGGTAAATGCGATGTGCCCGATGCGCAACGCGAGCAAGAACCCACCCGCGGCAACAACGCCCCAAATTGCGCCCGAAAGGTATGTGCCGAGGAAGCCGCCCCCGACAAAACCGACCGTTGCCACCAGCAACGGAACGAACATGGTCCGGACGCGCAGCGGGGGATCGGGTCGCAGCTGGACCGGGGCCTCGACCGTCACAGTTCGGCGCCCTCCAGCAGGTCGTCCGGGGTCACCGATCGGCCGTAGATCTCCCGGAAGGTCGATTCCTGAACGTCGGCGATGTCGCCGTCGTAGACGAGTTCCCCCGCCCTCAGCCCGATGAGTCGCTTGCCGTAGGCGCGTGCCAGGTCGAGGAAGTGGAGGTTGATGATCGTGGTGATGTTGAGATCCCGGTTGATGCGGCGAAGGTCACGCATCACGTGGTGGGAGGTGACTGGGTCGAGGGAAGCCACCGGCTCGTCGGCGAGGATGATCGACGGCTCCTGGGCAAGGGCTCGGGCAATCCCCACTCGCTGTTGCTGGCCGCCGGAGAGGTCACTAGCCCTGACATATGCTTTCTCGACGATCTCGACTCTCTCCATTGCCTTGAAGGCGACCTCCCGGTCGGCGGCGGGCCATGCGCCGAGCATCGCCCGCCACCAGCTGACCTTGGCAAGCCGACCCATCAACACGTTGTTGATCACCGAAGTCCGGGTCACCAGGTTGAAAGTCTGGAAGATCATCCCGATCTCGGACCGGAGTTCGCGGAGGGTGGACGCCGAGGCGCCGCGGACTTCGACGCCGTTCACTTTGACGGAGCCGCCGGTGATCGGGACCAGGCCGTTCACCGCCCGGAGGAGCGTCGACTTGCCGGCACCGGACAATCCGACGATCACGACGAGTTCACCCTGCGGGATGGTGAGGCTGACGCCCTTGAGCGCCTTGAGGCCCCCGCGGTACGTGACTTCGACATTCTCGAACTCGATCAAAGGGGGCTCCTCACGCGCTCGAATTCCGAGGCTAGCCGCTCAAGACCGTTCGACTTCCCGGTATGCAAGAGGGGCCGCTCTTGCGAGCGGCCCCTCTACGCATTCGTCCTAGTTCGGGATCAGGTACCGAAGCCGAGACGGTCGATCGCAGCACCGATTGGCACCAGCGACGCCTCCGTCGTGGCATCCGCGCGGGTGAGCGCGGTCCAGCTGTAGAGGGCATCCATCACCAGGGCGCCTTCCTCGGTGGCGATGAAGTCGGACAGTGCCTGGAAGATTGCCTCCTTCAGGTCGTCCGGCAGGTCGCCGCGAATGGCGATGACGTCGTTGGCAATCCGGTCGGAGATGTTGAAGACAATGATCTTCTCACCGACGTCCGGGAAGTCCTCGCGGATCGCACGGCGGGCATCGTCGAACGACAGCCCGATTTCGGCATCACCGTTGTAGACCGCGGTGACCGCCAGGTCGTGGCTGCCGCCGAAGAAAGTCGACTCGTACTGGTCGTCGGTGATCCCGGCATCCTGCAACTGGATGGTCGGGAAGATATAGCCGGAGGTCGACTGCTCGCCAGGGAAGGCGATCGTCTTGCCCACGACCACATCGAGCGACACCGGCTCAGGGCAACGCAGACCCGCGGAAGTTTCCGTGTCACGGGTTCCGTCGCCATTCCAACCCACCTGCAGGGCAGGAGTGTCGGTCGGGCCGACTGCTACGACATTGCCACTGGCGTCGTAGTAGAAGGCACCCTCGACCGGGTCGGCTCCGCAGATCGACGGATCGTTGGTGTACCACTGGGCGTGGTAGGTCGGATCGCCAAAGCGGACTGACTGGGCCAAGAGCTCCAAATTGGAGTAGGTCCGGCTCGCCAGAACGTATCCGGCAGGTCCGAACGCGCCGAGGTCGGCCTGTCCGGTTCCCATCGCGGTACCGAGACCGACATAGTCGGTGGCTACGAAGCCTTCGACCTCGATATCGAGGGCGTCGGCCAGAATTGCGGCGAGCGTGTCGACATCGTCCTGCAACTCGCCGGCTTCCTGAGATGGCACGAAGCCGAATACCAGCTTCTCCGGCCACTCACCCTCGTCACCACCATCGTCATCCCCACAGGCGGCTGCTACGAGTCCCAATACCAGGACAAGCGCCGCCCACTTACGTGCGCGCATGTGATTGCTCCCTTGTGTTTCGTTGCCCAACTGAACGCCGAGTGTCGGGCCCGCAACGGGTCGGGACCCCACTCCAAATCGACCTCAGCAATTCCGGTGGCACTGATATGAGGCTATCACGGTCGGGGGACAGGAATCTGGGCGGCCCCGGCCTTCCGCCCTCCGCCTCCCGCCTCCGCAAGAGTGTTGCCGGACTGGGGACTGGGGACTGGGTGGGAACCACGCGAAAGGGGGGAGGGGCCTGAGCCCCTCCCCCCTTTCTGATCTTTCTCTTCTCAGCCTGAGTACAGGACGCTGCCGGCGGGGGCCTCGAACCAGGTGTCGTAAATCGCCTGGTAGGTGCCGTCGTCGAACATCTCCTGGAGAACCCGGTTCATCTCCGCGAGCAGGGTCTCCCGGGCGGGATCCACCCCGAACCCGTAGTCCTCGTCGGTGTCGATCACGGCGACCACCGCGAGATCCGCGCGATTGGCCGATTCCTCGACCGCCGAAGGCTCATCGAAGATCACGCCGTCCACCTGTGCGCCTTCGAGGGCGTTGTAGGTGTCGGGCGCACTCGGGTACTCCACGACCTCGACCCCGAGGGGGGCGAGGTTCTCGGTGGCCCAGGCGGCTCCGGTGGTGCCGCTCTGCACCGCGACACGGTCGCCGTCGCCGAGGTCTTCAACGCTGGTGATGTCGGGGCGGGCCGCGGTGTTCACCGTCAACGCCTGCTGGGCCTTGTAGTAGGGAACCGTGAAGTTCACCAACTCTGACCGTTCCGGCGTGATTGTCGTCGCTGAGGCGACCACGTCGAATTGGCCGGTGGCCAATTGGGTGAAGATCGTGTCGAACGGCGTCGCCACCCACTCGGCGGTGAGGTCGAGCCGTGACGCGATCTCGTTGATCAGGTCGGCGTCGAAGCCGACCACGGTGTCGCCGGCATAGTCCTCGAACGGCGGGAACGGAATGTCCGACCCGACGAGAAGCACCCCGGGGGTCTTTGTCAGATCGGTCGCATCGTCGTCGCCGCAAGCCGCTGCAAGCAGGGCGAGAACGACGACCAACCACAGCATGCTGCGTAGTCGCATTTCGATTGCTCCTAATTGGTATTCAGGCGCGCAAGCGCGCGTGTAGGAGGTTAGTAAGGACTGGCAACTGGGCAGGCTTCGATTGGCGATTGGCGATTGGCGATTGGCGATTGGCGATTAGGCAGAACCGTTAGGAGTTCGCTGGTGCCTCCAACGCGTCGCGCATTGCGGATTGCGGAACTGCCCCCTGCTTGTGCTCGTTGGCTCCCGTTACCATCAGCGCGTGACCCAGTACCGCGCCCTCTATCGCACCCATCGGCCCCAAGGATTCGCCGATGTGGTGGGACAGGGGCACGTGACCGAGACGCTGGCACGCGAGGTCGTGGCCGAGAAGCTGGGGCACGCCTATCTCTTTGCCGGGCCACGAGGCACCGGCAAGACCACCACGGCGCGCATCCTCGCCAAGGCCATCAACTGCCCCGACCGGCGCGAGGACGGCGAGCCGTGCAACGTGTGCCTGTCCTGTCTCGCCATCACCGAGGGATCGTCGATGGATGTGATCGAATTGGACGCCGCCTCGCACAACAAGGTCGAGGACGTGCGGGAGATCCGGGCCAACGTCGGTACGGTCGCCAGCGTCGGTGGCGCCAAGCGGGTGTACATCCTCGACGAGGCTCACATGCTGTCGCGGGCGGCGGCGAACGCGTTGCTCAAGACCCTCGAGGAGCCGCCGGAGCACGCTCTCTTCGTGCTGGCAACGACTGAGCCGTACAAGCTCCCCGACACCATTCGCAGCCGCACCCAGCGCTTCGATTTCCATCCGATCGGATCGGAGGCACTGATCGCCCACCTGTCACGGGTTGCCGGCGCAGAGGACATCGAGGCGACCCACGATGCGCTGGCATTGATTGCTCGGCACGCCGGCGGTAGCGCCCGCGATGCGCTCGGGTTGCTCGAACAAGTTGCGGCGCTAGGTCTCGGAACCGTCGATTCGAAAGGCGTGACCAGAGCCCTCGGCCTGGCCGCGCCAGACGCTTTCGCCCGGCTGATCGGGCTCATCGCCAAGGAGGATGCCGCCGGGGTCCTCACCCTCGCTGCCCAGATCGCCGCCGAGGGCGCGGATCTGCGGCGGTTTGTGTCCGACGCCCTCGAGCTGTTCCGCGGCCTGTTCCTGGCGCAGTACGCCCCGAATCTCGCGGAGATCGTCGACGAGCCGACCGAAGTGATAGAGGAGTGGAAGAGTCTCGCCGACAAGCTGGAGCCATCTGATGTCCTCCGGTGCATCGACCGGCTCGGCGATGCCCTCGTGCAGTTGCGGGAGGGACGCGAGGAGCGCTTGGTCGTGGAGCTCGCCCTGCTCCAGATGACCCGCCCCGAGACCGCCACCGACCCGGTCTCGCTCGCCGGCCGGCTCGATCGGGTCGAGGAACGGCTCCGCCGGGCGGGGGCGCCCGCTCCCGCCTCGGCGCCGGCGGAACCGAGCCCCACGGCTCCCGCCCCCGCGCCCTCAGCAGCCGTCGCCTTGCCGATTCCGCCGACGGTGGCGTCGTCTCCTGACACCGCAGCCGGGGTCTCCGCCTCCGATGCCCCTTTCGCGGTCACGGCGCCGGTTCAGGAGCCCGCGGCGGCTGCAGAGTTGACCCCGTCGGCCGTATTCGACCTGGATGTCGTCGACGAGAAGTGGCCGGCGATCGTGGCGCGGATCCGGGACGAGGCCGGGCCCCGGCGTTTTGCATTCTTCCGGGAGGCTCGGCCAGCGGCAGTCGACGGTTCGACCCTGGTGCTCGAGATCCCCGAGCAGTTCAAATTCCACCTCGATGCCCTGTCCGAGGACGACCGTTTGAATGCCATCGTGATCTCCGTTCTCGCCGACGTCCTCGGCGGCTCGGCGCGGGTCGCCTACCGCTCAGGGGCGGTGCAAGTAGAACCCGAGGTCAGTGCCGATCCGGGCCGCGCCCCCGACGAGGCCGACATGGACGAAGCCACCGCCGGAGCCATCGACCCCACCGACCTGGTCGTCGACCTACTGGGCGGTGAAGTAGTGGAGTAAGCCGCCCCTTCGGGGCGGCGTCGAAAGGCAGATCCGGTGCTCGCGGTGGCGTTCCCGGCGCTGGCATCGCGGGGCTACGCGGGCCGCCGCACGGTGCGAAGGGCGGAACCCGGTAAGCGCATTGCGCATTGCGCATTGCGGCTGAGCGAAGCGAGGCATTTGCGCAAATCGCAAATCGCCAATCGCAGGCCGAGCGAAGCGAGGCCGTTACCCTCCTGCCATGTTCGAAGCTCCGGTTCAGCGGTTGATCGATGAGCTGGCGCGTCTGCCCGGGATCGGGCAGAAATCGGCGCAGCGGCTTGCGTTCCATCTGCTCCACATCGAGGAGGAGGATGCCCGGCGCCTCGCCGAGTCGATCACGACGATGCGCCAGGAGGTGCGTCTCTGCGCCCGTTGCTTCAACGTCACCGACACCGAGCAGTGCTCGATCTGCCGTGATGTGCGCCGGGATCCATCGGCCGTGTGTGTGGTCGAGCGCGCCCAGGACATCGTGGTCATCGAACGAACCCAGGAATTTCGGGGTCGGTATCACGTCCTGGGCGGCTCGATCTCGCCGATCGAAGGCATCGGACCCGAGCAACTGCGGATGAGAGAGTTGGTCGCCCGCATCGATGACGAGGGGATCAAGGAGGTCATCGCCGCCACCAACCCCACCGTCGAGGGCGACACCACCGCCCTGTACCTCGCCCGCCTTCTGAAGCCTCTCGGCGTCAAGGTCACCAGACTTGCCAGCGGTCTCCCGGTGGGTGGCGACCTCGACTACGCCGACGAGATAACTCTTGGTAGAGCTCTAGCGGGGCGTTTAGAGCTGTAGTCGGCCGACTGCGCCGGCCTCCCCGCTGCCCGCTACCTGTACTCGGCCATCAGGTTGGTGACAGTCTGCTGATGGGTGGGAGTCCTCCGAGGGCGCTGTGACGCCGTTGGTGGTTGTAGTAGCGGAGCCATGGTTGCAGGGCCTGGGTTCGGTGGTGGTTGTTGGTGAAGATCTGCCGGTAGGCCCATTCGGTTTGCAGGGTGCGGTTGAAGCGTTCCACCTTGCCGTTTTGCCAGGGGCAGTGGGGCCGGATGGTGAGATGTCGGGCTCCTAGGGCTGCGAGGGCCTGGGCGAAAGAACTGCTCTTGGTGTAGGGCCAGGCGTTGTCGGTCATTACCGCCTCGATGCGGTCGATGCCCTCACCGGTGAAGAATGCGGCGGCCCGGGTGATGAATCCGGCGCAGGTGTCGGCCTGTTCGTCATCGAGGATCTCGGAGTAGGCGAGCCGGCTGTGGTCATCGACCGCCGAGTGCACGTAGTCGTAGCCGATACGGGCCCGCCGCTCGGCCCCGGTTCGGCTTCCCAGCCGCCCTCGGGCCAACCAGCCGCCTCCCTCGGGGATACGGCCCAGTTTCTTGACATCGACGTGCACCAGCTCCCCCGGCCGGTCCCGCTCATAACGCACCGCAGTCGCCTTCGAGGCCCGGATCCGTTCCCCGGTCAAAGGGTCACACTCCGCCAGCCGGGGCAGCCGGTGCCGCATCAAGATCCGGCTCACCGTCCGCGCCGGGATCCCCAACTCGGCGCCCAGCCAGTCCGCACCACGCCGATGCTGCACCCGGGCGGCCACCACCACCGCCTCCACTTCAGGAGCCGTCCGAGCCGGCATCCGACGCGGACGCGACGAACGATCCCACAACCCTTCCCGACCCTCGGCAGCAAACCGCGCCACCCACCGGTGAGCACACTGACGCGACACCCCCATCGCCGCAGCGACATGCGCCACCGGCATCCCCTGCCCCACCCGGTCGACCAACAAACAACGGCCCTGAAACGTCAAGCGAGCATTACGGTGACCCATGAAGACCTCCGGTGGGTTGAAGACAGACATCTCCACTCCACTCGGAGGTCTTCACTCATGTCAAAGTGTCACCAACGTCCTGGCCGAGTACAGCTACCCGCTGCCCGCTACCCGCAAAATCCACGGTCCGGGAATCGCCAATCGCCAATCGCAGGCCGAGCGAAGCGGGGCCTACGCCTCGTAGGCCCCCGTCATCTTCCCGAGGCGGTCGAAGCGGTGTTGGGCGCGGATGAAGCGGACGGTGCCGGTGCGTGACCGCATAACGACGGTGTGGGTCTCGGCGCCGTCGGGGACGAAGCGCACTCCGTCGAGCAACTCGCCGGTGGTGACGCCGGTGGCGGCAAAGAACACGTTGTCGGAGGAGACCAGGTCGCGGGTGCCGATGATCTGGTCGAGGTCCAGGCCGGCCTCGGCCGCATAGGCACGCTCGGAGTCATCCCGCGGCCACAGCCGGCACTGGATCTCACCACCGAGGCACAGCATGGCGCAGGCCGCCGTCACCGCCTCGGGCGACCCACCGATCCCCAGGAGCACGTCGATGGCGCTTTCGGGAACCGCGGTTGCGATCGCTCCCGAGATGTCGCCGTCGTGGATGAGGTGGATGCGGGCACCGGCCTTGCGTACCGCGTCGACATGAGGCTGGTTGCGGGGGCGGTCGAGGATGATCGCGGTCAGGTCGTCGACGTCCTTGCCGAGCGCCTGGGCGATTCGTTTGAGGTTGTGTTCGACAGGAGCATCGAGATCGATGACCCCGGCTGCCTGTTCGCCCACCGCGATCTTGTCCATGTAGACGAGTCTCCCGGGGGCATACATGCTCCCTTGGTCGGCCAGGGCGAGCACGGCGAGCGCTCCCGGACGTCCCTCGGCGGTGAGTCGGGTGCCATCGACCGGGTCGACGGCGACGTCGACGCGGGGTGGCCGCCCGTTGCCGACCCGCTCGCCGTTGGCGAGCATCGGTGCCGAATCCTTCTCGCCCTCACCGATGACGACCACGCCATCCATGTCGATGGTGTCGAGCACCGCTCGCATGGCGTCGACGGCGGCCTGATCCACCGAGTTCTTCTCGCCCCGACCCTGTAGCCGGGCGGCCGCCATCGCGGCCGCCTCGGTCACCCGCGCCAGATCGAGGGCAAGGTTGTGATCGACTGGCTTGTCGCTCATCCGGGCACCCGCACCACGATTGCGTCGCCCTGGCCGCCGCCCCCACACAGGGCGGCGGCGCCGACGCCCCCACCGCGGTGGCGAAGTGCGTTCACCAGGGTCACAACGATGCGCGCCCCGGTTGCCCCGAGCGGATGGCCGAGAGCGATCGCTCCGCCGTTCACGTTGACGCGGTCATGGGGGATGTCGAGCATTCGCGCCGACCACAGGGCCACCGCGGCGAATGCCTCATTGATCTCCACCAGGTCGAGGTCGGACGGCGACAGCCGGGTGCGTTTGAGGGCGATCCTGATGGCTTCGGCGGGCCGTTCATGAAGCGTGGCATCGGGACCGCCCACCTGGCCGTACCCAAGGATCTCGGCGACAATCGGCAAGCCGGCGGCATCGGCGGCGGCTGAGTCGGCCAGCACCACCGCGGCTGCCCCGTCGGAGATCTGGGAGGCGTTGCCTGCGGTGATGGTCCCGTCCGGTGCGAAGGCGGGTCGCAGCGCGGCGAGTGAGGACTCGGTGGCGTCCGCCCGGACCCCCTCATCCAGGGTCACTTCGAGCGGGCCGCCCTTCCGCTGGGGCACCGACACCCGGATGTTCTCGTCCTCGAAGGGCCCGCCGGATGCCGCTGCAGCCGCAGCGCGTCGGTGGCTTTCCGCTGCCCATTCGTCCTGTTCTGCCCGTCCGATTCCGAGCACCGAGTTCTTGGCATCCGACGACTCGCCCATCGTGCACTTGTCGAAGGCGCACCACAGGCCGTCGTGGGTCAAGGAGTCGACGATTGCGGCGTCGCCCATCCGCGCTCCCCAGCGCCCGGTCGGGAGCAGGTACGGGGCGTTGGTCATCGACTCCATGCCCCCCGCCAACACGAACGTCGCTTCGCCGAGGCGAATGTCCCTGTCGCCCATCGCGATCGCCGCCATGCCCGAGAGGCATACCTTGTTGATGGTCGTGGAGGGCACCGTCATGGGTACCCCGCCCAGGACGGCGGCCTGACGCGAGGTGATCTGCCCGGCGCCCGCCTGGAGCACATGCCCGAACAGGACCTCGTCGATGCGGGCAGCCTCGAGACCCGACCGCTCCAACGCCCCCTTCATCGCCGCGGCGCCGAGGTCGACTGCTCGCAGCGGTTGGAACACGCCGCCAAATCGTCCGATCGGCGTTCGAGCGAGGCCAACGATGACGGTGGGCATGCCCTGAGTGTACGGAATCACCGAGCCCCCAATGGATCGGTGATCGTTGCCTTTCACCGGCTCCGCGGTGTTGTGGGGGTGCCGCGGAGAATCGGGTGCTTTGCTGCTCGCAACCATCGGCCGGTGGGCCTAAGATGCTGGCAGTTTCAGACACCGGGCCCCCACGCACCATGAGGAAACCAGATATGGCATCAAATCGTCGACAGAGGTTCCGCTCAAAAGTTGTGGTGATGATCGCGGTGCCCCTTGTCTTTGGGGCGTTGGCAGCATTTGCTGCCGTGGCCCCCGGCTTGGGTACGGCAGGCGACTTCGCGGTCCTCGCCGGGTCTGCCATCTCCAACACCGGGCCTACAACCATCACCGGAGACGTGGGCATCCACCCTGGGGACGCGAGTTCGGTGACGGGCTTCGGTTCTGTGACACTGAACGGCGATCTTCACACGGCCGACGGTGTGGCCCTGAGCGCAAAGAACGACCTGGTGACCGCCTACAACACCGCTGCGGGAAGCGGGCCAGTGTCGACCATTGGCACCGAGCTGGGTGGTGCAACGCTCCTCCCCGGCGTGTACGACTCTGCCGACGGCACCTTTGAAATCACCGGGACGCTGATCCTCAATGCCGAAGGTGACCCCGATGCCGTCTTCGTGTTCCTGACCGAATCCACGTTGAAGTCGGCGACGGGCGCGGTGGTGAGCATCATCAACTCCGGCCAGGCGTGCAACGTCTTCTGGCAGGTCGGAAGCTCGGCGACGATCGAGGCCGGTACGACTTTCCGCGGAAACATCCTGGCGTTGGAGTCCATCACCCTCGTCACGGGTGCGAGCGTCGAGGGCCGCGTTCTGGCCCGAAACGGCGCCGTCACGATGGACACCAATACCATCACCCGAGCGGTGTGCCAGTCCGACGACGGGTCCGGCACCACGACCACGACCTCTTTGCCCGACGGGCCGATCGACACCGGTGGCGGCTCGACTTCGGGTATCGAGAATGGCCCGCTGTTGATCCTCGGCGCGGCGCTTCTCGCAGGCGGGGTCGCGGCGTTCGCGCTTGGTCGGCGACTTTCGCGCCGCGGCGCAGCGAGCTGACCCGGGGGGTTCATGGCCTCGCGCCCGACTCGCGTCGTCACGGCGATCTCAGTGGCACTGATTGTCGGCGGGGTAGCAGCGATCGCGCTGGCGCTTTCGGCACAGCTCAGTCCTCCGCAGCCGCCCCTGGCGGCGGTCGACTCATCCGAGCCCTCGGTGACGGGAGCCGGTGCGGCCCTTGCCCTTCCTCCTTCGCCACCGCTCACGATCGACATACCCGCGATCGGGGTGCATTCCACCCTGCAGTACCTTGGCCTCACCCCCGACAATCGGCTGGAAGTCCCCGCGCCAGGACCTCGGTTCGACGAGGCCGCGTGGTACAAGTACTCCGCCACGCCGGGGTCGATCGGTCCCGCCGTGATTCTCGGGCACGTCGACTCCGGGGGTTATGGGCCGTCGGTGTTCTTCGATCTCGGGAAGCTGCAACCGGGGGACGAGGTCCGGATCACCCGCGGCGACGGCATTGTTGCAATATTCCGGGTGGACGAGGTGCGCCGCTACCGAAAGGTGGAGTTTCCGACGCTGCTCGTCTACGGCCAGACTCCTAACGCCACCTTGCGGCTGGTGACCTGTGGTGGTGAGTTCGATCGCGACACCGGGCACTACCTCGACAACGTCATCGTGTTTGCGTCGCTTACCGGCCAGGCCTAGATCTGTGACGCGTTGCCGAATCCTCGGGCCGGGAAACGGGAATCGATTCACCGAGCGAACACGGCCAGGTCGCGCCCGTTAGCCTCAAACGAGTGCTTCCCCTCAACATCCACCACACCGCCGTCGCAGTACGCGACCTCGATGCCGCACTTGCCGACCTTGCTGTGCAGTACGGGGTGACTCCGTCCCACCGCGAGGTGATCGATGAGCAGGGCGTCGAGGAGGCGATGGTTCCCCTCGGGGGCTCTCACCTGCAGCTACTGATGCCGCTGGGGGATGACACTCCGGTGGGCCGCTTTCTCGCCTCCCGCGGCGAAGGACTGCATCATGTCGCTTTTCAGGTGGCCGACATCGAGGCGGCCCTGGCCCATCTCGAAGCGTCCGGGGCCCAACTGGTGGACCGAGTACCGCGGCGCGGCGGGGGAGGGCATCGGATTGCGTTCGTGCACCCGAAGGCTTTCGGGAGCACCCTGATCGAACTTGTGGAGGTGTCGTGATCGTCGATGAAGGCGGGCCGATCGGGCCGCTCGAGACGGCAGCAGTCCTTGCGGTACTGGCGCGGTTCGAGGAGGAGCAAGAGGTACTCAGATCGATCGCCCCCGAGCCGCTGCGGCAGAGTCGATGGGTGATGGCGGGCAGGCCGCGTCCTGTTGCGACGCCGTCGGTTGCCCGACAGTCTCCGCGGGAGCGGAGTTGGGGGCCGGCCGGCGCAGACCAAGATGACACGGTCCCCCCGGGCGCGACGCCGTCAGGCGACGGCTGACACTTCCCGCTCGCCACCGACCGCGGCCGGCAGCGTGAAGCAGAAACGAGCACCGACTGGGAATCCGCTCTCGTACCAGAGCCGTCCGCCCATCGCTTCGACCAGGTTGTGGGACACCGCGAGACCGAGGCCGAACCCGTTCTCCGTCCGGGTGTTGCCGGTGCTCACCTGCTCGAACGGAGAGAAGATCCGCTCGCGGTCCTCGAGGGGGACGCCAGGACCGTTATCGGCGATGACGATCAGGTAGTCGCGGTCACGTCGTGTTGCCTCGACCGTGACTTGGTCGCCACCGTACTTGCGGGCGTTCTCGAGGAGGTTCCGCAGCACTTGCTCGACCCGGTTGGGGTCGGCGAGAAGTTGCACGTTGCCTCCGATCGACACCGAAGCCGACTTCTCCCCGCCGGCGGGGAAGAGCAGGTTGGCGATCTTGTAGGCCGCAGGCCGTAGAGGGAACTCGGTGACATCCAGGAGCAGACGCCCGGCCTCGAGGCGGGGGATTGCCAGTACGTCGTCGACAAGGTTGGCGAGGTGCTCAGACTCCTCGACGATGATCTTCAGAAACTCGTCGACTTCCTCTTCGCCCAGATCGCGCCACGACTCGCGCATCGTGAGGGCGAAGCCGGCGATGTTCGTCAGCGGCGTCCGCAGCTCGTGGGTGACCATCGACACGAACTCGTTCTTCATCTCGGAGGCGCGTCGCTCGGTGGCAAGAGCGGCCTCCTGGCGGCGGCGACTCGCCTGGAGCACCCGGCCCGCGGCGGTGAGGGTTAGGCCGAGTGCAACCACATAGACGCCGACTTCGAGCCAGTCAAAGAGCACGCCGGCGGCCGGCACCGATCCAGCTTCGGTGATGCCTTGCACCGCCGAGCGAGCGACCAGGCCCACTCCGGTCATGCCGGTCACGGCGAGGAGGGTGCGGAGACCGCCAAACGTGAGAGAGGCTGCGAGGGCGTATGCGCCGAAGGCAACCAGCGGTGCATCGAACATCGCGCCGGCTCCAGCGGCGAATCCGGCGACGACCCCGTCCACGGAGAGGGATCCCAATGGTCGCCCGGCACGGCGAGACCTGATGAGGGCGTCGGCGACGACGGTCCCGAATGCAACCGCCTTCAGCGCAGAGCCCGGTACTCCGGCGGCGACACCCGCAATTGCGAGAACCAGAATGGTGCCCGCCAGAAGGGCGCGCACGCGCTGAAACCCGGCCCTGATGGGCCCGTAGTCGACGGGGGCGCCGGGTTTCGAGGAACGGAGTTCCGTGGTCACCGATTCAGTATCGGCCGCCAGGGACTAGTGCCTTAGTAAGTCGCAGGCCGTAAGACGCATTTCGTAAGACCCCCAAGGCGTAAGAAACGAGGCGCCGGCGGGTCAAGGGCGGCGTTCGGCGAGGCGCTCCAGCGATTCGTCGGGGACGCGGAGGTCACCGCGACCGATGCCTACCTCGATCCCGGGCTTGTAGGCGCCGTGGTAGTCGCTGCCTCCGGTGGGGACCAGTCCCAGGTCGTCGGCCCACGCCGCCAGGCGGGTGCGGAGATCGGGCTCGTACTCCACGTAGTGGCACTCGATGCCGTCGACGCCGAGAGCGGCGACCCCTTCGAACAGTTCCCGGTATCCGTCCACAGACTCGGCGACGGTGTGGGGGTGGGCCACCGAGGTGACGCCTCCCGAGGCTCGGGCGAGACCGACGGCATCACTGGCGAGGAGGCGCTTTCGCTGCCGATAGACCACCCCACCGGAGCCGAGGTATTGCTCGAACGCCTCGGCGTTCGTCGCGGTCACCCCGCGGCGGCAAAGGACTGCGGCGATGTGAGGTCGACCCACTACACCGTGCCCCGCTTCCTCGAGCACCTCCTCCACAGTGATTTCGATACCGAGAGCCTGTAGCGCTTCGATCATCTCGACGTTGCGGGTCCAGCGGCTGTCGCGGATCCCCGCCAAGGCGTCCTGCAACGGGCCGGAGTCGTCCTCGACCCAGTAGACCAGGAGGTGCATCGCCCGCCCGTTCCAGTCCACCGACAGCTCGACCCCGGGAATGAAGCTGATGCGGCCCGCGGCGGCTCCCGCCGCCTCGATCAACCCCTCGAACCCGTCGTGGTCGGTGAGCGCAACCGCGCTGAGCCCCGCCACCACCGCCCGCTCGACGATGTCCGAGGGCGAAACGGTCCCATCCGAATAGGTGGAATGCGTGTGGAGGTCAATGGGCATCGGGGGAGTATGGGCTTCCGGTGTGAGCGGGGCGCAATCGCGTTCCGCCTCCAGCCATCCGCCTTCCGCCTTCCGCAGGAGGGGGACCAGGCTCCTAGGACGCGCTTGGTCTGAGCGCCCCCTCCCTCCTTCGGGGTACTCCCCCCTCCGGGGCGAGAAACAGAAGCCTTCCGCCTTCCGCAAGAGAAGGCCCTGATCTGTGCGCCCGCGAGGTCGCGGTATCGCCGATCGCAGGCCGAGCGAAGCGAGGCCTCCTACCATTCCCCCATGTCCCTCGTCGTGCAGAAGTACGGCGGCACCTCCGTCGGCGATGCCTCCCGGATTCGCGCCGTCGCCGAGCGGGTGGCGCGCCGCCATCAGGAGGGCGATTCGGTCGTCGTCATCGTCTCGGCGATGGGTCACACCACGGACGAGTTGATTCGGATCGCCGCCGAGGTGAGCCCGCGCCACCATCCCCGAGCGATGGACATGCTCCTCACCGCCGGGGAGAGGATTTCGATGGCGCTGCTCGAGATGGCGATTCGCGACCATGGGGTGGAGGCGGTGAGCCTCACCGGGTCGCAGGCGGGAATCCTCACAGACATGTCACATGGCCAGGCTCGCATCCGCGACATCCGTCCGATTCGCGTGACTGAAAGCTTGGAAGCGGGCAAGGTGGTCATCGTCGCCGGGTTCCAGGGGGTGAATCCCGACACGAAGGAGATCACCACCCTCGGCCGCGGGGGGTCCGATGCGACCGCAGTGGCGATGGCGGCGGCGCTGGACGCCGAGTCCTGCGAGATCTACACCGACGTCGATGGGGTGTTCACCGCCGACCCACGCGTCGTGCCCGGGGCGCGCAAACTCGATGAGATCTCCTACGCCGAAATGCTGGAGATGGCGTCAGCGGGAGCGGGAGTATTGATGGAGAGGTCCGTAGAGTCAGGTATGCGATCCGGGATCCCGATCCATGTGCGCTCCTCCTTCCACGAGGGGCCGGGTACCTGGGTGAAGGAGTCGACAATGGAGCAGATGAGTGTCGTCGGGATCGCCCACGACGTCTCCGCGGGCGAGATCACGGTTCGCTCGGCTCCCTCCGCGCCCGCTTCGCTGTTCGCGGCGCTCGCCGCCGACGGCGTCGCCGTTGGCTCGATCGTGCAGAGCCGGGCGAAGGATGGGTCCGCCGACCTGTCATTCACCGTGCCGCGCGATCAGATCGGACTCGCCCGCACCGTCACCGAGGCGGCGGTCGCCGGTCTCGGGGCGGGTGAGGTCGAGGTGGTGGACCGGGTGGGAAGGGTGTCGGTGATCGGTTCGGCCATGTCGTCACATCCCGCCGTGGCCGCCGAGGTGCTGTCGACGCTGGCCGAGGCGGGGGTCGGCGTGCGGGCCATCTCGACATCGCCGATTCGGATCACCTGCGTCATCGATGAGCAGGACGTGGAGAAGGCGGTGCGTCGACTCCACGCAGCCTTCGATCCGCCGACGGTGCACGCGTGACAGCCCCGGTCGTGGCCGTCGTCGGGGCCACCGGTGCAGTCGGCCGCGAGATGTTGGCGACGCTCGAACGCCGCTCTTTCCCGATGGGCTCCGTCCGCTTGATGGCGTCCGAACGCTCTGCGGGTTCGTCGGTGACGACGCCGTGGGGCGAGGTGGTGGTCGAGGACCTGGCGACCGCCGACCCGGCGGGAATCGGCATTGCCCTGTTCTCCGCGGGCGGTTCCCGATCGATCGAGCATGCTCCCCGATTCGCCGCGGCGGGGGCGGTGGTGGTCGACAACTCTTCTGCCTGGCGAATGGATCCGAAGGTTCCGCTCGTTGTCATCGGCGTGAACGACCACGCCACCCGGCTTCACTCCGGGATCATCGCCAATCCGAATTGCACGACCATGGTGATGCTCATGGCAGTCGCCCCACTCCATCGGGCAACCGGGTTGCGCGAGATGATCGCCACCTCATATCAGTCGGTTTCGGGCTCCGGGCACCGTGGGGTACAGACCCTGATCGACGAGGTCGCCCACTTCGGCACCGACCCCGATGCGCTGCGAACCGGCACGTGGACCGAGCCTGCCCCCGGCTTCTACGTGCGTCCGATCGGGTGGAACGTGATCCCGTTCGCCGGTAGTTCGACGGATTCGGGGTACACCGACGAAGAGATGAAGTTGGTGAACGAGACCAGGAAGATCCTCGAGGCCGACGCCATCCTCGTCGAGCCCACTTGCGTCCGGGTACCGGTGGTGGCGAGCCATGGGGTCGCGGTCACCGCCTGGTTCGACCGCGAGATGACCGTCGGGGAAGCCACCGAGCTGATCGCCGCATCCCCCGGCGTCGAGGTGTGGACCGACAAGGTGCCCACCCCGCTCGATGCTGCCGGCCGCGATGACGTTCTGGTCGGTCGGCTCCGGCCCACCCTAGGCCGGCCCGGAGGAATCTCGTTGTGGGCAGTCGGCGACAACCTCCGCAAAGGAGCCGCCCTCAACGCGGTGCAGATCGCAGAGCTCGTCTAAGGGGTGAGCGAACCGCCAAGGGGGACCACAGGGACCCGGGCCTCAGGGGAAGGTTCCAGGCGTCAGGCGCCCGTTACACTCACTGGACCCGACGGGACGTGGCGCAGCTTGGTAGCGCGCATCGTTCGGGACGATGAGGTCGCCGGTTCAAGTCCGGCCGTCCCGACCAGAAGCCCCGCACCAAGTGCCGGGCTTCGGTGATTGCGGGTCGGGCGGTTGGGCGAGGGTTTATTGAAGAGGGCACCCTTGTTGGGCCGCAGGCTGTCTCCGCTGCCCCCTCCGTCACCGCCCTGCGGGCGGTGCCACCTCCCCCGCCGAGGACGGCGAGGGAGGACGCTTCTAGGGGAAGCCCTCCCTGCTACCTGCCTGCTTCTTCTCTCATGATCCTCACGCTGTCCACCCGGTTGCGGACCATGCGGGCTACCTCGATCGTCACTCCGTTGACGATCACGACGTCGCCCTCGCGCGGGACCCTTCCGCTCCGGTCGAGGACCAGGCCGGCCACGGTGGTGTACTCCCCTGAGGGAAGATCGATCTGAATGGCCTCGGCCACCTCCTCGACGGGGGTGCGCCCGTCGACCAGCCACTCGCCGTCCCCGATCGCCAGCACCGATGGGTCTTCTGTGTCGTACTCGTCCTGCATCTCGCCGACGAGCTGGGAGATCAGGTCGGTGATCGTGACGATTCCCTCGATCCCGCCGTGCTCATCGGTGACCACGGCCAGCGTGAATCTGTCGCGCCGCATCTCGAGGAGGAGGTCGAGCACCGACTTCGACTCGGGGACGTAGACCGGCTCGCGTATCACCCGGTGAATGTCGCTGGTGCTGGGTTCGCTCGGCATGCCGATGAGATCCTTCACCTGGAGGATGCCGATGAGCTCATCGACCGAGTCCTTGATCACCGGGAAGCGGCTGTGGCCTGTGGCGGCGACCGCGGCGCGGACCGCCTCGATCGTGACCGGAGACTCCAGCGGGTCGAGGTCGGTGCGCGGGGTCATGACATCGCGGACGGTTTGTTCTGCCAGCTCGAAGAGGGAGTGGATGATCTCGCGTTGGGCGGCGTCGATGTTGCCCACCCGCTCGCCGAGCACCGCCATCGCCCGGATGTCGTCGCCAGTCACCGCGCTGCGATCGTGGCCGGCGCCGATCCGGAAGAGTCGGAAGAGGCCCCGGGCGATCGCGACGAAGACCCGCGCGATGGGCCGAAGGAACCGGCTGAGTCGCCAGATCGTCGGGGCGACCACAAGCGCGACGCGATCCGGGAAACGGCTGGCCAGGCTCTTAGGGGTGATCTCGCCAACCACGAGAATCACCGCGGTCACCGCAGCCGTTGCCGCCCACGGTCCCCAGTCGTGGCCGAGCAGATCGACGAAGAGCACCGTGGCCACCGACGCGCCGAGGATGTTGACGAAGTTGTTGGCTACCAGCAGCGTGCTGAGCATCGCCTCGGGTTCTTCTAGAAGCGCCCGGAGGTATCTGGCTCGCCGGTCGCTGGCCGCCAGCTGTTCGACCCTCTCCCGGGGCACCGAGACGAGTGCGGTCTCGCTTCCCGAGAAAAAGCCCGACGCCAGGATGCAGACGCCGAGGATCACCACGTAGACGATCTGCTCGCTGCTCATTCCCACCCCCGGAGCCGCCTCGTACTGGGAGGCTCACCTCCGCCGGCAGTCATCGGCTCATTGCGTCGGCGAGTGCCGCCCGCAGCTCATGCGACGAGAACGGCTTGCGCACCCAGGAGGTGGCACCCGATCGGCCAGCGAGGAACGCGTCGGCGTCTCGGTCGAGCAGCAGCACCACCGGCGGTGCGGTCGTGCCGCCGACTGCGGCTTTGTTGCGAACCGCCCGGGTGACGGCCATTCCCCCCATCGAGCCGACCTGCATGTCGATCAGGACGGCATCTGCTGGGAACTCGTCGAGGCGGTCGGTGACGAGCCGCGGGTTGGAGATCTCGTGGAGGGTGAAGCGCGGCTCGGACAAGGCGGCTCTCACGTCGTCGAGGACCCATGCTTCGTCGGCCACGACCAGGATGTCGGTCATTCCCCGAGGCTAGTAGTCGGCCACGGGGGCGCGATTTGCGAGACCCGGCTGCAGTCCGGGCATCGTTTCATCGTTCCTATGATCGCCCTCGTGCTCCGCCGACTGCTCATTGTGGTTCCACTCGCCCTCTTGATGCTTACGCCGGGTATCGGCCTTGGGGGAAGCGCTTCGTCGGTCGACGTGGTGGTGGTGGAGGGAATTCTCGAGGGTCGTGCCGTCGATTTCGTAAGGGACTCGATCGAAGGATCCTCCGCCTCCCTGGTCGTGATCCAGCTCGACGTCCACGCGGTGCTGTCATCCGGGGCATCAGACCTGGTGGCCCTCCTCGACGACCCGCCGGTGCCGGTGGCCGTCTGGGTTGGACCCGCCCCCGCGGTGGCCCACGGGATGGCGGCCGCGATTGTCTCGGCGGCACCGATCCGGGGAGCCGCCCCCAGAGTGCGCATCGGCTGGGCGTTGCCTCTGGTGGCGGGTGGTTCATCCGACGGGGATGCGGGGAGGGCACTGCTCGCCCTCGCTCCAGACCTGCCGGCAGAGGCGCACACCGGACGGGTGCTGGTCGGCTCCGAGCCGATCCCGGGACTCGTCGACGTGGTGCAGCCTTCCATCGGGCAGTTCATCGTGGCGCTCGATGGGACCACGGTGACGGTGCGGGGGGAGGTAAGGACGCTCGTCACTGCACAGCGCGAGGTCGTGAATGGCGAGGAGGTGGTCTCGCCGGTGTCGGCGACGTTCATCGAGCCCGGATTGGTGGATCGAACCCTTCGTCTCGCGGTGTCACCGGAGGCAGCCTTCTTCTTCTTGGTCATGGGTCTGGCCCTGGTGGCGTTCGAGTTCTACGCCGCCGGGCCGGGACTCGCCGCCGCCGTCGCCGCAATTTGTCTGCTGTTGGCGGGGTATGGGATCGCTCTCCTCCCCGTCGATTGGCTGTCGGTCGCGGCGGTCCTGGCGGGCGTCGGCCTCTACGTCGTCGAGTTTCAGCGAAACGACCTCGGATGGAAGAGCCTTCTCGGCACTGCCCTGCTCACCGCGGGGGGTCTTCGCCTAGTCGACGGCGCCCCGCAGTTGCGCACCACCTGGTGGGTGGTGGTGCTCGTCGTACTCGGTGCCGCCCTTTTCTTCGGGTTTGCCCTCACCACGGTGGTCAGGGCGAGGTTTTCGACTCAGACCATCGGCCGGGAGCACCTGGTGGGCCGGGTGGGTATTGCCGCCGGCCGGATCGCGCCGGAGGGGATCGTGATCGTCGACGGCGCCGAGTGGCGAGCGCGGTCGGCCCGCGCCTCGGGCATCGCCGCCGGGGATCGGGTGAAGGTGGCCGGGGTCTCAGGCGTGGTGCTCGAGGTGGAGCCAGCACCAGCCTCCAGCAAGGAGGACGAAGACGCCGGCGAAGGCTGAGTAGAAGTCGTCTCCCCCCGGTCTCCGGGGGGAGTACCCCGAAGGGGGGAGGGGGGCAGCTGACCCTGCGGGCGGGACTGGACCAGTTCCTGAAGAAGTTGCCAGACCGCACGCTGTCTCCGCTGCCCCCTCCGTCACCGCCGAGGACGGCAGGGGAGGACGCCCCTACCATTTCCTCCCTGGCATTTCGAAGGGTCCGCTGGTACCGTCCCGCGCCGCTTGGCGTCTGGGAGGAGTACCGCTGTGTTGGACGTGGCGTCCGTTGATCGTTCCTGGCAGATGAAGGGGCTTTGCCGGGGCAATCATTCGTTTCTGTTCTTTCCACCGAGTCATGCAGAGCGCAAGGAGGAACGCGAGCGCCGCGAGCACAAGGCGAAGGCCATCTGCTCGGTGTGCCCGGTAGCCGAAGAGTGCCTCGACTTTGCGGTGGAGATTCGCGAGCCGTACGGGATCTGGGGCGGCTACACCGAGACCGAGCGTCGACACCTGGCTTCGAAGCGCGGCATCACCGTCTGACGACCCGCCCGTCGCCGACCCGACGGGTGACTCCGCGATCGTCGAGCCACTCGAGTAGGGGGATGGCGTGCTTGCGGGTGATCGCCATGATGTCGCGAAAGTCGCCCACCGTGAATCCGTCGGGGAGGGTGGCGACCGTTTCGAGGAGAGAATCGACCGTCTCGGGCAGGTAGGCGAACGGTCCGACCGGTATCAGGTCTCCGGACGCGATCAGGGCGCGCACAGCATCAGGGTGCAGGCCCAACTCATCGGCCCGGGGTGGTGCCGCGCCGGCGGCGTCGAGGTCGGCTCGGGCGCTTCCCCAGCCAGGATCGTCGGTCGCTGCCGCCGCCGGCCGATGGTCGGCGAGGCGCACCGCGGCGCCATCCACCACGACGCCGCCGACGGTGGCGATGATCGCGTCGAGGGTGTCGGCGCCGAGCCCCAGCTCACGGGCGAGCGTGGTGCGGGGCATCCCCGGCTTGAAGGGGTTGGCTTCGTGAAAGGTGCCGATCCGTTCGACGGCACGCTGTGAAATGGTGCGATTGGTTTCGGGCGAGACGGCCAGCTTGCCCGTGATCACGGCATCGTCTGGCGATCCTCCACCGGTGTCTGCGGCAAGATCGGACACCGCGGCGATCCCTCGCACCGCCAACAGGCGCGATGCCGCATCGTCGGGTGTCGTGGCGTGTTTGGCGAGATGACCCAGCGTGCTGCGCACCGCCCGAGTTCTTCCCGTCGGCCGCGGATCGAGCACCCGGCCGCCTCCGGTGACGGCGCCCCTGCCCACCTCACGCAGGATGTAGCGATCGCCCGCCCGCAGCGGAACCTCGCCGTCGAGGTCGACCAGCACGACCCCGTCGGCAATCGAACGGACGCGGGCCGGCCACGAACCGCTCCCCGCATGGAGGTGGAAGGAGCCCCGGTCCCCCCGGATCGGCTCGTGACCTCTCATCGGGTCGAGGGTTGCCACCAGCCGCCTCGTCGCTCGCCACTCACCCGGCCTGCCCAGCATCGTTCCCCGCTCGATGAGTGACCGATCGGCCCCCGACAAGTTGATCGCGGTGCGATTGCCCGGCCCTACCTCATCGACGGATCGTTCGTGCACCTGCAGGCCACGGACCCGCACCGGAGTCTCGCCCGGGTAAAGGGCGAGGGTGTCACCGACCTTGATCATCCCGTCCACCAGGGTGCCGGTGACCACGGTGCCCGCGCCCTCGACCGTGAAGGCGCGGTCGATCCAGAGGCGGGGACGATCGCGGTCCGGCGGTTCCAGCCCTGCGACCATCGTGGTCAGGGCGGCGCGGAGTCGATCGAGGCCAACGCCTGTTGGGGCTGCGGTGGGCACGATCTCCGAGCCCGCAAGCGTCGTGCCGTCGAGGCTCTCGGCCACCGCAACCGCCGCGAGCTCGAGGTGATCGGTATCGACCAGGTCGGCCCGGGTCAACGCGATCACTCCGGGGGAAGTGCCGAGCAGGTCGAGCACTCCCAGATGCTCCTCGGACTGAGGCTTCCATCCCTCGTCCGCGGCGACGACGAACAGCGCCGCATCCGCCCCGTCGACGCCGGCGAGCATGTTCTTGATGAATCGCTCGTGCCCCGGGACATCGACGAACCCGACTTCTCTGTTGCCGAGCATGGCCCAGGCGAATCCCAGGTCGATGGTCAGCCCCCGCCGCTTCTCCTCCTCCCACCGGTCGGGGTCACGGCCGGTGAGTGCCCGGACAAGGGTCGACTTGCCGTGATCGACATGGCCGGCGGTGGCGATCACCGGCATGCGTTGGTCAGCGCAGCCGCCACCGATCCGTCATCCGCCTCGTCGACCGCGCGCAGATCGAGCACCACCTGACCCGCTTCTCTACGGGCGACCACGGGGGGAACGGCGTCGAGAAGGCGTCGCCACCGCTGTTCGGCCCCCAGCACCGCGATGACCGGCGTGGGGATCCCCTTCCCGGGAACTGTGCCGGCGCCCGGGACCGACTCACCCTCGACCACGGCACCTTCGACGCCGGAGCGGGTGAGCACCTGGCTGCTGCGCGCTGCGAGGTCGGCGTACGGCGTCGATGCCATTCGCCAAAAGGGGATCTCGGACCCGCGACCGGAGGCGTACTTCTCGAAGGTGGCCGACAGGGCAGCAAGGGCAGGCCCACCTATACGGACCGCTCGAGCCACCGGATGACTGCGGAGTCGGGCGATGACGCCCGCCGAACCCACGACGATCCCGGCTTGTGGGCCCCCCAACAGCTTGTCGCCCGAGAAGAGCACGAGGTCGGCTCCGGCTTCGATCACCTGACGCGCCCCGGGCTCACCGGCAAGCCACGCCGGCGGAGGGCCGTCGAGCCAGGGCACCCGGGCGTCGAGCAGCCCGCTGCCGATGTCGGCCACGAGGGGCACATTGCGCTCGTGGGCTATGGCGGCGACCTCGGCGTAGCCGGTCTCTTCGGTGAATCCTTCGATGCGGTAGTTGGACGGATGCACCTTGAGCAGCGCGCCGGTGGCAGAGCCGATCGCCTTTGCGTAGTCCTTGGCCCGCGTGCGATTGGTGGTGCCGACCTCTGTGGCCTTGGCACCGGAGGCGGCGATCAACTCGGGGAGGCGGAAGGCGCCCCCGATCTCGATCTGCTCGCCCCGGGAGACGACGATCTCGCGACCGGCGCCGAGGGCGGCCATGGCCAGGAACAGCGCTCCGGCGTTGTTGTTCACGACGAGCGCGTCCTCGGCCGCGGTGAGGGTGGCCGCCAGACGTTCGACGTACTCGCCTCGTCCCCCGCGCTCGCCTGCGGCGAGGTCGAACTCGAGTGCCGAGAATCCGGCCCCAGCCTCGGTCGATGCGGCTACGGCGTCCGGGTGGAGTGTCGCCCGGCCGAGGTTGGTGTGGAGCAGCACACCAGTAGCGTTGATGACTCGACCAGGGCGGATGCGGAGGAGGCCGGCGGCGATTCGGCGGGCCTCGGCGAGGGGATCGATGTGCTCGTCGTGTCGCCAGGCCTCGACACCTGCCCGTGCCACTTCGATCAGGAGAGCACGGGGAAGCGCCCCATCGTCGATCGAGGCGGCCAATGCATCGACCGAGGGGGGACGCAGGGCCATAGGCACAGCCTACAAGCCGACCTATATTCGATGACCGTGGATACACCGGCGTCGGCGGACGTCCCTATTCAGCTTGCGGCGACCGTGCTCGCCCTCTCCCCTCGCGGGAGCGGTTTCGACGTACTCATGGTCCGTCGGGAATCGGCGTGGCGAGTGCTGTTGCCGGGCGTGGCCGACTTCGAGGCGGCGAGATGAAGGTCGAGCGGATTCTCGCCCCCAACCCGTCGGTGATGACGGGGCCCGGGACCAACACATGGGTGGTGTCGTCGGCCGGCGAGGCGATCGTCATCGATCCCGGCCCGGTTCTCCCCGATCATCTCGAAGCGATCCATCGGGCGCTGGCGGGGTTCGAGCCGATTGCCGTGCTCGTGACCCACGCCCATCCCGATCATGCTCCGGCGGCAGACCGACTGGCTGAAGGGTTGGGAGTCCCGTCGATCGGAGCCGCATCCGGGCCCGACTTCAGCCCCACCCGGATCGTCGCCGATGGAGATGCCGTGGCATTCGGCACCCTTTACGCGGTGGCGGTGGCCACTCCGGGTCATACGCCCGACTCGACCTGCTTCCGGATCGGGACCTCGCTGTTCACCGGAGATCACATCATGGGTGGCTCCACCGTCATCGTGGAGGACATGGCCGCCTACCTGAACTCCCTCCACGCCCTGCGCGACACCGGGTTGACCATTGTCTATCCCGGTCACGGGGAGGTGATCGAGGAGCCCGACGCGGTCATCAGCGACTACATCGCCCATCGACTCGAGCGGGAGGCGCAGATCCTCGCTGCAGTCCGGGCGGGCGCCGCGACCGTCGGACAGGTGGTCGAGAGGGTCTACGCCGATGTTCACCCGGCACTCCATCCTGCTGCGGCGCTATCGGTGGCGTCCCACCTTCGCAAACTCGCCGCCGACGGCGAGGTGCGTTTCTCGGCCGCCGGCACCGGATGGTCGGCGAAGGTGGTGGTGGCATGACGAGGCGAGTGGCCCTGATCGCCTGGGTGGGGGTGGTGGCACTGGCGTACTCGCTGCTGGCCGCGCTGCCCGCCTCCGCCGATGTCACCGCGGACGAGGTCGCCGCGGCTCGCGATGCCCTGCGCGAGGTGCAGGCGCGACTCGAGGACCAGGTGGGCCGATACGACGACGTGGTGGCCGAGGAGGCTCTGCTACGAGACCGCCTCGACCGACTACTGGTCGGTCTCGCCGCCCGGGAGCGCGAGCTGGTGATGGCGCGCCGCTCGGCGCGGGATCGTGCGGCAGAGATGTACATGACCGCCGGGGCGTCGTCTTCGACCGTGCTGACCGATGACTTCGCCCAGGCACCGGCCCGCTATGTGTACCTCGAGTCGGTGTCACAGACAGATCGTGATCTCGTCAACCGGCTCGAGGCCTCGCGCCGCGATTACGAGCAGCAGAAGACGCTGGTAGACGATGCGGTGGCGGAACAGGCGCTGCTCCGCGGGGAGATGGAGACGCTGCTCGAGCAGGTGTATTCGGAGCTCGAGGAGGCGAACGCCGAGTACCAGGCGGTCAGGGACGAGTGGGATGCACAGGAGGCCGAGCGCATCCGCCGGGAGGAGGAGGAGCAGCGGCGGCTGGAGTTCCTCGCCACCTCGACCACCCTGCCCCCCGCCCCGACTACGACTGCCGGCACCGGGACCACCCAGCCTGGGGCGACCTCGACGACCCCGGTGGTGACGACCACCACCCCGCCCCCCGCCCCCACCACGACCGTGCCGCCCCAGCCCCCCGGAACCAGGGTCTGCCCCATCGATGGGGCCACTTCATTCACCGATTCTTGGGGCGCCCCCCGACCCGGCGGCCGGTCGCACGCCGGGACCGACCTGCTGGCGGCCCAGGGCACCCCGCTGGTGGCGATCGAAGGCGGTCACATCTGGAGCCCCAATTGGCACAGCGCCGGCGGCCTGGGGCTCTACATCCGGGGTGACAGCGGAGACCGCTGGTATTACGCCCACCTGAACTCCTATGTCACCGGACTGGTCGACGGGCTTCGAGTGGAGGCGGGTCAGCGAGTCGGTTTCGTGGGGCAGACGGGCAACGCCAGCACCCCCCACCTCCATCTCGGTTGGCAGCCCGGGGGAGGGGCATATCAGAACCCCTACAGCGTCGTAAAGGGCCTCTGCGGATGATCGGAGGCGGTCGGCGACGGCTGGCGTCGCCTAGGCGGAGGGGACAGTTAGTGTTCCGCCCGAACGAATGGGAGCGATCCTAAGAGTGCGCAGGGTTGTCACGGTGCTGGTGGGCGTGCTCCTCGTGGTCACGGCCGGACCGGTCGGCGCGGAAGTGACCCGATCGGAGCTCGAAGAGGCACGCAACAAGGTCAACGAGCAGTCGTCTGCTCTCGAGGACGAACTCGAGCGGCTCGACGCCATCCTCTCCCAGCAGGCCGACTACGAGGCCCGGATCGGGCGCATCCAGAAGGAGATGGCCGATCGTGATCGTCAGATCGTGATCGCCGGCTTCGCCGCTCGAGATCGCGCCCGGGAGATGTACATCAGCGCCGGTGGTGGTGTCACGGGGTCGACGGTGTCCCCCGAAGGCGTGGCCAGGAACGAGACCAAGACCGCCTATCTCGACGTCGTCGTCGACACCGACAACAACGCGGTCAACGAACTGCTCTTCCTTCAAGAGGACCGGGCCTCTCTCGCCGCCCAGTTCGAGTCGCTCCTCGCCCAGCAGGAGGAGCTCGCCGCCGAAGTGGCCGAGATCACCGAACGCCTCACCGAGCAGCTCGGGCAGTACAACGACGAGTATCAGGCGCTCTACAGCCAATGGGAGACCGAAGAGGCCGCCCGTCGCCGGGCGGCTGATTTGGCGCGCCAGCGGGCCAACGCGGCGGCTGCCGCGGCGGCCGCCCAGAGCTCCGGATTCGCCAGCAGCGCCTTTGTCGATGCTTCGGGCCGCACTTGTCCGGTGGCGGGTGCCAATGCCTTTCGCGACTCCTGGCTCGAACCCCGCCCCTACCGGGGTGGCTATCACCACGGAACCGACCTGATCGCCGCCCCCGGGACCCCGTTGGTGGCGATAGAGAATGGCTACATCTACAGCAGGGGCTTTCACTGGGCGGGGGGCAACGGGCTGTACATCCGGGGCGACAGTGGCGACGTGTATTACTACGCCCACTTGCAGGGCTTTGCCTCGGGCACCACTCCGGGCAGCCGGGTCGTCGTCAAGCAGATCGTCGGTTGGGTGGGGAGCACCGGGGCGACGAGCACCCCCCACCTCCATCTCGGATTCCAACCGGGCGGCGGCGCGCTCACCAATCCCTATCAGCTGTTGCTCAAGGTCTGCCGGTAGGCGGCGTCGCAGGGTCTCAGCGCGGCTCGTCGGGGGACTTGCCAGGCCGGGGTTTATCACCGGTCTTCGTCTGGTTGCCGCGGGCCTTCTCGGACGAGCGCTCTTCGATCACATGCTCCATCGAGGGTTGGTAGACCGTCTCGAGGAGCCCGAGCGTCCCGATGCCACGGGGCCGGGGGTTGTGCTTGTTGTAGACCCACCCGCGTTCCCCGGCGATGCGCGAGTTCGACGCCCACACGACGAACCCGATGAAACCGAAGACCAGGACGATGGCGCCGACGACGAAGAAGCCTGACATTTCTCCGCCTACGACCGCTCGCCGACCTGGCGGCGCACTGCCCACCCGACTGCGAACCCGAAGGCGGCGTTGATGACACCGAGGGCGGCCGCAGTCACGAGGTCAGCCGGCGACGAACCGGACCCCTCGAAGAGGACCAGGGTCAGCAGCCAGCCCACCGAGATGCCGGCCACAACCCAACCGGCGCGAGCCGGCCAGAGAATCGCCCCGAGGAATGCGGTCAGCAGGACGGTTGGAATCACCGGGGCTCCTGAATGTCCCGAAGGCTTCTCCCCGTCACGCAGGGCCCTCCAACTGTTCGAGCAGGACGGCGATGCGGGCGGTGCAGGTCTCGTCTTCGGCGGGGGGAACCAGTTCCACGATGCGGGCAGCCGCGGCGATCAACGCCTGAGCGGAGGGCGCTTCCGGGTGGGCGCTCACCACCGGCTGGCCGTGGTCGCCTCCGGATACGACCATCGGGTCGAGGGGGATGCTGGCGATTAGGGGCACGCCGAGGTCGTCGGCGAGCGCCTTGCCGCCGCCGGACCCGAACAATTCGTAATGGCGACCGTCCTCGGTGGTGAAGCCGGACATGTTCTCGATCACCCCGACCACCGGCATATACGAGCGGCGGGCCATGTCGGCGACGCGTGCCGCCACCTTCTGGGCGGCTAGCTGCGGGGTCGTCACGACCACCATCTCTGCCTGGGGGAGCAGGCGGGCGAGTGCCATCTGGATGTCGCCGGTGCCGGGTGGCATGTCGAGCACCAGGTAGTCGAGACCGCGATCCCACGCCACGTCCTGGAGGAACTGCTCGAGTGCCTTTGTGAGCATGAGGCCCCGCCACATGAGGGCCGTCTCCTCGTCGTCGACCAACAGGCCTGTGGAGACGAGTTGAAGCCCATCGACGTCGATGGGGATGATCTTGCGGTCCTCGTTCGCCTCCAGGCGCTCACTCACCCCCAACATCCGCGGCACCGAAAACCCCCAGATGTCGGCGTCGAGAAGCCCTACGGCGAATCCGGCGCGCTGCATCGCGACGGCGAGGTTGACCGCGATGGACGACTTGCCGACACCCCCCTTGCCGGATCCGACGGCGATCACTCTGGTCAGGGGGCTGACCATGGTGGGGTTGGCGTTCTCCCGGGCCCGCTTGCGGGCGACAGCCATGAGCTCGGTGCGCTGCCGGCTGGTCATCGCGGTGACTTCCACCTCGGTCTTCTCGATGCCGGGGAGGGCACCCACTTTGCGCCTGACGTCGTTTTCGATCTGGTCGCGCATCGGGCATGCCGCGATCGTGAGAGCGATCTTCACGGTCGCCACGCCGTCCATGACCGTGATGCCGCGGATCATCCCCAACTCGACGACGTCGCCGCCGAGTTCCGGATCGACGACTCCGCGCAACGCGGCTTCGACGTCTGCTGGGGTTGCGGTGGCCATGTGGGTCTTCAAGGTACTGCCTGGTGTCGTGGACTCGTCCGGTGGGAATCAACCCGTTGCCGGTATAGTTAGACAACACGAGACCCGATCAGGAGCTTCCATGCAGGGCCTTTCCATTACCCCCCGCGCTTCGGCGCCCAAGGTCACGCTCACTTCGGCCGCCGCCGCCAAGGTTGCCGAACTGATTGAGCGCGAGGATGAGAAAGATCTCGTACTCCGTATTGGCGTCCGCGCCGGCGGGTGCTCGGGCTTCTCCTACGAGATGTTCTTCGACTCCACGGTCAGCGAGTCCGACTTCATCGCCGAGACCGACGGGGTGAAGATGGCCGTCGACCCGGAGAGTCTCGAAATGCTCAAGGGGGCGTCGGTGGATTACCGCGACGGCCTCCAGGGCGCCGGATTCCACATCGAGAATCCGAACGTTTCCCGCTCGTGCGGGTGCGGCAACTCCTTCTCTTAGAGGGCTGCCGGCTCTTAAAGGGCTGCCCGCTGCCCGCTGCCCGCAAGAAACTAGAAGACGCGTGGCGGGTTCGATGGACTTTCCTGCCAATCGCCAATCGCCAATCGCCAATCGCGGTCAAATCTCCCGCAGATAGTGAACATTCCGCGACGCCACCTCGAACCCGAGCCGGCGATACACCTCGGTGGCACTGGTGTGGCTGGTCTCGTCCACCTCGAGGGCGGCCGCGCTCAGCCCGCTCTCCCGGGCGCCAGCCATCGACCGGGTGAGCAGGTGGGAGGCGATCCGCTGGCGGCGGTGAGTCCTAACCGTGCCAACCCGTTCGACGTAGACCTCCTCGACCCCCTTCTCGGCGTTCGATTCGGGGTCGACTTCGCACAGGCAGATCGCCACCACTTCCCCGTCGGCCAATGCGAGGAAGGAGAGGTCGGGGCGAAACTGCTCGGACTCGGCGTAGGCCGTGCGCCACTGCTCGGCGCTGACCGGCAGGCTCCCCCAGTGGTCAGCGAAGGAGTTGTTGTTGGCTACCCGCGCCCCCTCTGCCCATTCTGCCGCCCACGGGACCACTGAGACCCCGGTGGGGAGGGGAGGGGACTCGGGCAGATCTTCGAGCGGCCGGGTCATCGTCACGAACGACCTGCCGACCTCCAGCCCCGACGCCTCGATGACCGCGCGGTGGCGGGCGCGGTGTTCTTCGGTCGGCACGCGGATCGAGCGCGGCAACCCTGCGGCGGTTGCTCCCAGGCCCTCGATGGCCCTGGCGGTGGCCCACTGGAGCAGAGAGGGTTCCAGCTCGTGATGCCCGGGCCCGGTCTCTGCCCAGACAAAGGCGCGGCCGCCCTGGTCGGTCACCTGTATCCACGCTCCGCCGTCGGCCACGATGCGACCCTCGGCATCTACCGCCACCGTCCAATCGGTGGCGGGATCGAATTCGGCCTGCCCCATCAGCCATCGATAGAACGAGGGGCCGGGCACGAACTCGAGCCGTTCCGCCTCGTGGATCCTCTTGGTGAGCGCCACGAGCGCGTCGGCATCGTCAGGAGTCGGAGCGCGCCAGGTCAGACCGGAGGTGGTGGGGAGAGCCATGCTCGGCGGGAGAGTACCGGTCGTTTAGCGGGTGCCGTCGGCGCCTTACGAGCCATATCGTCTCAGCCGCAGCGAGTTGCTGACCACGCTGACGCTGGAGAACGCCATGGCCCCGGCGGCGATCATCGGGTTGAGGAGGCCGAGGGCTGCCAGAGGGATCGCGGCGATGTTGTAGGCGAAGGCCCAGGCCAGGTTCTGCCGGATGACCCGGAAGGTGGCCCCCGCCAGGCCGAGGGCGACTTCGGCGAGGGCGGGGTCACCCGACATGAGCACCACGTCGCCGGCTTCGATGGCGACGTCGGAGCCAGTGCCGATGGCGATGCCGAGATCAGCGCGGGTGAGGGCGGGGGCATCGTTGACGCCGTCGCCGACGAACGCCACCTTGCGGCCTGCGGCCTGAAGGCGGGCGACCTCCTCGGACTTTTCACCAGGGAGCACCTCGGCGATGACCCGGCCGATGCCGACCGTCTCGGCGATCGCCATCGCGGTACGGCGGTTGTCGCCCGTGATCATGATCACCTCGACCCCCCTGTCCTGGAGGGCGCGCACCGTCGGCTCGGCAGTGGGGCGCACCGTGTCCGCTACGCCGAGGGCTGCGCGGACCTCCCCATCCCAACCGGCGAGGAAGGCGGTGAGACCGCGTCCCTCCATCGCGACCATCGCCTCCTCGTACTTCTCCGCGCCGCCAAATCCGGCCTCGGCCATCAGTTTCGGTCTCCCCACGGTCACCGCAATGCCGTCGACGGTTCCGCGCAGCCCCAGCCCGGGCAGGTTCTCAAAGGTGCTGGGGCGTACCAGGGTCGTGCCGCGCTCTTCGGCTCCCAGGGCCACGGCCCTGCCGATCGGATGCTCGCTGGCCCCCTCGACGGATCCGACCAGATGAAGGACCCGGGGTTCCGCCTCGTCGGTCACCAACTCGGCGAGCGTCATCGCGCCGCGGGTGAGGGTTCCGGTCTTGTCGAAGACCACTGTGTCGATCGATCTGGTGCGTTCGAAGACGTCGGCGTTGCGGAACAGCACGCCCAACTCGGCCCCGCGTCCGCTGCCAACCATGATCGCGGTGGGGGTGGCCAACCCGAGGGCGCACGGGCACGCGATGATGAGGACCGCCACCGAGGCTCGCAGCGCGGAGACGACCTCCCCATCGATCGCCATCCACGCGACGAAGGTGCCGGCTGCGATCAACATGACGATCGGCACGAAGATGCCTGAGATACGGTCGGCGAGGTGCTGAATCGGCGCTTTGGTCGCCTGGGCGTCCTCCACCAGACGGACGATCTGGGCGAGTGCCGTGTCCGACCCGACCCGGGTCGCCTCGACGACGATGTTCCCCTGCTGATTTATTGTTGCACCGAAAACTTCGTTGCCAGGTCCCTTGCTGACCGGCATCGACTCACCGGTGAGCATGCTTTCGTCGAATGACGACTCTCCTTCGACGATTCGGGCGTCGGTGGGGACCTTTTCCCCCGGACGGACGACCAATCGGTCACCCGGCATCACCTGATCTACGGGGATGGTGACTTCACGGCCGTCACGAATCACCCGCGCCTCCTTGGCGCCCAATTCGAGGAGCCTGGTGATTGCACTCGAGGCGCGGCCCTTGCTACGCGACTCGAAGAACCGCCCGAGAAGGATCAGAGTGATGATGACGGCGGCCGTCTCGAAGAACAGGTGTTCTCCGGCGAAGAAGGCCCACACCGAATACCCGTACGCGGCCAGCGTGCCCATCGAGACGAGCGTGTCCATGTTGGCCGAGAAGGAACGGAGGCGGACAGTGGCGGCCCGATGGAACTGCCACCCGAACACGAACTCGACGGGGGTGGTCAGCGCCCACGCGACTATCCCCACCCACCTGGCTTCCGGCCCGAACATCGACAAGGCCACCACCGGGACTGTCAGCACCGCGGCAGAAATCGCGTTGCGGGCCTGATACCGGGTTTCGGCGTCATACCGGTCGGCGAGGCTCTCCCGCTCGCTGTCCTTCTCGATCACCGAGGCGCGGTAGCCGATCTTGGATACGGCTTCGCTCAGCGCCGCAAGGTCGACGGTCGGCCCCACCACCAATCGCGCCTCCTGGCCCGCCAGGGAGACCACCGCCGACTCCACCCCGGGTTGTTTGGACAGGACGCGTTCGACCCGCACCGCGCAGGATGCGCAAGTCATCCCCTCGACGTCGAACAGCACCGACGTGCCGTTTTTGGTATCGGTCATGTTGGTCCTCAGCCCCAGTCAGGCTCTAGCGGGCAGCGGGCTCAGGCCTGTGCCGGGACTTCGTATCCCTGGCTTTCGATGGCGCCGACGATGTCGTCGAGCGTCGCCGGGTCGCCGAACGCCACCGAAACGGTGGCCTTGTCGACGTCCACGGTTGCCCGCTCCACGCCGGGTATGGCGGATACGGCACCCTCGATCGACATCTTGCAGTGGTCGCAGTGGATCTCGGGCACCGAGAGCGTGTTCTCGGTCATGGATCTCCCTCTCGTGTTGTGGTTCGGCGGATGGTGCTGGCACCCGTTACTCATGAAACCACGTTCAGGGCGGGATCATGCCCGAGGGATCGAGTCACGAGAGCGTCTCGCCGTCGACGAGCCCGAGGCGGAATGCGAGCGAGCGGATGGGTTCCACGTCGGCGGCGAGCAGTTCGGGGCGGGCTTCGAGCCCCTCGACGACCAGCCGGGCCTCGACGCGCAACGGCTCGGCTCGATCGGGGAGTTCCTCGGTTTCCAGGTGGTCGCGGAGTGCGCCGAGGGCCTCGATCAAGGTTTCCGCCACCGCTGGTTGGGTGGTCGAAGCCACGCGGATCTCCGCAAACGCGTGGCGAACCCAGTCAGAACGGCTCCATGACTGGGGGAGGAAGAGGCGTTCGCCAGAGTCGGTGTGGAGTACGCGGGGCGGAAGGTCGCGCACCAACACCTCGCGCAGGATCGCCATCAGGTTGAGGATCACCTCGTTGGCGGTCGTCGGATCGTTGATTCCGGGAGAGAGGGCACGCAGGGCAATATCGACGAGTTGCCTGATCCCGAACGTGGCGTCGGTCCGGGCCCGCCGCCGTTCGCCCACAGAGAACTGGCGCCGGAACAGTGCCTCGTCGACGTCGACACCCTCCTCGAGCGGCCAGATGGTGATCAGGGGCGACCCGACGGCGACAAATCCCCCGACGGTGGTGTCGAGGCGGGCGAATGCGCCGGGTGGGATGGCGAGCAGCAGGTGTTCGGTGCGCACGGCCAGCACCCAGCCGTCGGTGGAGCTCGTGACGGTGACCGACTCGCCCCCGGGCAGGGGCGTCGGCTCGGAGGCGAGCTCGATCGGCGTACCTCGTTCGGGCATATAGGACCTGACACGGGAAAGCGTCTCATCGGTGGTGCGACGGATGATCTCGCCCACTTGCATCACCTGGATGCTGCGGTCGATGAACGCCACGATTGCCAGCACAGACACCAGCGCCAGGACGAGGGCAAGGGTGACGGCGAACGATCGGTAGGCGCCGACGGCTTCGGGGCCGGGATCGATGCGGATCCGGCTCAGCACGAGGAGCGTGTAGGTGAACGATCCAACCACGATGCCGATCACCGTCTGCTGGAACCGGGTTCCGAACACCGTGGGCACCACCCGCGGCGAGAACTGGCTGGAGGCGAGCTGCACCGCAACCACCGTTATGGAGATGACGATTCCTGCCACGGTGATTGTGGCCGCCGCTGCCGTGGTGAGAATGGCCCGGGCGCTGCCGACGGTCGTCATCAGCAGGAAGGGGGTCCCGTCGATGGTTTCCCGGAAGTTGGTGTCGATCCACGAGGTGGCGACGGCGAGGAGGATGGCCACGACGATCCCGAACAGCGGCACGTAGAAGAGGCTGTCGCGAATCTTGTCGCCGATGCGCAATCGTTCGGCCATCAGAGAAAGGGTAGGCGGGGGAGGGGGAGGTGGCGCCGTCCGAAGGGCGGTGACGGAGGGGCCGTGCGGTGGCCCGACGCGCCCACCCTCGTCGCCAATCGCCAATCGCCAATCGCCAATCGCCAATCGCCCAATCAGGCTGACGTTGGGGCCGTCAGCGGGTCGTGTCGTGCCGATTTCGGCCGTTAGGGTCGAACGAAGCGTTACCTCGACCGTTTCCGTATTGCGCATTTGCGCTCTCTCCTAACCTCGGGATCGTGCAGATTCACCCCGACATCGTCTCGGCCATCGGGAACACCCCGCTGGTGCGGCTCTCCCGGTTGCATCCTCCGGGCAATCTCGTCGCCAAGATCGAGTACACCAACCCCGGCGGGTCGATCAAGGACCGCATCGGGCTGGGCATGATCGAGCGGGCGGAACGGGAGGGAACGCTCCACCCGGGCGACACGATCGTCGAACCGACGAGCGGCAACACCGGGGTCGGCCTGGCGATGGCGGCGGCGATCAAGGGCTACCGACTGATCGCGGTGATGGCCGACAAGCAGTCGAAGGAGAAGCAGGATCTCCTGCGAGCGTTCGGGGCGGAGGTGTTGGTGTGCCCCACCGAGGTGGCGCCAGACGATCCCACCTCCTACTACTCGGTGGCCGAACGCCTCGCTTCTCAGCCGGGCCACTTCCGCCCCGATCAGTATTCGAACCCGGCGAATCCCGAGGCGCACTACCGGGCCACCGGACCGGAGTTGTGGAAGCAGACCGACGGGCAGGTCGGCGTCCTTGTCGTCGGCGTCGGGACGGGCGGCACGATCACCGGCATGGGGCGGTACTTGAAGGAGCAGAACCCCGGGATCAGGGTGGTGGGAGTCGACCCCGAGGGGTCGATCTACACGGCGGCGTCGGAGGACGACGTGACCTCCTACCTGATCGAGGGCGTCGGGGAGGACTTCTGGCCTGAGGCGTTCGACCGCTCCGTGGTCGACGAGTACGAGATGGTGGGGGACAAGGATGCGTTTCTGATGGCGCGGCGGGTGGTGCGGGAAGAGGGAGTCTTCGTGGGGGGTTCGGGGGGTATGGCCCTTGTTGGCGCCCTGCGTTCTGCCGTGAGGTATCCCGACGACCTCGTGGTCGTGGTGATCCCCGACAGCGGCCGCAGCTACATCTCGAAGATCTTCGACGACGAATGGATGGCGGCGCGGGGCATGCTGGAGGAATCGTGAAGTTCGAAACCAAGGCGATCCATGCCGGCCAGGAGCCGGAACCGACCACCGGGTCGGTCGTAGTGCCGATCTACGCCACCAGCACCTATGCCCAGGATGCGCCTGGCAAGCATTCGGGGTACGAGTACTCCCGAACCGACAACCCCACCCGCTCGGCGCTACAGACCGCCCTCGCTGCGCTCGAGGGCGTCGACGAAGCCGGCGGAGGGGGATCGGTCGCGACCTCCTCCGGGATGGCCGCTGCCGCGCTCTGCGGCTACCTGATGAAGTCCACCGACCACGTGCTGCTGCCGGACGACGCGTACGGCGGCACCTTCCGCTTCTTCGCCCGGGTGCTCGGTGACCAGGGCTTCGGGTGGAGCGTGGCTCGCCCTACCGATCCCGAAGCGGTTGCCGCCGCCATCCGGCCGGACACGCGGATCGTGTGGTTGGAGACCCCGACCAACCCGCTGCTACGGGTCGCCGACATCGCGGTGATTGCCGAGATCGCTCACGAGGCCGGGGCTCTGCTGGTGGTCGACAACACCTTTGCGACGCCGTACCTCCAGCGGCCGCTGGAGATGGGGGCAGACATCGTGCTCCACTCGACCACCAAGTATCTCGGAGGCCACAGCGACGTGGTGGGCGGTGCGCTGGTGACAGCCGACCCCGAGCTGCACGAGCGGCTGCGCTACCTCCAGAACGCTGCCGGACCGGTGCCGGGTCCGTTCGATGCATGGCTGGTGCTGCGCGGCCTGAAGACCCTGGCGGTGCGGATGGACCGGCACTGCGAGAACGCGATGGCCATTGCCCGATTCCTCGCCGCCGACGAGCGGGTGGCCGAGGTGATGTACCCCGGACTCGAGGAGCATCCCGACCACGCCCTCGCCCATCGGCAGATGGACGCTTTCGGAGGGATGATCTCGTTCCGCCCCGCTGGCGGGGTCGAGACCGCCCACCGCTTGGTCGAGGCGACCGAACTGTTCTTCCTCGCCGAGAGCCTCGGCGGGGTGGAATCACTTATCGAAGTGCCGGCGGCGATGACCCACCTGTCCGTCGTGGGGACCGAGCTCGAAGTTCCTCCTGACCTGGTGCGGCTCTCGGTGGGAATCGAGCACGTCGACGACCTCATCGAGGACCTCGACAGAGCATTGGGATAGGAAGCCGGCTTCCGCAAGAGAGTCAAGAATCAAGAGTCAAGACTGGAGTTCTTGGATTCTTGACTCTTGATTCTTGATTCTTGACTCTCGCTAGATCTTCACCCCCAGCGCGTCGCAGAGGAACTGCATGAACGGCTTCGCGGTGCGGCCGAGGGTGGCGTAGTCGGCGAGGAAGGTCGGGCCGGTCACCTGCTTCTTGGTGAGGGTGGTGCCGCCGATGAAGTCCTTTCGCCGGATGTCGTCCGCAAAAGGGTGGTCGGGGTCGAAGCCCTTCGGAACGCGGACCAGGGTGTCGTCGGTGTTGTGGGCGAAGGCGTCAGCGAATCTCTTGCCATAGGCCGCCCTCTTCCAGCCGGCCGGGTCGGCAGCGATCGCTGCCCGAATCGCGTACGCGTCGGCGGTGGCCGGTCTCCACAGGCCGACACCGGCGTACGAGGCCCCCGGCTCGATATGGAGGTACAGGCCGGGGGCATGGACGTCGTCCTTCGACGCGACGTGGCGGAACTGCATCCCGATGTGGGTCTTGTAGGGCGTCTTGTCTTTGGAGAACCGGGCGTCGCGGTGGATCCGGAAGAGTGATCCACCCACCTTGCGCGGATCGGCGACGAGATGGGGTGAGATCTTCATCAGAGGCGATGCAAAGTCCTCGATGAAGGCAAGAGCCGGATTCTGCACATGGTCGACGAATCGCTGCTGGTTGGCCTTGAACCAGTCGCGGTCGTTGTTGTCGGCGAGATCCTCGAGGAACGAGAAGGTGGCGTCGGTGAAGTAGCGGGTCATACGGTCAACGTACCGTCTAGATGCCTGCGTGGGGAGGGGCTTGTCGGACCGCTCAGCCGTTCGACGCGATCCTCGTGGGCTCGACGATGATGGTGACCCGGACGTCGCCCGGCTGGAGCCACTCGTACTTTTCGACCCCGAGATACTTCTGAGCGAGCGCGTCTATGACGTCCACACCGTCGGAGGTCCTCATCTCGATGACCTGTCCCTGGATCGAGTAGTTCGCATACGGCTCGTCCGGCACACTGATGGAGATCGCCACCCGCGGATCCACCTGCATGTTCCGCCACTTGCGACGACCCTCGGCCGTGTTGAACACGATGTGGTCGCCGTCGCGCATCACCCACATCGCGCTCGCCTGGGGCGATCCGTCGGGGTCCAGCGTCACCAGATGGGCGAAGGTCGGCCCATCCAGAATGTCCTTGAGTCGCGTCGGGAGTTCCACCTTTGCCTTGTTCTTCATGGCCCGACTGTAAAGGAACGCTGGACCAAGTCTGGATCGGCGGTCGCTAACCTCGGACCCATGGACCTTTCGATCGAGTACTGCGCCGTTTGAGGCTATCGGGACCGTGCCGTGCGCATGGTTGACCAACTGCTCGAGGAGTTCGAGCATGACATCGAGAACTTCACGCTCATCCCTTCCCGCGGAGGGGTCTTCGAGGTGACCGTCGACGGTGACCTGATCTACAGCAAGAAGGCGACCGGCGAGCACGCCGACTACGAGGACGTCGCTCCGCAGATTCGGTCGCGTAAGTGACCCTCGCCGAGCGACTGGGCGCCCGCGTCGGAGAAGACCTCGGGGTCGGTGAGTGGATGGAGATCACCCAGGATCGGGTGGACCGGTTCGCCGACCTCACCGAGGATCATCAGTGGATCCACCAGGCGGGGGAGCGCGCCGCCGCAGGCCCTTTCGGCGGCCCGATCGCCCACGGGTTTTTGACGCTCTCCCTGCTCACCCCACTGTCGGGCCCGGTCACCCGGAGCCTCACCGAAGGCTCCCGCATGGTCATCAACTACGGATTCGACCGGGTGCGCTTTGTCTCCCCGGTGCCGGTGGGTGGCCGGATCCGGGCACGAGGAAGGCTCGCCGAGGTCACCCCGGTCGACGGCGGCGCCCAGGCCAAGACCGATCTCACCATCGAAGTCGAAGGCACCGACCGCCCCGCAGTAGTGGCGGAGCATTTGATTCGCGTATACGAGTAGGCGCGGAGCGCAGCGATGGGCTATGGGCGAAAGGCGAAACCTCACCCCCAATGAGGGTCGGGCGGTTTCGCCCTTCGCCTTTTGCTTTTCGCCGGTCGGCCGCCTTAGCGGCCGA
>JBBDMM010000006.1:306293-316649 GCA_040878325.1 Acidimicrobiia bacterium
CCCCCCCCCCCCCCCCCCCACCTCACTACCCTCGCGTGCCTTGTGAGCACTGGAACGACCCCCGCCATCCTCCTCCACGAACTGTTCTCCGGTGATGGACCCCACGGGGAGCAGGCCGATCGGTTCGTTGCGGGCTCATGTATCAGGTGTGGCGAGGCCGTGGTGGCGGACGACTTCCTGACTCGCTCCGGCGAGGCCGCCGCGTGCGGCCCGTGTCGCGCCTCCGGCTGACCTCAGAGCGCGCTCTCAACCCCTCCAGGCCACTGTCCCGGCCGGTACCTCGACGATCGATCCGTCGACCCAGGTGGCGACGACCCTCGCTCGCCGCACCTCGTCAGGGGTTGTCTCCACCGGGTCATTTGTCAACACCGTCAGGTTGGCGGCGGTTCCCGGCTCTAGAGACGAGGAGGTGCCGGTGGCGGCCGCTGCCCCCGAGGTGAAAAGACTGAACGCGGCCTCCGGGCCCAATCCTTCCTCGGGCACGATGCCGCTGCGGTCACGGGCGGCGGCGACCCCCCACAGCGGATCCGGGGTCTCCACCGGGGAGTCCGAGCCGCCGGCGAGCGGGGCCCCCGCCTCCGCCAGGGACCGGAACGGGTAGGTGCGGCGCAGGCGATCGGGCCCGACGCGCTTCTCCAACCAGCCGGTCTCGGACGGCATGAAGGCCGGCTGCACCGAGGCGGTGACCCCGAGCGACCCGAAGCGGCGGATGTCCCGCTCGGTCAGCACCGAGGCGTGTTCGATCCGTAACCGGGTCGGATCCGCCCCGTGCGCGATCAGATGCTCCATCAGGTTCAGCGCCCGCTCGTTGGCGAGGTCGCCGATGGCGTGCAATGCCACCCGGCCCTCGAGGGCGAGGGCGGCGGTGGCCATCTCCCGGGCCCACTCCGGGTCGAGTCGATCGGTGCCCCGCTGCTTAGGATCGTCGGTGAAGCCCTCATGCATTGCCGCGGTGTGCCCACCCAGGCTTCCATCCGAGAACATCTTGAAGCCGGCGAACCGCACCCGGCCTCGGAGGCCCGCAAGGCGTCGGGCGGCCGATTCGAGGTCGGCGGGCGTCTGGGCGATCACGAACACTTCCATGGCGATGGGGATTCGTTCCGCCGCCTCGATCAGCAGATCCAGTTCCGACCCGGCTCCGGCCCAGCATCCCGCCTCGTGATCGACGATGGCGCCGATCCCGGTCAGCCCGAGCGAGGCCAGTGCTACGGCAGCGTCGACCATGTCATCCGGAGTGACCTCGGGGGCGATCGAACCGAGGACCATGGCCACCGGCTCGACCGCCGTTTCGCGAAGGACGCCGGTGGGCCGCCCCAGTTCGTCCCGGTCGATCGAGCCGCGGGGAGGGTTGGGGGTGGAATCGTCGATCCCCGCCAGAGCGAGGGCGGCGGAATTCGCCACCGCGATGTGCCCGCAATAGCGGACCACCAGGCTGGGCCGGTCGCCCATGACCCGATCGAGGAAGTGGCGATCCGGCAGGCGACCTTCGGCGAGTGACTCGTCGTCGAGCCGGAGGGCGACCATGGCCGACCCCGGCGACTGGCTTCCGGCAGCTGTCCGCAAGATGTCGGCGACGTCGTCGAGGTCGCGGGCATCCTTCAGCACCGGGCGGTTCAGCGATGCGGCGTACCCGATCGGGTGCAGATGAGCGTCGACCATCCCCGGCACGATCGTCGCCCCGGGATAGGCCACTTCGAGGTGGTCAGGTGAGCGGAGCCGGGCGGCGTCCCCCACCTCCACGATGCGCCCGTTGTCCACCAACAGCGCGTTCCCCAGCACCCGCGCCGCGTCGCGCACCCTTTCGGCGATCAGCAGGTGGCGCATCGGCGCGAGGGTAATGAGTCCCCAGTCCCCGGTCTCCAGGTTCCGGGCGGCCAGCCGCCTCCCCGCCTGCTACTTGGGGGGCTCTGGCTGGGGACTGGGGACTGGAGACTGGAGACTGGCTCGCACGGCGCTCCTCAACTCCTCGTGGATCAAACCGTTGGTTGCCACCAGGTCGTGGTGGGTGGCGGGTCCGCCATCCGAGGAGGTGGTGGTGCCGCCGGCCTCTTGGATCAACAACAAACCGGCGGAGACATCCCAGGGCGCAAGTCGGATCTCCCAGTGGCCGTCGTAACGTCCACACGCGACCCAGGCGAGGTCCATCGCCACCGAGCCCATCCGACGGAGACCTTGGGCGACCCGGAGGACGGCGTTGACCATTCGGGTGTAGTCGTCGGCGCGTTCCTGCCGGTCGTAGGCAAAGCCGGTCGACACGAGAGCGGCGCCGATGGGGGCCGTCGTCGAGACGGCGATGGGTGCCCCGTCAAGGAACGCTCCCGCGCCGCGCACCGCCCAGAACTCCTCGTCGCGGTACACGTCGCGGATGACGCCCACTGCCGCCTGACCGTCGATCTCGAGGGCGATCGAGACCGCCACCTGAGGAACCCCGTGGAGAAAGTTGACGGTACCGTCCAACGGGTCGATCACCCAGATGCGCCCCACCTCCGTGGCGGCGGCGGAACCCTCCTCGGCAAGGAACCCATCGTCGGGGCGTTCCCGCTGGATGATCGCCGTGATCGCCGCCTCGGCTTCCCGGTCGGCCGCGGTTACGGGGTCGACGGCTCCCTTGAAGTCGGCAACCCGGGTACCAGCCTCGGAAATGATTCGGGCGGCTGCCACCGCCGCGGCACGGGCCAGTTGGAGGTCGTCCATCGGAGGTGACGATAGGAACGCGCATGGCGCATCGCGCATCCCTCACTACTCTCGCCGCCCGATGATCCAGATCGCCGCGGTACTGCTCTCGGCGCTCCTCATGTGGGCGTCCTTCCCGCCGCTCGACTGGGGCTTCCTCGTCTTTGTGGCACCGGCGCCCTTTCTATGGGCACTGCGCCGGGTGTCCACCGCCCGACAGGCGGGATGGCTGGGCTTCTTGTTCGGGGTGGCGTTCTTTGGACCCATGCTGGTGTGGATTTTCGTTCTCGGAGCAGTCGCCTGGATCCCGTTGTCGATTCTGATGGGCCTGTGGGCAGCGGGATTCGGCCTCGTCATGTATCTCGCCCGCACGTGGTCTCCGTGGCGCTGGTGGTTGATGGCCGTCGGGGGATGGGCCTTGTGGGAGTTTCTCAAGGAGCGCCTCCCGCTCGGGGGATTCCCGTGGGGCTCAGCGGGCCACCCCATCGGAACTCTGGCCTGGCCGCGCGGCGCCGCCCAGTGGGTGGGGGCGAGCGGGTGGGCCGTGATCGTCGTGGGGGTGGCCGCGGGGATCGTGCTCATGATCGGCGAGGAACGAGACCGCCGTCCGCTGGAGCTGTCGGCCGCGGTCGTGGTGGTGCTGTCCCTCCTCGGCGCCGTCTTTGTGCCCGACGCCAACGGCATCCCCGTCGATGTCGCCATCGTCCAAGGGAATTCGCCGTGTCCCCGGGTTCACTGCGAGAACGAGAAGGTGCGCATCTACACCAGCCACATGTCCCTCTCCAACTTGATCGAGCCGGGGTCGGTGGACCTCGTCGTATGGGGGGAAGACTCCTTCGGCGGCGAGGTCAACCCGACATTCAACGAGAACGTGCGACTCGACATGGGAGCTCAGGCCCAGCGGATCGGCGCCTACCTGATCGCCGGCGGCACCCGGCCGGGGGAGCCGGGAACCTTCGAGAACTACAACGTCGTCTTCGACCCCAACGGCGAGATCGTCGGCGAATATCTCAAGCGACACGGGGTGCCCTTCGGTGAGTACGTGCCGTTTCGGAAGCTGCTTCAGTTCATACCGCAGCTCGGCGCGGTTCCCAACGACCTCGCCCCGGGCGACGGCCCGGTGGTCTTCCCGATCTCGGTGGACGAAGGCACCGGGGTGTTCGGCTCGGTGATCTCGTTCGAAGGGGCCTTTGCTCGAACCATCCGCAGCGAGGTGCGGGCGGGAGCACAGATGGTCGTCGTCGCCACCAATGAGGGCTCATACGGGCGAGGGGCGGCCTCGGACCAGTTGATCGGCATGGTGCGGATGTCGGCGGCGTCCCTCGGCATCGACATCGTCCACTCGGCGGTCACCGGACGCTCCACTCTGATCCGGGCAGACGGCTCGGTTACCCGGCGCACCGATCTCTTCGAGGAGGACCTGTTGCGGGGCCGGGTGAACCTGCAGACCTCGCGCCGCACCGTCTATGCCGTCGCCGGTGACTGGCTGCAGATCCTCGCCATCCTCTCCGCCACTGGCATCCTCGCCACGACAATCGGAGGCGGCCGCTCCCGAGACTTCAAGATCAGGCCGCAGAGGAGATAGGCCGGCGACCGCCGGCCCCAATCGCGGCGAGCGGAGCGAGCCCTACAGAACCAGCGTTCCGTTACGGCCTTCCAGTGCGTCTGCCAGCGATTCCACGTTGGTGATGAGGGCGGGGCGGCCGGTGGCACGAGCGTATGCAATGGCTGACTCGACCTTCGGGCCCATCGACCCAGGCGGGAATTCACCCTCGTCCAACAGCTCCTGGGCTCGATCGATGCTCATCTCGAGTATCGGCGCCTCGTCGCTGGTCCCGAATCCGACGGAGGCGTGGGGTACTTCGGTGAGGATGATGAAGCTGCGAGCGTCGAGACGAATGGCGACGAGGGCTGCGGTCCGATCCTTGTCGATCACGGCTTCGACTCCGACCAACTCTCCGCCGTCCGCCCGAGCCACCGGGATCCCGCCGCCACCGCCGGCGACCACGAGCCGCCCGGCGGCGGCGGCTGCCGAGATCGCATCGATCTCGATCACATCGATCGGCAGGGGCGACGGCACCAGCCGGCGGACGCCCTTCCCGGCGACCGTCACCACTTGCCACCCGCGCTCCGCGACCAGGTCGGCACGATCGGTCTCCGGGTAGAACGGGCCAACGGGCTTGGTCGGGTTGGCCATTGCCGGGTCCGCCGGGTCAACCACCACCTGGGTCACCACCGTGACGACCTGGATCGCCCGGGCACGGAGGGCGTTGTGGAGTGACCGCGAGAGGAGGTACCCGATGCTTCCCTGTGTCTCCGCCACGAGCACGTCAAGCGCGGACGCCGGTACTTCGTTGCGGCCCGCCTCGTTCTGCAGGAGCAGCGCCCCCACCTGGGGGCCATTGCCATGAACCAGCACCAACCCTGAGTCGTCGGACAGCAGCGTCAGCATCGCCTCCGCGAAGGCACCGGCCTGGGCGGCGGCAGCATCCGGGTCGCGGGCGTCTGGTAGCAATGCGTTGCCACCGAAGGCAACGACCGGTGGCCCGCCCCCGGCCGGTGGGGAAGCACCTGGCTGCATTGCGTCAGCCCTCGTAGGCGGTCAGTGCAGCGTCGATGATGTCGATTCCCTGGTCGAGTTCGGCCGCCGTCACGCACAGGGGCGGGATGAACCGAATCACGTTGCCGTTGGGTCCGCAGTCCAGGATCAGCAGGCCGTGCTCCCTGGTGTGCTTGGCGAGGAACGGGAACGCGTCCGGGTCCGGGGTATTGGTGCCGGGCTTCACCAGCTCGACGCCGATCATCAGGCCGAGTCCACGGACGTCGCCGATGGTGCGATGCCGCTTCTTCATCTCGTTGAATCGAGCGAAGGCGCGCTTGGAAAGCGCCGGCGTCTTCGGGATGAGCCCGGCGAGCACATCCATGTTGGCGGCGGCGGCGGCGCACGCCACCGGATTGCCTCCGAACGTGGTGCCGTGCGAGCCGGGCGTCCATCTATCGAAGATCTCGCTCCGGGCACCGATGGCCGACAGCGGCAGTCCGTTGGCGATCGCTTTGCCCATCAGCAGCACGTCCGGCTCTACGCCGAAGTGCTCCGACGCGAACCATTTGGCGGTTCTCCCGAAACCGGTCTGGATCTCGTCGAAGACGAGGAGGATTCCATGCTCCTTCGCCAGCTCGGCGAGATGCTTCATGAAGCGCACCGGGGCCGGGTAGTAGCCGCCCTCACCCTGCACCGGTTCGATGAGGAACGCCGCCACCTCCTTGGGGGTCACCTCGTGGGCGAACTTCATGTCCAGTTCACGGATGGCGTAGTCGGTGGCCTCGTCTTCGGTCATCCCCCAGCCAAAGGGATGGGGAAACGGGGTCACGAACACCGATGGCACCAGCGGGTGGTATCCCTCGCGGTACTTCGCCTTCGAGGTCGTGTAGGTGACGGAGCCCATGGTGCGTCCGTGGAATCCGCCGCGGAACACCACCACCCCCTGGCGGCCGGTGGTCTTGCGGGCGAGCTTGATGCCGGCTTCCACCGCCTCGGCCCCGGAGTTCATGAAGAACAGCCGGTCGATCGAAGGAGGGGTGATCTCGAGCACCTTCTCGGCCGCCGTCACCAGCGAGTCGTAGCGGAACGCCCCGCCCGCGTGCCACACCTTGTCGAGTTGGTCCTTGGCGGCGGCGACCACCGCGGGGTGGTTGTGGCCGGAGTTGACGACGGAGATGCCGCAGGCGAAGTCGAGATACTTCTCACCTTCGACGTCGGTCACCCACGCGCCGTCTCCGGAGACGATCTCCAGGTCGGAGTCCCAGGTGATTACGGGGGCATAGACCTTCTCATGGCGCTGGACGAGGCTGTTCATAGGGGCTCCTGTGGGGGTCGGCGACGGATGGACGCGGGTCAGGGAGCGCTCTAGGGAGAGGCGAAAAGGTGGCCCCGCTGGCTCCGCGGCGTCGTCGGCATGACACAATCATGCCACGCCGGGGGAGTCCGATGGGGCGAATCTCCCCGAAGCCCCGGACCGCCATCCTCGGGAGGAGTGATCAGAGTGCCGTCGTTCGATGTCGTATCCCAGGTCGATGTTCAGGAAGTGCGCAACGCCGTCGACCAGGCAGGGCGCGAGGTGGGGACGCGGTACGACTTCAAGGGGACCAGCACCTCCGTGCATCTCACCGACGAAGGGATCGCCCTGGAGTCGTCGACGGAGGACCGCCTGAAGGCGGCCATCGAAGTGCTGAAGGAGCGCCTGGTCCACCGGAAGGTCTCACTGAAGTCGCTCGCCGGCGGAGTTCCTCAGCCCGCAGGAGGCGCCAGGTACAAGGCACTGTTCACCCTCAACAAGGGTCTCGACCAGGAAGCCGCCCGGGAGGTCTCCAAGAAGATCCGCGAGATGGCCGTCAAGGTCCAGGCCCAGATCAACGGCGACCTGGTCCGAGTCTCGGGCAAGAAGCGCGACGACCTCCAGGAAGTCATCGCCGAGCTACGCACCCTCGACTACCGCCTCCCCCTGCAATACGTGAATTTCAGGGAGTGAGTCGGCCGGCTCCGCCGGCCTCCTGCAATGCGCGATGCGCAATGAGCGACGCGAGATACGCAACACGCGCCGCGCATCGCGCATCGCGCATTGCGGTTGACCCGCCCAGGCCCGCCGCCCTACTTCAGCGCTATCCACGTCTGTTTCGCGTACGCCATGGTGCGTCCCCGGGCGTCGGCGATGGCGGTGCCGGCGTAGGCCTTGCGGCCTTCGATCCCCATTTGCCATCCATAGGAGACGAGGGTGGCACCGACCGGAATGGGGGTCACGATCCTGGCCGTCATCCGGCCGAGCACCACCGGGTCCGACGTGAGTTCCCGCATCGTCGCCCATGCTCCGGGGCAGTCGAGGGCAGCCCAGACGACCTCCGGAGCGAGGTGATCATCGAGCGAGGGAAGCGACTCGGCGGCGGTCCACGGCGATGCGACCAATCCGGTGCCGAACACCGGGCCAGGATGCACCCGCAGTCCGTCGTCACGCTCCGTGCCGCATGTGAAGCATGTCGGGAACTCGTGCTGCTGGTAGCCGAGGTAGCGCTCGCGGGCGGTTTCGGCTTGCTCGAGAGAGGGCGAAGTGGGTATGTCGAGTTCGATCGTCACCGGCCGCACCTCGGCAACCAGGGTGTCCCCGTCGTGGACGGCGACCTTCCCGTCGTCGGCCCTCACTGTCATGGGCGTGTCGAGCGGTGGCGGTGAGCGCAGGGTCACCTCGGCATCCCCGGGATACTGCGAGGCAAATTGGGCGGCGAACAACCCGGCGCTATATCCGCCGTTTCCCGACCCCGGGGGGCCGTTGAACCGGGCGGGGATGATCACAGCACCCGGCTGAGGAATTCGCGGCACCTTTCGTTCTGCGGGTCGCGGAACACGTCGGCAGGAATTCCCTCCTCGAGGATGAGGCCCTCGTCCATGAACAGCAGCCGGCTGCCGACCTCGCGAGCGAAGCCCATCTCGTGGGTGACCACGACCATGGTCATGCCCTCCGAGGCGAGTTGCTTCATCACGGTGAGGACTTCGCCGACGAGTTCCGGGTCGAGGGCGGAAGTCACCTCGTCGAACAGCATCACCTTGGGCTTCATCGCCAGTGATCTCGCGATGGCGACCCGCTGCTGCTGTCCGCCCGACAACTCCGATGGGTAGGCGTTCTCCTTCTCGGGGATGCCGACGTGCCCCAATTGCTCACGACCGCGAGCAGTCGCCTCCTCCGGAGGCAGGCCGAGAACCTTCAACAGTGCCAGGGTCACGTTCTCCAGCGCGGTGAGATGGGGGAAGAGGTTGAACTGCTGGAACACCATCCCCATATGGGTGCGGGCTTCGTTCAAGTCCGTGCGGATGTCGGTCAGCTCCACCCCGTCGAAGAACACCTTGCCCTCTGTCGGCTGCTCGAGCATGTTGACGGTGCGCAGCAAAGTCGATTTCCCCGAACCCGACGGCCCGATCAGCAGCACCACCTCACCGGGCACCAGCTTCAGGTCGATTCCCCGCAGGACATGGTGATTGCCAAACCACTTGTGGATCCCCTCGAGCCGCACGAGAGAGCCGTCGGAGTTCATGGAAGGGAGGATACGGGATGCCGGCCCGAGGCCGGCACCCCGCATCCTCGCGATACGCAATTCGCGATACGCGATACGAAGGAACGCGGACCTCCGCTCCGAGCGCGTTCTTGCGAATTGCGAATTGCGAATTGCGGGTTGATGGATGACGGCGAAGACGTCATCCATCAACCAATCACACTCGTCAGCCCGCTTCGCAGGCGGCGCTCGACCAGCGTCACGACCCGGATCATCGGCAGCGTGATGATCAGGTATCCGGCTGCCGAGCCGAGCCAGGCGGTCGCGTCGAAGGTGGAGGCGTAGAGGCCGCGCCCGACTCCGAGCAGCTCCCTCTCGGCGATGGTCAGACCGAGGACGAACACCAACGAGGTGTCCTTGATCAGGATCACGAACTCGTTGAGTAGCGGCGGGATCACCCGGCGGATCGCCTGGGGGACGATCACGTACCGCATCGACTGCGGATAGGTGAGGCCGAGGGAGCGAGCCGCCTCGATCTGACCGCGCTCGAGGGATTGGATTCCGGCGCGGTACACCTCTGCCGAGTAGGCGGCGAGGTTGAGCCCGAGTACCAAAACCGCCACCGTGTACGCCTTCAGCGGCAGGCCCAGCGCCGGCACCACAGCGATGCCGGCGAAGGCAATCTGCCAGATGAGCGGCGTGCCGCGGAAGAAGTTGATGTAGATGCGGGCCGGGGCGCGCACCACCGGTCGCTTCGACATCGTGAACAGGGCGATCACCAACCCGAAGCCGAAACCGATTGCGGCGCCAGCCAGCGACAGCTTGAGGGTGTTCATTGCCCCCGAGGCAAACGATCCCACCGCGGCAGTTCCGAGGGTGCTCCACAGGGCTCCGAATCCGGCGCCGGCAAGCGCGGCCCACAGGACGGTCCGCGCCGGCGCCTTGCGCAACCGGACCCAGATCGCGGCGAGTCCTGCGGCGATCGTCCCCCACAGAAGCGCCAGCCCCACGATCGCCCCGATGGAGTCGGCGATTGCCGACCAGGCGAATCCGACTTCCTCGCCGATCGTGTTGAAGTTGAGGAAGTTGCGAGCGAATCGGTCGACATCGGTGCCCCTGAACCAGAGAATCAACACTGCGATGCCGATCACCTGGACCGCCAGCCACGCCCCCGAGATGGCCGCGTCACGCGCCGGGCGGGTGGGCATCCGGCGGTAGCTGCCGAATCCCGCCGCGACGATGCCCACGGCGGCGACGAGCGAGATCTGGGACACCAGGGCGAATCCGTTCGAACTGATCCCTTCGGCGAGCGGGTCGGACGGAGAGCACACCAGACGGGTCACGTCCGGCGGGCAAGGCTGGGTCCAGCCGTGGGCGGTGAGCACCGCCAGCGAGCCGGCGATGACGAATAGCAAAGCGCCGGAGCCGGCTAGAAGCACGGCCGCCGACCAGCGAGTCTGGTTCCGTAAGTAGTAGCGCAGCCCGCGATCGGGCGGCGCCATGGCGTCGGCGGTCAAGGCGACCATCTCTGTCCTCCGTCCATCGAATTCCCCGGAGGTTATAGAGTCGGCCGGCGTCTCCCCCCGGCTTCCTGTCAAGACCGGGGACATGGTTGACAATCGTGCGGGGAGATCCTTGACACTT
>JBBDMM010000007.1:0-82324 GCA_040878325.1 Acidimicrobiia bacterium
GCATGACTCCATCCTCCCGTGGAATCAGAGCCGCTACCAAACCCGGGGTGCTTCAGTTTGTACGTACACGCGTGTCCGTCAGCTGGTGCGGCCGCTGGCTCCTAGCGGTCTCACGAGGTTGGCGAAGAATGTACCGTCGTACTCGCAGTCAGGCGGTGGGTTGTCAGGAGCGCTGTCGCTGGCATAACCAGAGAGCGCGACGGTGTCGCCTGATCTGATCACTATCTCGGTGAGTACCTCCCAGCGGCTCATGTGGATCGTGTGGTCGTCCAGAAGCGAGACGGTTCCTGCCGGCCAAACGACGAGCCGCTCGAGCTCTCCGTAGCTGATGGTGGTACAAGCGCCGGCGATGGTGATCGTGGTCGAGTTGATACCTACCGCGGGAACTCCTTCCATCACCTCGACCGGGCGAGTAGTCAGCCCGTGCCCAACCGGCGCATCAAGGGCACCGAGAAGAATCAGCTGCTCGTCGTAGACGCAGCTCGAGGGCATCGGCTCGGCCAGCTCTCCATCGACTGCATCGAGCGGGATGCCTCGGAATTGGTAGCGGGCGCCAGATGACAAGACCTGAGTCGTGGTAGCCGGAACGACGTCTCCGAAGTGGACCTCGACGCCTTGGACCCACACGTACCGCCCTCCCCCTGGCGGCGGCTCGACCGGGAGATCGAAGACCAGAAGAATCGCCGTGTCGCCCGTTTCGGCGGTCACGCAGGACCCGTCGACGCGGAGGACAGCGTCCTCGACGACTCGGATCGGCGGGTTAAATGGTTCGTTCACCGAACCGAGGAGCGGTGGGTCGACTGCCACGGAAGCGGAAGTCGTTGACGTCGGTGTCGATGACGTCGTGACGGCATTGGTGGACACCGTTGTCGGGGCGCTTCCGCCGAAAGGCTCAGAATCTCTTCGGGGTGCTCCCCCCCACAGCAGGACCAAAGGGAGCAGGACGGCGACGAGGACAGCGGCCCATGCGATTGGTATCCAAGCACGTGGGTGTCGGGTGACGCTCTTCGACGTCACGAAACTGATCGGTGGTATTTCACTGTCAGCGACTGAAGCGCGCGCCTCGTCGGCGTGTCGGCGTCCAAGGTCGTCGATGTCACTCATTCGTTCACCCCCAATGATTTGGCCAATCTCCTTCGCCCGCGCGTGAGGTGAACCCTGGCCGTGGACTCGCTGCATCCAAGAATGGTGGCGACATCATGGACCGGTCGGTCCTCCAGGTAGAAGAGAACCACCGCCTGGGCTTGCCTTGGCGGAAGCGAACGCACGTTGGCCCAGAACGCTTCCGTCTCCTTGGGCAGATCACCGCCAACATGAACCTCATTCTCCAAATGTTTGAGCGCGTTCTTTTCGGCGTAGCGACGCCGCCATGCCGACCTTGCCTTATTGGCGACCACCCTCCTGATCCATCCCTCCGGGTTCTTCAAGCGGCCCCACGCATCCAATGCGGCGACGAAGGCGTCCTGTGTCACGTCCTCGGCTCGTATCCGGTCGCCCATCAAGACACGGGCGATCACCAATACGTGCCGGTACTCCTTCATGTAGAAGTCCTCGAACGACCTGTCATTCACGGCCCCATAGTCCCCTCGCCAAGCACTCGGTGGTGGCGGTCACGCTTACTGTCGCACGAGCCGGCTGAAACGCTTACAGGATCTTTCCCACGCGGGCGAGGTCCGGCCTTCCATCGAACGCAGCGTCGCCGAGCGAACGGCCACAAGAAGCGTACGCCAACCTGCGGCAACGCTGTCGGAACGACAACGATTTGTGGGCCTAACAGGATGGAACGCGAACCACTGCAACGGCGAGATTACAGGGCTACTGGAATTCCTTGACTCGCTGTAGGTGCTGTCGTGCGGCTATTCGCGGCCACGGTGTCGATACTCTCTGATGATGGCGGCAAGCCGTCGTTGCCAGCCCGTACGGTGTGGTAGTCGCACTATCAGCTACTGGCCGAGGCGGAGGAGAAGTATCGCAACCAGCAGAAGACTGAACGCGAATAGCCCAGAACCGGCCTCCGCTACCGCTAGTCCTCCCTTGAATCAGTGACGTAGACGATCGCCGCGAGTCCCGCGGCGTCGATCTGCAATCGGACATCTGACACAATGACATCCCGATTTGGTTCTGAGACCTGGATCACTGTCCCCTGAGGCGGCATAAACACGCCGGGGAACCGCATGACCACCGGCCCAGAGACATGCCCCGGTTCGTGGTTCAGGACATCGGCGGGGCCTCTGAAGTCGTGGATCGCTATCAAGGTCTGGACTTGATCGCTCTGGAGTACAACCGCACCGTCTGATTCGGGCAGGAGTATTTCGTACCAAGGACCGTCATCTGTAGCCACGAGCTTGAAGGGATTACGGATCGTCATGACCGTCCTCTTGCTCGGCGAACCGCAAGACTAGACCACAGAAGCGACCCTTCCACGTACAAACAGACCCCGAACCGAGAGAGAGGTTCCCGGCTCGGCTCGCGAAATCCGTCTGAAGTCTTTAAAGGGCCTGACAGGACAGACGCGAACCATCCGGCCCCTAGGTAACCTCGATAAACGGCACCGCTGTGTCCGTAAGGATGCGAATGACCTGGCCCCGTGCTGAGGCAGGAATTGCTAGTACGAGTAGTTCCGCTGGCCGAGAAGCTCCGACGTAGAGAACTCGTCGCTCCTCGGTCGGGAGATCTTGCTCCCAGTGATCCAAGACGGTGAGGCCACTCTGATCGGATCGAGGTCTCCTAATGGCTAAGAGCACGGCTCGAAACTCCTGGCCCTTCACACTGTGAACGGTTGTTGCACGAAGGGCCCCGCGGATCACGGGCCTTGCATCGACGGCCTGCCAGGACTTCGCTGATGGTTTTCTGATCCCGGCAGTGTCGATCTGATCACCACTTGGCCACGCCAGTCCGCCTAGCGAGTCCTTCAGAGTGCTTGCGAAGTCGCTTCGATCTCCCTTGCCCTTGAGTGAGGAAATGAGACGTGCGACAAGTCTCGCAAACCACCTCCGTTCGACACCAGCGAGTCTCAGTTGTTCATCCACGCTCCCCATTGGGCCAAAACCAAGGAGCGAGAGGAGCGCGGACTCGAAGCGGCGCTTCGCCCGGAGTTTCGTACGAGGCAACGAAACGGGATCGAGAGAGTCTCGAAGACAGATCGCCATAGTGGCTACTCGATCGTTTGTGGTCGCTGATGATGTCCGCGTGCCCGCGACCACCTCAGCATCCGAGAGTCTGTGCGAGAGAACGACAGCGTCGTGCTTCCCGATCTCGTGCTTCTGTAGAAGGCCGCAGAACAGGTCACGGACTCGGACTGGGTCGTCGGTTGCGAGAACGCAGACCGGGACCCCGCGCGAAGGGTTCATTGAGACTTCAACCTCACGCCCATGACGTAGGGAAGTATTGATTGCGGAGATCTCGGGCGTGCTCCGGTGGTTTTTCATTAGGCCCGGAAGGCTTGACAGAGTCCCAGCGAATTCGAGGACCTTGTCGGGGACTGCGTTACGAAACTCGTAGATAGCCTGATCGATATCCGCAACCATGACGACTCCGACCTTCTTCTGGTGCGCAAGGGTCAAGATCGAAAGCTCGTCGGGTCCACAGTCCTGCATCTCATCGACGATGATCTCGGAGAATCTCGATGCCAAGCGACTCCCGATCCGATCTCGTGAATCGGGTTCTTCGACTAGGCCCTTCGCAATCGCACGTGCCGCGGAACAGCTCACGAACCCGGCCTTCACCAGCCTTCGCCAGAGAGTGGCCGCCTCGGCACAAAGCGATGCGTTCTTGCTCACGGCATAACGCCGTTCGCCAGGGCGCATGCCGGGGCGTGTCACGTCCAAAGTGCACGTACCGTCAGCTGTGAAGTCGAACAGCTCCAGGGGGTATCGATAGTTGTACGCACCGGGAAGCGCCACGGTCGTGCGATCCAGATCTCCCCACTGATCTCGGTACTCGGGTTGCACTCCGCGACCGGTCATGTAAGGAGTTGTCACGAACCTATGGATGAATGAGTCGAAGGTTCCTACGAAATTCGGCGCACGCAGCACCTCGAGTCTGCCTCCGCAGCGGGAGGTCGCTTCATCGACTGCGCTGTTGCTGAAGGACAACAACGCGACTCCCTTGCGGGACACTTCAGATGTTCGCGCCAGGAATCGTTCAACTACTTGGCGAGTCTTGCCCGCCCCCGGGCATGCAGGGAGGTATACGTTCGATGGGGCTTCACTCAGCCGCATCGGGTGGCGTCTCCTCGCCCTCCGACTTCACCCAAGCTTGCCAAGGTCTGAATTGCCCTGCCGATATAGGGGGGCGGATTGAGTGAGCCGGATACGAGAGCAAGGGAGGAGATAGATTGTGCGAGTTCTCCCTTGCGTATTCTGAGGCGATTACTTCGCATGGCGAGGTAGACCTGGTTCGCGGACCGAACTGGATCACCGTCCACCATGAGCGAATCCCACTTCTCCTCCGATCGTGGGTGTTGATCTAGGAACGCCTGCCTAACAATGGCGGCGTTGCCCGCCTCGACAAGGTCGGCTTCGAGGGTCAAACGAGATTGGTGGATTGTCATTCGATCGGATGCACCAAGCTCCCCGACGAGAGTGCTGAGATCCCCGCTGCGGGACGTTGGTGACCCGATCGTCCCATCTTCAGCTACCTCAGGGTCTCCGTCGGTGAGAATTGCCACGTGCTCGGCAACCCTGACTCCGTCAACGGCGCTGAGCAGGAGCCTCACATACGGAGCGAAGTCAACGCTGCCAACGTTGATAACGGTCACGCCTCCCCATACAGCCTTGAACGCATCTGCCGAGAGAATGCTCGAAGCGAATGCGCTAACTAGGAGGGCTTCCGAGATCCCTTCCACCAGGAGAAACCTCCTGCCAAAAAGCAACTCGGCTCGTGTGACATCGAGGTAGCGATCGATTTTTGCTCGATCCGGTGGGAGTAGATCCACACTTGCCAGAGCCACCGCGGCAGTCTCCGAGTAGCGAGGACTCGGTTCATCATTTCCCGGCGCCTCGGCCGCGTTACCACACGCAAACCCGGTCCTGTCATCCCTGACCTGCGCACTGAGGAGAACGATACGATCAGTCCCGACGGCACTAGCAATATTCGGTGAGTGCGTCGTAACAACAACTTGAATCCGTCCGGCCGGTCCTTTCGAGTCATCCTTCCCCGCCGAAGCTAGAGCCGAATCGAACAGGAAGTCCAGAAGCACTCGTTGAAGTTGCGGATGCAGGTGCGCCTCTGGTTCCTCGACCAGGAAGAGGGTCAACTCGTTTTGCGAGGCACGCTCAAGCTCCAGTACAACGCTCGATAGATACAGGAGGTTTGAGTAGCCGAGTCCAGAGTCTGCTAGATCGGCGGGACTCACACCCCTTTCTGACATCTTCATTCGGAGACTGCTTGTGAGCCTGCGAATGCTCTGGTTCGCAGGTTGTATGTCGAGAAGCTGCTCACGAATCGGTCGTGTCAATTTGCTCAACTGCTCACCCATGCCAGTGCGTACGTTCTTCACGGCTGGGTGGCGCGCTAGGTCCTCGAGACCCAGCTTGGCTTTGTCTCTGAAGTCTTGGAGGTCCTCCTTCGAAGCAAGTCGCTCAAGAATCTGGGCGAGCCTCGATCCCTGTGCTGAATCGAGAGCCCGGTGGGCGTCTCTTAGTGGTGGGGCGTAGACGTGACAGATCAGATTCCGATTCTCGGGCTCGGCATCGGGGCCATCCAGCGGTCCGGCTAGGCGGTCCACACGAGTGCCGCGAGGGGCAGTTGGTTCGAGCCGGAACCTCGTGGTGTAGATGATGTGTTCGGTTGTCTCGTCGAGGGCAGTTGTAAAGAGAGATGCTTGGGACGCCGTCAGCTCGTCGTACCGGGCACGCAAGACAATTGGTCCATCCAGCTGCCAGAACGAGAAGTCAGCCTCCTCGAAGTATCGAGTAGGCCTCTCCGACGCCGGGCTGATCGCGAGACGCAGTGCATCGATCACGTTCGACTTCCCCGAGTTGTTTTCCCCGACCAGCACCGTCAATAACGGGTCGAACGCAACGTTGACCCCCCCGCAGGACCGAAAGCCATCGATCTCCAGTTGAAAGAGGCGCATGCCATCGGGCTTTGACTTCGTCATGCCGCCTCCAACGCAAACAGCTCGGCTTGCTCCAGGACGAGCTCGATAGCGCGTTCTTCCTTGTCAGGGGGGTAGTCGTACTTAGCGAGCAGGCGCCGGACCTTGGCTCGCATGGCGGCCTTGACCGACTCTTTGAGGCTCCAGTCGATCGTGGCGCTCTCGCGGACGGTCTCCACGAGCTCATGGGCGATAGCCTTTAGAGCCTCGTCCCCGAGTTCGAGCACGGCAGAGTCGTTCTGGACAACGGCGTCGTAGAAGGCGACCTCAGCCTCGGACAGCCCGAGTTCCTTCTCCCGGGTGTCCATGTCGCGCATCTCCTTAGCAAGTTTGACCAGCTCGGCGATGATCTCGGCCGTCGTCAGCGCCCGATTCTGATAGCGGTTGATCGCTCCTTCGAGGAGTTCAGAGAATCGGCGGGACTGGACAAGGTTGGTTCGTTTCAGCGTACGGATGCGATCCTCGAGCAGTCGTCTCAGGAGTTCCGCCTGCAGGTTCGGCTTGTCGGACTGGGCGAGCTTGTCGAGGAACTCGTCGGAAAGAATCGACAACTCGGGCTTCTCAATGCCAGCTTCGGCGTAGATATCGACGATACCCTCGCCCGCAACTGCTTCGGAGACGAGTTGCGCAATGGCGGTGTCGACCTCTTCGGTGCCGCCTCGTCCTGCTTTGTCGGGTGTGCCTTGCTTCTCGAGCTTGATGATGTAGCCGCGTATGTCGGTGAAGAACCTGACGTCGTCGCGGATCTCGAGTGCCTCATCGCGTGCGCCGGCCAGGGCGAAGGCCTTCGCGAGGGCGAGGGTCTGGTCGAGGACGCGAGTCTTCCGGTCGGAATCAGCGAGGACGAAGTCGACCCCCTTCTGGAGCTGCGCGACCCGTTCGCCAGGTGTCAATAATGGATCAGAGGACCAGTCGAGTTCATGCAAGATTCCACGAACGATGTCGTGCTTCTCCAACATGACCTCGACGACCTGTTCGATCGGCACACCCGCCTGGTCACGATCCGAGGGTGAGTAGTTGGCAAGTGCCTCCCGCAGGTTCTGGGCGACGCCGATGTAGTCGACGATCAGACCACCCGGCTTGTCGCGGAAGGTCCGGTTGACTCGGGCAATTGCCTGCATGAGGCCGTGGCCCTGCATCGGCTTGTCCACGTACATGGTGTGCATCGACGGTGAGTCGAATCCGGTGAGCCACATATCGCGGACGATCACCATCTCCAGCGGATCGTCCGGGTCCTTGGCGCGTGCTTTGATCTTGCGGAGGGTGTCCTTCGGGTAGAGGTGAGGCTGGAACTCGGCAGGGTCGGCAGCCGAACCGGTCATCACCACCTTGATCCGCCCCTTGAGCGGATCGTCGGAGTGCCAATCTGGACGCAGTGCCACGATGTGCTGGTAGAGCTTCACGGCAATTCGGCGACTCATCGCCACGACGAGAGCCTTGCCGAGAAGGTTGTCGCGGCGCTTCTCCCAGTGATCCACGATGTCGGCGGCGATCAGGTCGAGCCGCTCGTCCGCGCCAACGATTGCTTCCAGCCGGGCCCAACGGCTTTTGGCACGCTCGACCTCGGTCATCTCCTGACCCTCAGTGATGTGAGCGACTTCCTCGTCTATCTGGGCGCGCACGTCGTCCGGAAGGCTCACCTTGGCGAGCCGCGATTCGTAGAACAGCCGAACCGTCGCACCGTCCTCGACGGCTCGGGTGAGATCGTAGATGTCGATGTAATCACCGAACACCTGGCGGGTCGACCTGTCGGTCGCCTCGATAGGCGTTCCCGTGAACCCGATATAGGTGGCGTTCGGCAGCGCGTCCCGCAGGTGCCGAGCGAAGCCATCAACGAAGTCGTACTGGCTGCGGTGCGCCTCGTCCGCGATCACCACAACGTTGCGGCGGTCGGTGAGCACGGGATGAACATCGCCGCGTGTCTCAGGAGCGAACTTCTGGATCGTCGTGAAGATGATCCCGCCGGAAGCCCTATCCAGCAGGCGCCGCATATCGGCACGACTGCCGGCCTGCTTCGGATGCTCGGGGAGCGTCTTCGCCGGAGCGAACACCTCGCCGAACAACTGATCATCCAGGTCGTTGCGGTCCGTTAGCAACACGAGAGTCGGGTTGCCCATCTTCTCGGAGCGCATGATCTTCCCGGCGTAGCAGAGCATCTCGAAGCTCTTGCCTGAACCTTGGGTGTGCCAGACAACACCACCTCGTCGATCGCCGTCCTGGCCCGATGCTTCGATGGTCGACTCGACAGCAGCGTCGACAGCCCAGTACTGGTGGTACTTGGCGACCCGCTTCACCAGACCATCAGGTTCGTCGGAATGGACGACGAAGTAGCGCAGGAGATCCAAGAACCGCTCCGGCTCGAAGACCCCGCGGATGAGCACCTCAAGTTGAGGTTTGTCTGCGACGACTTCTCGTCCGTCGATTGTCTTCCATGGCGCGTAGTGCTCGAAGCCCGCCGAGAACGAACTCATCACTGCACCGAGGCCATCCGATGCGACACAGACGGCGTTGGGTGCGAAGACCGGCGGGATATCGGCGCGGTAGGTCTGGATCTGGTTCCAGGCTCCCTTCAAGGTGGCATTCTCGTCGCCCGGGTTCTTCAGCTCGATGAGACCAAGCGGCAGACCGTTGACGAACACGAGAACGTCGGGGCGCCGGTTCTTGCCGTCCTCTATCACGGTGAACTGATTGACGACAAGCCAATCGTTGTTGGCCGGATCCTCGAAGTCGACGAGCCAGGCGAGCTCGTGACGGATACCGCCGTCGACTGCCCGGTACTCGGCCGCAACGCCTTTCGTGATCAACTCATGCACCCGGAGGTTCTCGACCAGCGAGCTCTGAGATTCGGCCCGGAGGACCCGAGTGACGACCTCTTCTGCGGTGCCGGCCGGAAGGCCTTGGTTGATGCGCGTGACGGCCTTCGTGAGTCGATCGCGAAGCACCACGTCACGCCACTCCGCCCGTTCCTGCGCTGTACCACCAGGGCCGATGTCAGGACCGAACAGGCACTCGTAACCAAGTGCAGCGAAGTAGTCGAGGCAGGCGTCCTCGACGATTCCCTCCGTAATACCGCTCACGACCCGACCTCGACTGGAACTGCCCTCGACTGTGAGAGCGAAAGATCGCCTGACATGAGTCTCGGCAGTAGCGCATCCCGCAACTGCGAGAGGACTCCGCTCTCGTCCATTCCAACCACTAGCCGATCTCGCAACGATTCAACATGACGTGCGAACTCGGAAGCAACAGCGCCTGAAGGGACAACGAGCGGGAATCGCGACAAGGTCTGGGCATTCAAGGTTGAACGGGTCGTTCCTGCACCTCTCCCACGAACGAGGTCCCAGTAGGCACTAGAGCGAAGCCAGTACTGAAGAAAGCGACCGAACCGTTCGTCCACCGGCCGAAAGCGAATCAGGTAGGAAGCGAAGACTGCTTCAGGCCCTTCTTCGATGAACGCAGCATGCCCCGGGTCTGCCATACGAGCGATAACGATGTCCCCTTTGCGGAGGAGATATTTCTTCCGGTCCGATGGGCCTGCGTCGCAGTACGGCACCGCCCGCCAGTCGATCCAAGCGGTCTTGTTGATATCCGTAATCCGCAGGAACCTGGGTCCGACGGGGTCGTCGGATGCGCTTGCGGTATATCCGTACTGCGGCTTCTCTGTGATGGCCCCCAATGAGGCCACGGCCCAACCGGCTGGGATCTCTCCGATCGGGGAGTCCTCGAATGAATCGGGGAACAGGTCAGAGATCGGCTTGTGCAGTCCTGGATCCTCACCCTCGGCCTTTGCGCGAACCGGGTCGAAGTCGACGAACCATGACTTGAACAACGCCCGGGCGATCCCTTCCAGGGTCTCGCTCCTGCGCCGGTTCAACTCGATCTTGTCGTCGAAGGCACCAAGCACAGCTGCTATAGCGCGCTGCTCATCCATCGGGGGTACCGGTACCTCGAGCCGGGACACGAAGTCCCAGTTCGCTCTAGGCATCTTCGTACCAGTCGATCCGCGGGTAGCGGCGTCCACGAACGGTTGTGATGCCATGTAATAGAACAGGTATCCCGGATCGATGCCCTCCGTCGGCCGAACAACCCAGATGTCGGTCGAGCAGATCCCGTCGAACGGGGCCCGCACCACCTTGCGGAAGTAGGGGCGAAGCTTCCCGAAAAGGATGTCGCCACGCCTGAATCGCGCCTTGGCGCTCGTGACATCGGCTGAAGTGCCTGCACCGAGAAGGGACAAAGATCCCTCTCCGATGTGTTCGAGGCCGACATACCGCTCTTCTCCACCCGCCGCGGGTTGGACGGTATCTCTTACGAGCACAGCGCAGTCGCCGAACGCGGTCGTTGTCCAATCACTCGCCATAACCCAGCTCCTTGAGACTGGCGGCCATGAGCTGGTCGAGCCGCGCGGCCTCGGTCTGTTGTTCGGCGAGTCGCGCTGTGAGTCGCTTCATCTTGTCGTCGAACGGTTCGTCGTCGTCTTCCAGGTCCTCGGCCCCGACGTATCTGCCCGGTGTGAGGACGTGCCCGTGTTCTCGGATGTCATTGAGTGTCGCGCTCTTGCAGAACCCCGGGATGTCCTCGTAAACGCCAGCCTCGGGTTCGCCGCGCCAGGCGTGGTAGGTGCCGGCGATGAGGGCGATGTCTTCGTGGGTAAGGGTTCGGTGCGTGCGGTCGATCATGGTGCCGAGCTTCCGCGCATCGATGAAGAGCGTCTCTCCGCTGCGGTCTCGAAAGCGACCGTTCTTCTTGTTCCTGGCGAGGAACCAGAGACAGACGGGGATCCCGGTGGTGTAGAAGAGTTGGCCGGGTAGAGCGACCATGCAGTCAACAAGGTCGGCTTCGATGATGTTCTTACGGATCTCGCCTTCGCCGGACTGATTGGAGGTCATCGATCCGTTGGCTAGGACGAACCCGGCGGTGCCGCTGGGTGCGAGGTGATGGAGGAAGTGCTGGACCCAGGCGAAGTTGGCGTTACCGGTAGGTGGCACGCCGTGCTTCCAGCGGGGATCGGCTCGGAGGCGCTCTCCACCCCAGTCTGAGTCATTGAATGGCGGGTTGGCGAGCACGAAGTCGGCTCGGAGGTCAGGAAACTTGTCGTCATGGAAGGAGTCGCTCCAGGAGTCGGCGAGGTTGCCTTCAAGTCCCCGGAGGGCGAGGTTCATCTTGGCGAGTCGCCAGGTGGTGGCCATGGACTCCTGGCCGTAGATGGAGATGTCGCTGCGTCGGCCGTTGTGAGCGGCGACGAATTCCGCCGATTGAACGAACATCCCGCCTGAACCACAGCAGGGATCAAAGACTCGCCCTTCGTACGGTTCAAGCATTTCGACGAGTAGCTGTACGACGTGTCGGGGTGTGTAGAACTCCCCCTGGTTCGTCCCTTCGGCTGCTGCGAATTGGCCGAGGAAGTACTCGTAGACCCGTCCGAGAACGTCGTCGGCGCCGTGGTCGACCTCGGTGAAGCCGATCGAGCCGATCAGGTCGACGAGTTCACCCAGAAGGCGCTTGTCGATCTCAGCACGGCCATAGGTCTTGGGCAGGACGCCACGGAGGGATCGGTTCTCCTTCTCGATGAGGTCCATCGCCTTGTCGATGAGGACGCCAATCTCGGGTTGCTTCGCCTTCGCCTGCAGGACATCCCATCGACCCTCGGCAGGAATCCAGAAGACGTTCTCACGTGTGTACTCGTCGCGTGACTCAAGAATCCGAGTCCGACGGTCCTCGTTCGGGATGTAGTCCTTGGACTCAGGATCCGAGAGTGAAGCCTCGATGGCATTGCGCCGGTTCTCGAAGGAGTCGGAAACATACTTGAGGAACACCAGACCCAAGACGACGTGCTTGTACTCGGCAGTCTCGAGGCTCCCGCGCATCATGGCGGCTGCTTCCCAGAGTGTGGCCTTGAGTGTCTTGTTCTTCTTGGTGCTCTTCTTCGCCAATGTAGCGTCCTTTACATTATTTGGTAATCAGTATGAATCAGTTTGCGGAATCCGACAAGCAAACCTCACATGCTCCACGCGGCCAGCCGTTTCAGTCCTTCGGCGTCGAATTCGTTCTCGCCGTGACGAATGAATCGCTCCCCGTAAGTGTCAACGTATTCGCCGAGCATGCCCTCCAATCGCTTCCCTGCGGCTCGTGCTGCGAGTTCGTGTTCCGCGACCTGTGAGGCGTACTCGGGCGCTCCTTGCTTGCGGAGGGCGGCGATGGTCTCGGCTCGCAGGGTGTACACCTCGGCCCAGATCCGGGAGATCAGCTCCTCCTGAGCAGTCAGGTCATCGTCAGTGAGCTTCGGGGTGTCGCCGGTCGGTTCCATGGCCTCGAGGGCCCTGCGGGAGCGGCTCTTGTAGCGGAGGCTGTCCCGGTGGAGCAGCAGGGCGACCTCTCGCCTAAGCCTGGGTTCGATCTTCTTGCGGAAGTGGTCGTCGTCATAGCCCTGCAGGGCTGCGGCCCGTGACCTGCGGTTGGTGAGGTTGAGGCCTTTCGTACCCTGGGCGATCCCGAAGATGATCTGCGTGGCCTGCCGTTCGAAGTCGTCCTTGATCTTGGGGATCAGTCGTGGAACGAGTTCGTTGAAGGCGTCGGCGCGACTGACCCGTTCGTCAGGATGAACCGAGCGGGCGGCTACACCGAGCAGGTCGAGTAGCGCGTCGTCGATGACCTGGTCGGATGTGGGTAGGCCGGCGTGGATGACCGACTTGAGTTTGTCGTCGATCACGTCGACTTCTCCGGCGGTCAGCCGCACGTCGTCCTCCGATACCCAGTTCGTACCCAGTATTGCACCTTGCGCCGCGCCCTCCTGGAGCAGGCAGCGTGGAGTTGCTCATACGAGATCGAAGGAGGTGTCATGAGCAACGAACTGGTCAAGCGGATCAGTGACAACACCGGGATCAGCCGGGTTGGCGCGCCGCGGGTGCCGAAGCCGGTAGTGCGTGCGGTCGAGCATGCCGCTCACCGCGGGTTGATCGCTGCCGCCAAAGTGCAGGCGGCGGGGTACGTGACGCACGTGGCTTTGAGCCAGGTGGCGATGCTGACCGCGGAGGAGGGTCGGCTGATCGAGCAGTGTCCGCTCGGTGAGCCCCGCTTCCGGGTGATCGTCGACACCTACGCCGGGCTGGCCGCGGCTGAGATCGCGCAGCTGGGGTACTAGCCATGGAACTCCTTGGCGTGTTTCTCATCCTGGCGGCGGCTCTGATCGGCGGCGGTTGGGCGATGTACGAGTACATGACCTACACCCAGCCCGAGCGCGAGCGGGCATTGCGTGACGAACTGGAGGCCCTCCAGGCGGCGCAGCGTCTGTCGATCGCGGCGTGGCAGGCCCGTCAGTACATGGCCGGGGTCGTCCGCGGCGATGTCATCGACGAGGCGTGATGGCGAAGTGGGCGATCAGCGGCCTGGCCTACCTGGTCGTGCTGTCGGTGGCGGTGCGGGTCTCAGCGAATCTGCTGGGGCCCGCATTGCCGTTACTGGTGGTGCTGCTGGGCTTGGCGATCCTGTTTCGCAGGCTGTGGAAGGGCTATTGATGGCGTTGCGAAACGGTTGTTCATTCCACCATATGCAAGGCGCATGCCTGCAACGTACGATGAATGGGCGCTGCCAGCTCGGCGCAGCCGACGCTTCCGTCTCCGTTTCTCCCCTGACCGACCCGGTCTTCGCTCTCCGTGGTCTGTCGCGCTCGGGCGGGCTGGCGTGCGCACCTGCACCTAATCCCTGAAAGGAGGTGAATCGTGTCCGAACCACGCCGGATCCGAGTCATCGGACAACAACGTAAGGAACCAGACCTCAAGGCGCTGGCGAGGGCGGTCATTGAACTGGCCCGCCTGCTCGACCAGGAACCCGGCGGACAGCCGGACACGAAGAGGGAGACCGCCGAGTGACCACCTATCGGATCTCCCATCCCGGATCGGTCGACCGCCGCCAGATCGCAGCCGCCCTCCGAGCACTCCTCGCCACACTTTCCCGCTCACACGGTTTCGACTCGGCGCGCAGGTTCTTGTGCTTGGAGGTGTGGGCATCTCAGGCGGGCATCACTCATCTCATCACCGTTCCCGACGGCGATGCCGCCGTCTCCGCTCTCACCTCGGCAATCCCCGGGATCAGAGTCGAGGCCGCCGACCGACCAATCGATCGCCTTGTCGGCGGAGCCTTTGGGCTGCAGCTCGTCGGCCCGACCCCCGGGGTGTTGCGCACCGATATCAGCGACGACATGGCCGCAGCGCTGCTCGGCTCTCTCAGCAGCCTCCGCAAGGGCGAGGTGGTGGTCGTGCAGTGGCTCGCTGCGCCGCTGACGCATCCCCGACGCTGGGGCTTTCCCTCCAAAGAACTCGACCGCACCGAGAAGGCCAAGCAAGCCGAAGCCGAGGTCGTCGCCTCGGGCCGTGTCACCGCCTGGTCCGCCAACCCGGCCCGGGCACGAAGTCTCGCCGGGAACGCGGCTCGAGTGCTGCGACTGATGAGCGGACCCGATGGTCACCTGCGGGCCCGACGCTCAGCCAGAGTCCCTCGGTCAGTCATCAGCATGAGACCACCGCTACTGGTCTGGCCATCGCACCTCAATATCAGTGAACTGGTCGGTCTGGTCGGATGGCCGACAGAACCAACCCCGATCCGGGGGCTGGCCCGCGGCGCAAGCCGCCTTCTGCCACCGCCAGCGGGAGCACCGACGACCGGGCCATCGGTGGGGATCTCCACCTTTCCCGGCACCAACGATCAGATCCGCCTCGGGACCAGTGGGCGGCTACGGCACCTCCACGTGATCGGCCCGACCGGGGTCGGCAAGTCCACCCTGCTGACCCACCTGATCGCCGCCGATATCCGAACAGGCCGTGGGGTGGTGGTGTTCGATCCGCTGGGGGATCTGACCGACCTGGTGTGCGAGCGGGTCCCGGCGAGCCGTGTCGACGAGGTGGTCGTCATCGACCCGACCGAGATCGATCGGCCGGTCGGTCTCAATATTCTCTCCGGTCCCGACCGGCATCGGACCACCGACTTCCTCGTTGGGGTGATGGCCCGACTGTTTGCCTCGTCGTGGGGACCCCGAACCGCCGATGTGCTCCGCGCCGGGCTGCTCACCCTCGGAGCGTCCCCGGCAGCGACACTGGCTGATCTGCCGGACCTGCTCACCAACCCGGCATTCCGGCGACGCCACCTGCCAGCGGTCATTGACGACCGGGTGCTGGCTGGCTTCTGGACCTGGTACGAGGCGCTGAGCGACACCGAACGAACCTCGGTGATTGCCCCGGTGCTCAACAAGATCCGCGCCGTCGTGCTCCGACCCGAAGCTCTGCGGGTTCTTTGTCATCGAGACGGCCTACTCGATCTCGGGGAAGTGTTCACCAAGCGACGTGTCGTCATCATCCGCCTGGCCAAGGGACTCGTCGGCGAGGACACCGCCGCGCTGATCGGTGGGCTGCTGCTCGCCCGACTATGGCAGGCGGTCCTCGGCCGGGCAGCCGTCCATCCCGACCATCGCCACCCGGTGTTCTTTTACCTCGACGAGTTCCAGGACTACCTGCGGCTTCCAATCGGGATGGGCGACATGCTGGCCCAGGCCCGCGGTATGAGTGTCGGACTTGTCGTTGCCCACCAGCACCTCGGGCAGCTCCCCGACGGCATCCGTCGTGACGTCCTGTCCAACACCGGATCGAGGGTCACGTTTCAGACCACCGCCGATGACGCCCGGGTTCTCGCCCGAGACCTCGAGCCGTACCTCACCGCGGCTGACCTGCGCGGCTTGGCGTCTCGGGAGATCGCGGTGCGGATCGCCACACCCGACCGGGTGCTGCCGCCGTTCACCGGCAGAACATTGCCGCCCTCCGACCCGATCGGTGACGCCGAAGCCGTCAGGTCACGGTCGCGGGCCCTGTACGGCCGGCCGATCCCCACTGATATTCACGTCGAGGACGGTGACGGTCAGGTGGGGCGGAAGCCACGCGGAGTCGACCGATGAGGTGGCCGCTCGCCCGACCGCTCGTGTCGACCCATTGCAGGCGAAATCGTAAGTGGGTCATCAGCGGCGCGACCGGTGTTGCGACGAATGACCTACCCCTGGTGGTCGCGGTGGGAGGTGGATCATGAGAGTGACCAGCCAGGTCGCCGCTGAGATCCGCCGTCGCCTCAGCCCGGTCGATTGGGCGATTGCTGAAACCCTCGACCGAGTGGACATCGCCTCGGCTGGGCAGCTCCGGCGACTCCACTGGCCTGAACCGAGCCAGGCTCGAACTGCCCGCCGTCGCCTCAGCCAACTCACCGACCTGCGGGTCATCAGCCGCCTCGATCGCCGCGTCGGCGGCGTGCGGGCTGGCTCCGAGGGCTTCGTGTACCGGCTCGATGTCACCGGCCGCCGCCTACTCGGACTCGCACCGGGCCGCCGACCCCACACCCCGGGACGCACCTTCTTGGAACACTCGCTGGCGATCACCGAGGTCTACGTCCGAGCCGTCGAGACTTCCCGGGTCGACCTCATCGAAGTCACCGCGTTCGAGACCGAACCATCCTGCTGGCGGACCTGGGGTGCCGGGCTCCTCAAACCCGACGCCTATCTGGTCACCGTGACACCTGACTTCGAGGACCACTGGTTCGTCGAAGTCGACCGGGCAACCGAGTCGACCACCACGATTGTCCGCAAGGCCGCGGTCTACGAGCAGTACCACCGCACCGGCATCGAACAGGAACGCCACGGCGTGTTCCCCCGGGTCCTGTGGATCGTGCCCCACGAACGACGCAAGAACCAGATCGTCGACGCGCTCGGAATCCGGCCCGCCGACGCCTGGTCGCTCCACCAGGTCGCCCTCGAGAGCGACATCCCGAACATCTTCAATCCGTAACGGAAAGGACATACAACAGTGCCATGGAACAACAGCCACGAACATCACCCGAAGCCGAACCCGAGATCCGTCCCCGCATCTACGTGGCGTCGCTCAGCGACTACAACGCCGGACGCCTCTACGGGACCTGGATCGACGCCACCCAGGAACCCGAAGACATCCACCAAGCGGTACAGCGGATGCTCGCCGCCAGCCCACAGCTCTTCGCCGAAGAGTGGGCCATCCACGACTACGAAGGATTCGGCTACGCCCGCATCCACGAGTACTCGCAATTCGACACCGTCTCACGCATCGCCCAGGGCATCGAAGCCCACGGCGACGCCTTCAGCGCCTGGGTCGCCTACAGCGGAGACGAGTCCGAGGAGAACCTCGACAAGTTCGAGGAGGCGTACCTCGGACGCTGGGACAGTCTCCGCGACTACGCCGAGCAACTCGCCGAAGACACCGGACTCACCGAAGACATCATCCCCAAAGAGCACCGCGCCTACATCAGCATCGACATCGACCGGCTCATCCGCGACCTCGAAATGGACCTCGTCGTCGCCAAAGCCGCAGACGGAGGAATCCATGTCTTCAACCCCTACGTCTGAGCCACGCAACCGGCTCCTCATCGGCGACGCTCGCACCACCCTCCAGACCCTTCCCAGCGGCTCAGTCGACTGCGTCGTCACCTCACCGCCGTACTACCAACTCCGTGACTACGGCCAGAAGGATCAGATCGGCCACGAACCCGATGTCCACGGCTGGGTCGCCAACCTCGTCGCGGTCTTCGATGAGATCCAGCGAGTCATCAAGCCCACCGGCACCGTCTGGCTCAACCTCGCCGACACCTACTCCCAGCACCACAGGCAGGGCAGTCGCCGCAAGAGCCTCCTCTTCGGACCCGAGCGGCTTCTGCTCGCCCTCGCCGCCCACGGATGGATCGTCCGCAACAAGATCATCTGGTCCAAGACCAACCCGATGCCCCACTCGGTGCGCGACCGACTCAGCGGCACCTGGGAGTACATCTATCTGCTCACCGCCACCGAGAAGGGCTACTGGTTCGATCTCGATGCGATTCGCATCCCGCACCTCACCAAACCGCCGAAGCCGTCACGGTCGCTCCGCACCTGGGATGGCTCCTACGGCGGCAGCCATGACGGAATCACCAAGCTCAAACGAGCCGGTCGGATCGGCCACCCGCTCGGCAAGAACCCCGGCGATGTGTGGCGTTTCGCCAAGGCCGCGCACCGAGGCAGACACTCGGCCACGTTCCCAGAGCGGCTGATCGAGGCCCCGATCCTCGCCGGATGCCCGCCGACTACCTGCAGCCGCTGCGGCGCTCCCAACTGCGGGCACGACGCTCCCAGGGTGCCCGGTCTGGTGCTCGATCCATTCATCGGTACCGGTACCACCGCCCACGTCGCCAGACGCCTCGGCCGCGACTGGGTCGGAATCGACCTCACCGATGAGCACTTCACATTTCCCGACGTGTACAGGGAGGCTGCATAGATGTTGTCGATTCCACCATTGCGCGCCTCCGCGCATCATGAGACTCTGGAGTGGATAAACGGAGACCAAATATATGAGCGACCCAGCGACCGCCTTGGGACGCACCATCCACGCCGCTCGACACGCCAAGGACCTCACCGCTTATGAGGTCGCCCACCGCACCGGCGGCGTCCACCGAGCCACCATCCAACGCATCGAATCAGGCGAGATCACCAGACCTCGACCCGAGACGTTGCAGAGGCTCGCGCTGGTCCTCGACCTCGACCTCGACGACCTGCTTGCCCTGGCTGGATACGCCCAACTCGAAGACCTTCCCGGCTTCGAGCCATACCTGCGAGCCAAACACAGTGACTTCCCCGACGCGGCCATCGACCAGCTCGTCGAACACTTCAACCTCATCGCCGACAAGTACCGCCAACAGCACATCAACTAACACCCGGTCAGCCCCTCCTCACGCGGGCGCGACCGCGAAAGGAGGAACCATGATCATCACCACCCTGCAGGAACTCGTTCCCCGACGACGCCTGCACTACCTCGAAGCACTCGCCGTCGCCGAGAAACAGGCACAACGCCTCCGCGGCCACCTCAGCATCGACTCAGCCGCCATCAGCGATCAGCAACTTCGGTCCATTCCCGGAGTGGTCATCGAAGAAGTAGCCAGGCTCGGAGTCTCCGGCGCCACCCGCCAGGTCGGTGACCTGTGGATCGTTCTGCTCAACGCCGACGAGTCGCCGGTCCGCCGCCGCTTCACCGCCGCGCATGAGATCAAGCACATCCTCGACGACCAGGCCGTCAACCATCTCCGCAAAGCAGGCCCTGGCACCGCCCCCGACTGGCTCACCGAACGGATCTGCGACTACTTCGCTGCCTGCCTGCTGATGCCCCGAATCTGGGTCAAACGAGCCTGGGGCAGCAACGCTCAGGACGAGGCCACGCTCGCCAAGATGTTCAACGTCTCCCTCGACGCCGCCCGCATCCGCCTCCAACAAGTCGGTCTCACCGACGCACCCAAGAGGTGCCACGGGTACACCCGTGATGTGATACCCCTTCCAACACGAACGGCAGCAGCATGAAAGAGGACACGATGAACCGAGCCGTCATCTACCTGCGGGTATCCACCTCGGCCCAAGCCGGGCGCGACAACGAGAAGGAGGGCTACTCGATCCCGGCCCAACGCGAAGCCTGCATCCGCAAGGCAGAAAGCCTCGGAGCCTCCGTCGTCGACGAATACGCCGACCGTGGCGAATCGGCACGATCCGCCGATCGCCAGGCTCTCCAGGAAATGCTGACACGCATCAAGACACTCAACGACATCGACTACGTCATCGTCCACAAGGTCGACCGTCTCGCCCGCAGCCTCCGCGACGACGTCGAGATCGGCCTGCTCATCAAGAAGGCCGGGGCCACCCTCGTCTCGGCCACCGAGAACATCGATGAGACACCCTCGGGCAAGTTGCTCCACGGGATCATGGCCACCATCGCCGAGTTCTACTCATCCAACCTCGCCTCCGAGGCCCGCAAAGGCATGCGCCAGAAAGCCAAGAGTGGTGGCACCCCGTACCGGGCACCCCTCGGCTACCTCAACGTCCGCGCCAAAGTTGACGGGCGGGAGATCCGTTCGGTCGAGATCGACCCCGAACGAGCCCCCACCGTCCGCTGGGCATTCGACGCCTACGCAAGCGGCGAGTGGAGCCTCAGCGGACTCTGCGAAGAACTCGAAGCGCTCGGTTTTAGAGGACACGCCACCCGGGTCCACGACGGCAAGGCGCTCCACACCTCCAACGTGCACGACATGCTTCGCAACAGCTACTACATCGGCATCGTCACCTGGGACGGTGCCTCCTACGAAGGCAGACACGAACCCCTCATCGACCTCGACACCTTCGAGACCGTTCAGCGTCTACTCACCGAACGAAACATCAGCGGCGAGAAGAGCTCCAAGCACTGGCACTACCTCAAAGGCACCATCTACTGCGCCAGCTGCGGATCACGCCTCACCGTCGCCAACGCCAAAGGCAACGGCGGCAGATACCAGTACGCCTTCTGCCTCGGCCGACAACGACGCAACGGCTGCAACCAGCGCTACCTACCCGTCGACCAGGTCGAAGACGCGGTCGCCGAGTACTACAAGATCATCACCCTCGATCCGAGTCGTCTCGATGGGATCCGTCAGCACGTGACCGATCACATCGAGATCACTCGAAGCCTCAACACCAAGGAGGTCGACCGTCAGAAGCGTCGCCTCGCCAAGCTCCGCGACGAACGCAAGAAGCTCCTCAACGCCCACTACGCCGACGCCATCAGCATCGATCTACTCAAAGAAGAACAGACCAGGATCACAGCCGACGAGGCCCAAGCCCAACGCATCCTCGACTCATGCACCCTGCGCTTCGACGAGATCGAGCGCAACCTCGACCAGGCCCTCACTCTCGCCGCCGACTGCCTCGAAGCCTATGCCCAAGGCACCGACAACATCCGACGCGCCTTCAACCAGTCCTTCTTCGAAAAGATCTGGGTCGGCGAGGACGGCATCGAAGGCGTTGACCTCAAACTCCCATTCGCACACCTACTCGCACACGACCTCGCCGAAAGGCTCGAACACGAAGCCGCCGCCCTCATCGACCCCGAACTCTCAACCTACCGACGAGAGCAACCGGCCGACCCCACACAACGGCCCAACGGCGCACTCCCCTGGGAAAACACGAACCGTGACCTCATTTTCGTCGGCCACGGTTCGAACATGACGTGTCTGGTGGGCCCGCCAGGACTCGAACCTGGGACCTACGGATTATGAGTCCGCTGCTCTAACCAACTGAGCTACGGGCCCGACCGAACGGGAGTGTACGTGCGACGAGGGCTGCGGGCTGCCGACGGCTACTTGCCACTCCGGCTGATCCCGGCTTCCTTGAGGAGGGCGGCTGGTACTCCGGCTTCCCGCCATGCGGCGTAGGAGATGCCCTTCCGCTTCGAGTAGGACTTGGCGTTCTTGGCGAAGGCCTTCTCGAGGTCGGCCAGATCGGCGGAGGACGACGCCCTCGCGAGAGCCTGCTCGGCATCGATTCGCGCCTGCCGCAAGTCGACAGCCCTCAGCGGGTCGGTCGCAGAGGCGATTCGCTCCTCGAGGTCGCCGATCCGATTCTTCAGAGTGACCGGTGTCACCGGGCGTCCAGGACGCCGGCTCTTCAAACCCTCGAGATACTGCTTGATCGCCCGCGACTCGCGACGACCCTTGGCGAGAGCCGCTTTGTGTTCATCGGACATCGGCATGAGTTGCGTTCCTTCCAAAGTGAGTGCCACTCGAACCCACAGATTACGAGAGTCATCATTCTATGGCTAGATCGATATTCACTGTTTATTGCCGGTTTCTTACAGGGCAAACCCCGAGTCCAATCACCGTCCATTCGCTCACCGCCCTTGGCCGACAGAACTCAGCCGCTCGGTCAGCGGCGATGACGGTCCCGCCGCACCACTAGTTTGCCATCCGGTACCTCGGGTATGTCATGGGCAACGGCAAGAGGAGATGACACATGGTGGTGATCGCGATTCTGCTTCTCGCGCTCTTGTTGGGCGGCGTCGGGATATTCGTCGCGGCGCTTCGTTGGCTGCTGATCATCGCGTTGGTGCTCTTCATCGTCGGCGCGCTCACTGGCTACTCGCGTCGGACCCGGTAGGGCGGAGCGGCGGAGCCGTACTGTTGGTGTGACGGCACCCAGCACTTGCCCCGCACTCCGGCACCGGGCCATGGTCTTCTGACCTGACTCGTACCGGATCGGGGTGCTTCACTTGAGCATCGACGGTGGTGGTCGTGCTCTTGGTCTAACTCGAACGGTGACTCTTGGTCTAACTCGAACGGTGAAGGGCTGCTGGCGCTGGTCACCGGCTACCGTCTCGGCCCATGCCCAGCGCATTCCTCGCCGCAGGCCCGGGACTCCCGGAACTCATCCTCGACATCGGACTCGCCCTGGTGGGAGCCGGGTTCCTCGCCATCCTGTTCACCCGCATCCGCATCCCCACCGTGGCGGCATTCCTGCTCGCCGGGGTGCTGCTCGGGCCGGTCGGCGGGGTGATCTCGGACGAGGGGGCCATCGACACCATCGCCCAACTCGGACTCATTCTCCTGCTGTTTCTGATCGGACTCGAGATCGACATGCGCTCCCTGGTGGCGAGTGGGCGCACCGTGCTGATGTCCGGCATCCTCCAATTCCCGGTGACCGTGATCTTCGGCCTTCTGGCCGCCCAGGGTCTCGTCCTCATCGGGGTGGGCAGCGGTGTGATCGGGGGCGAGTACGGAGCCCTCTATGTGGGCCTGGCGATCGCAGCGTCGTCGACCCTGCTGGTGGTCGCCCTGCTCCAGCAGTCGTTCACACTCGACACCGTCAGCGGACGCATGGCGATCGCGCTCCTCATCTTCCAGGACGTGTGGGCGATCATCGTCCTCGCGCTCCAGCCGAACCTCGATAGCCCGCGGATCGGCCCGATCGCTGCATCGCTGGCGGGTATCGCCCTCCTCGGGGTGGTCGCCGCCGTCGTGGCTCGCACCGCGCTGAACCGCGGCCTCTCCTGGGTGGCGAAGCAACCTGCCACCGTCCTGGTCGCCTCCCTCGCATGGTGTTTCGGCGTCGTCATCGCCGGAATCCACATCGACGAAGGCCTCTCACGGGCATTCGACATCTCGCCCGGGCTATCGGTGAGTGCGGGCATGGGGGCGATGATCGCGGGCACCACGATTGCCAGCCTGCCATTCGCCATCGAGATCACACGCCAGGTGTCGGTCGTCCGGGACTTCTTCGTCACCCTGTTCTTCGTGGGCATCGGGATGACCATCCCCGCGCCCGACGAGCTGGCCATCGTCGTGCTCGCGGTGCTCCTGGCCGCCCTCGCCATCGCGTCGCGGTTCCTGGTCATGCTTCCCCTGCTCTACGCGAGCGGCCTCGATCGCCGCAACGCCACGCTCACCTCCACCAAGCTCGCCCCGATCTCCGAGTTCGGGCTTGTTATCGCCTTCATCGGCCTGCAACTGGGCCACATCGACGCCAAGGTGAGCGCCGTGATCGTGCTCGCATTTGTGATCACCGCGGTGTTGAGTCCGTGGCTCTTCGCTCGTTCCGACAAGGTGTACGACGCGCTCGCCCCGCTCCTCGATCGGCTGGGCCTCAAGCAGCCAACCTCGGGGCCGGGCGGTTCGGCTGAGGCATATGACCTCGCGCTCCTCGGTCTGCACCGCACTGGATCTTCACTGCTTGCCGAACTGCACGCCACCGAGCCGGAGCTGCTCCACCGAAGCCTCGTGATCGACTTCAACGTCTCGATTCACGAACAGATCGCTGCACTCGGGCCCCATGTCGTGTACGGAGACTTCACCATTCCGGAGACGCTGCAACACGCAGGGGTCGACCGGGCCCGGGTGGTGCTCTGCACGATTCCTGGAGACATCCTGGTCTCGACCTCGCCTCAGCGACTGGTCAAGACGATTCGCGAGTTGTGCCCCGACTCGACGCTCATCTTCACCGCCACCACCTTCCCTGAGGCCCGGTCGCTGTACGCCGCCGGGGCAGACTTCGTGCTCATCCCCCGGGTGGACGCCGCCCAGTCGGCGCTGAACGCGGTCCGGGCAGCCCTCAACGGCAAGATCGGAGACCTGCGCGCCGATTCGGACGCCCGCTTCGAGGGGTCTGACCGGCGCGAAGCGCTCGAGTGACCGACCAGGGGCTGCGACTCCTACAATCCGGGCGCCAGGAGGTTCCGTCATCCGCTACGCCATGCTCGCCTTGCTCGCCGTCGTGCTTGTCGCCTGTGGCGACGATTCGTCGGAGCACGCTGCGCAGCTGCACCCGCTCAGCGGCGCGGTCGAAGTGGAGATCGACGGGGTGATCCATCCCGTCGACGAGGATCACCCCCTCGAGGTCGGCTACACGGTGCGCACCGGCCCGACGGGGCGCGCCGAGATCCTCTGGCCCGACGGAAGCGTCACCCGGCTCGACTACCTCACCGTGTTCTCCATCGTCGAGATCGGCGATAGCCCGAGCACGGTCAGAGGGCGCCAGACCGCCGGCAACACCTAAAGCCGGGTGGTCGACTTCACCGAGGCAGGCAGCCGGTTCGAGATCGACACGCCCTCAGCGGTGGCGTCGGTCCAGGGCACTGCCGTGTTGATCGACCCGAGCGAGTTCACCACGGTGGTGGTGGTCGACCGGACGGTCCTGGTCACCACCCCGGGCGGTGAGGCGACCGTGGCGGCCGGGTTCAGCCTTACGGTCGGCCCCCCCGAGGTGTCGACCGGCCCGATCGGCGACCCCGAACCCACCCCGACCGAAGTGCTCGAGAGCGACTGGATCGCATTCAACACAGAAGGGTGAGCGCCGGGAGGGAAAGACGCAAGCTCCGGGGGGGAGATTCGAACTCCCAACAAACGGATTAACAGTCCGCTGCTCTGCCGTTGAGCTACCCCGGAAGGGACGGCCGGGAAGGGTACCACCGGGCCTGGGCGACTCTTTCCCCACGGTTTCCGGCCCCGCAGGCCCGGGTATCACCTCCGGTAACATTTGCAGTTGGAGTCCACTCCGACCACCCTGATGAGGTAGCTCACGGCAAGTCGGTACTCGCCGTGAACCGATTCAGCTAGAGGGACAATCACAATGGCAGAACCAACGAAGCTCATAGTCTGGATCGACCAGGACCTCTGCACCGGTGACGGGATCTGCGAGGAGATCGCCCCCGACGTGTTCGTCGGACGCGAGGACGGGCTCTGGGTCGTGAAGGAAGAGGCCCGGCACTTCGGCAAGACGATCGTGTTCGACGCCAAGGAAGGCGATGGCCACGGCCCCGACGGTTCCCGCGGGGTCGCCCGGATACCCGACTCGCAGACCGACATCGCCATCGAGGCCGCCGAGGAGTGCCCCGGCGAGTGCATCATGATCGAGCCCTACGACGCCGCGTCGATCGACGGTCGCGGGGTCTAGCGCTACGAGTCGCCCAGGTAGTCCTTGAGACGCCCGGCGCGTGATGGTTGACGCAGCTTGGCGAGGGCCTTCGTCTCCAACTGGCGCACCCGCTCCCGGGTCACCTTGAAGTGCTTCCCCACCTCTTCGAGAGTGTGAATGTTGCCGTCGGCAAGCCCGAACCTCATCAGCAGCACCTGCCGCTCCCGATCGGAGAGCTCCTCGAGGACTATGCGGAGATAATCCTGCAACAAGCGGAACGAGGCCGCCGCCACCGGCGCTTCGGCATCGTGGTCCTGGACGAAGTCGCCGAGAGTCGAGTCGTCCTCCTCGCCCAGCGGCGACTCGAGCGACAGCGGGTCCTGGGCGATCCGCCGTAGCTCGGTGATCTTTTCGGGCTCGAGCTCGAGGTCGCTGGCGATCTCGGCGATGGTCGGCTCGCGACCCAGCTCCTGGCTCAGGGTCCGTTGCACCGCGGCCAGCTTGTTGATGGTCTCCACCATGTGCACCGGCACCCGAATCGTGCGGCCCTGATCGGCGAGTGCCCGGGTCACCGACTGCCGGATCCACCATGAGGCGTATGTCGAGAACTTGAAGCCCTTGCGGTAGTCGAACTTCTCGACCGCCCGCATCAGGCCGAGATTGCCCTCCTGGATCAGGTCGAGGAGGGGCATTCCCCGGCCGACGTACTTCTTGGCAATCGAGACGACGAGGCGGAGGTTCGCCTCGACGAGACGCTGTTGGGCTCGCTCGCCGAACCGGGCGGCCCGGTCGAGAATCGCCCGCTCGGCGACGCCGATCGGCTCCTCGATGTGGGACAGCTTCTCTTTGGCCCTCAGCCCGGATTCCATCTGCATCGACAGCTCCACCTCCTGCTGGGTATCGAGCAGGGGCACCCGACCGATCTCCTGGAGGTACATCCTGACGGGATCGCTCACTTCGATCTCGTCGTCCACCTGGACCAGATCGAAGACGGCCTCAGGGGTGTCCTCGCGTATCTCCACCCCGCCGGAGCGCAGCGCCTCCAACACACGATCGAACGCGTCGGGCGGAGCCTCGGCGTCCTCCAGCTCCTGCTGCACCTCCATCATCATCAAGAAGCCGCGTTGGCGGGCGCGCGCCAGCAGGTCTTCGAGTACCAGATCTGCCGGTGTGGTCATTCATGGCTCCAGAGATCGCGGCGCTGCTTTTCCAAAGCTATCAACTCCCTGAAGGCGACCGAATACGCCTCTGGCTCTGTGTCGGCATCGAGCGAGCCCACCTGAAACTGCAGTTCGCGGAGGCGGCCCTCCAGCGCGCCCACCTGCACCTTCTTGACGACTTCCGCCGCATCGGGCAGCGGGCGGCCATCGAGGGCCAAACGACCGAGCATTTCGCCGATGGCCGGATCGGCGCCGCCCACCAATGAACCGAGGTCGGGGGGTTCCCCCGGTTCCATCGCCTCGAGCGTCGGGGCGATCACGTCATACGCGGCGAGGTGCTCCGGCACCGAGAGAAGAGTCGACCAGTCGATCCCCCGCACATCCGGATGGTTCGCCAACAGAAGGCGCAGCACCTCGACCTCCGCCTTCTCGGACCCGGTCTGGGATCGGGCCACCGCGTTGGACCGTGCCGGGGACCCTCCCTGTTGATTGAGCAGTTGGCGCTGCTCCTCGACCAGGTCGATCACATCGTCCACCGAGTTGGTGATCACCCGACTGGCGATGAATCCCGCCCCTTCCCGTCGCGACTGGCGATCCGGGTGCTGGGCGACGATCGCCGCCGCCGCCCGCACCGCCCGGGCCGCGGCCTGACGGTCGGCCTTGTATGCGAACTTGGCGATCTCGGCCTCGATCCGATATTCGATGAGCGAGGTGGATGTGTCGATCGACTTGCGGAGAGCATGGGCATCCCCCGAGAACACGACATCGGCCGGGTCCCTGCCCTCCGGCAATTCGGCGATGCGGAGGTCGAGGTCGCCGGGAGCCGACCGCTCCAGGCCGCGCAGGCTCGCACCGGCGCCTGCTTCATCCGCATCGAACATCAGCACGATCCGGTCGGTGAATCGTCGCAACAGGTCGAGGTGTTCCTCACCGAGCGCGGTCCCGCAGGTGGCGACCGCGATCGGCAACCCGGCCAGGTGCAGTGCGATCACGTCGGTGTAGCCCTCGACCACCACCACCTCGCTCCCTCTCACCACCTCACTCTTCGCCCAGTTGAGCCCGTACAGGAGGCGGGATTTGTGATAGATCGGTGTCTCTGGAGAGTTCAGGTACTTGGGGCCATCTCCTTCGAGCAGTCGAGCGCCGAACCCCACGGCGTCACCCCGCACGTCGAAGATCGGGAACATGATCCGGCCTCTGAACCGGTCGAATATGCGGCCGGCACGACTCCGCAGCGCCAGGCCGGCCGACACCATCACGTCCTCGGGCACCTTGGCGGCACGGAGATGGGCCACCAGCGCCTCACCGCTGGTCGGGCTGAAACCGATCGAGAACCGCTCCACCACGTCGGCGTCGTATCCCCTGCCCCGCAGGTAGGAGCGGGCAGTTCCTGCCTCCTGGCCCGCCTTCAGACGGGCGTGGTAGAAGTCCACCGCGGTGCTGGTGGCATCCACCAGCACTTCGCGCCGATCGCGGCGCTTGGCCGCCTCGGGGTCACGCTCGAGCGTGATGTTCGACCGGCGGGCGAGCATCTCCACCGCGTCGGAGAAGTCGACCGTCTGGTTCTCCTGCACGAACCGGAAGACATCCCCGCTCGCCCCGCACCCGAAGCAGTGGTACAGCCCGCGGGACGGATCGACCGACATCGAGGCGGTCTTCTCCTGGTGGAAGGGGCACACCGCCATGACCGAGCGCCCGGCCCGCTTGACCTTGGTGACCTCGGCCACCAGCTCGACGAGGTCGGTGGCGTCACGAACGCGCTCGATGTCTTCCCGCCGGTAGGCCACGCGAGGAGTGTAAGTGGTCCGCCGGTGCTGAGACAGGGACGGGATTCGCGAGGCGAGCGAGGCGCGATAAGCAATTCGCGAAGCGACGAACGAAGCAAGGATGCTCGCTTGGCTCGCCCGCTTGGGTGGCCCTTGTTTGGCTGAGGCTGGAGCTGTGGCTGGGCCGGTTCTCTGGCTGGAGCTGGAGCCGGGGCTGGCTCGCTACACCAACCCGCCGAACCTGCCATTGAGGTGCTCGACCAGGTCGGTGATGGGGATCCGGACCTGTTCGGTGGTGTCTCGGTCGCGGACCGTGACCGCCTGATCCTGGAGCGTGTCGAAGTCGATCGTCACGCAGTAGGGGGTGCCGATCTCGTCCTGGCGCCGGTAGCGGCGGCCGATCGACTGGGTGACATCCACCTCGATGGGCCACCGGCGACGCAACTCGGCGGCGACTTCGTCGGTGACCGCGACCAGGTCGTCCTTCTTGGAGAGGGGAAGCACGGCCACCTTCACGGGAGCCAAACGAGGATGAAGGCGAAGCACCACCCGCGATTCGCCGCCGACTTCGTCCTCTTCGTACGCGTCGACCAGAAACGCGAAAGCCGAGCGCGTCACCCCGGCGGCGGGCTCGATCACATGCGGAAAGAACCGCTCGTCGCTCTCCTGGTCGTAGTAGCGCAAGTCGACGCCACTGTGTTCGGTGTGGGCCCGGAGGTCGAAGTCCGCCCGGTTGGCGATCCCCTCCAGCTCGTCCCACCCCCATGGGAACAAGTACTCGACGTCGCTGGTGGCGTTGGAGTAGTGGGCCAACTCGTCGGTCTCGTGCGCCCGCAGCCGCACCCGCTCGGGAGCCATGCCCAGGTCGATGTACCACTGCAGCCGGGCATCGAGCCAGTAGCGATGCCACTTTTCGGCTTCCTCGGGTCTGCAGAAGAACTCCATCTCCATCTGCTCGAATTCGCGGGTACGGAACACGAACTGGCCGGGGGTGATCTCGTTACGGAAAGCCTTGCCGATCTGGGCGATGCCGAAGGGGAGGCGCATCCGGGTGGTGCGCCGCACGTTCTCGTAGTTGATGAAGATCCCCTGGGCGGTTTCCGGACGCAGGTAGACGAGGGCGGCATCGTCCTCGACCGGCCCCAAATGGGTGCGCAGCATGAGGTGGAAGGGGCGGGGCTCGGTGAAAGTGCCTTCCTTGCCGCAGTTCGGGCACTTGTTCGGGTCATCGAGCTTGTCGACCCGGAACCGGTTGTTGCAGTTGCGGCACTCGACCAGCGGATCGGTGAAGGACGCCTCGTGGCCGGAGGCGACCCAGACCTGACGGGCCTGGAGGATCGACGAGTCGAGGCCGACGATGTCGTCGCGGTCGCGCACCATCGTTCGCCACCATGCGTCGCGCAGGTTTCGGAGCAACTCCACCCCGAGGGGCCCGTAGTCCCACGACGACCGCAAACCCCCATAGATCTCGGACGCCGGGAACACGAACCCCCGCCGCTTGGCGAGATTCGCAATGGTGTCGAGGGAAGGGGCAGGCATGGGGGGCGATGTTAGGGGGAAGCCGCCAGCCTCCAGCCTCCCGCCTCCAGCAAGACCGACTCCAGCGCGCCGCGCATTGCTCATTGCGCATTGCGCATTGCGGCGAGCGAAGGGAAGCCCCTTACCCCACTCCTCCGAACCTTCGTTCGCGCGCCTGGTACTCCTCCACCGCTTGCTTCAGGTCTTCGGTGCGGAAGTCGGGCCAGAGGATGTCGGGGAAGGCGTACTCGCTGTAGGCGGACTGCCACAGCAGGAAGTTGCTGACCCTCTGCTCGCCGCTGGTGCGGATCACCAGATCGGGGTCGGGCATATCGGGGATCTCGAAACGGGCCGCCAACGCGTCTTGGTCGATGTCGGCCGGGTCGATCTGCCCGGCGACCGCGTCGGCAGCCAGACGGCGGGCGGCGGCGGCAATCTCGGCCCTGGCCCCGTAGTTGAAGGCGAAGACCATCGTCATGTTGGTGTCTTGCGCGGTGAGCTCCTCCGCCTCATGGATTCGGGTGCGGAGACGATCGCCCACCCGTGGATCATCCCGATCTCCGAGGAAGAGCACTCGCACACCCAACTCGTGCAATTCGTCACGACGCCGGGTGAGGAGGTCCTCCTTGAATCCCATCAGGAACTCGACCTCGTCCGCCGGACGGGACCAGTTTTCGGTGGAGAACGTAAAAACTGTCAGCCATTCGATCCCGAGCTCCAATGCGCCGTGGACGATGTCGAAGAGGGCGGCCTCGCCGGCGGCGTGCCCGGCGGTGCGGGGCAACCCTCGGGCCTCGGCCCACCGCCCGTTGCCGTCCATGACGATGGCGACGTGGCGGGGATCAGCCATCGATCGCCAGGCTCTTGATCCGCCGATCGAGGTGGTACTCGATGAAGCGCCGGGTCACCCCCATCGCCTCGCCGGAGAAAGCGGCGTCGTGCACCGGGAGTGCGCTGAGATCGGCGGCGGCGAGGCGCGCCAGGTAGGTGGTGAGGCCGGGTCGCAGGGCCACTGCCCCCGGGGCGGTGTCCTTGTCGCACAGCGCCCCTCCGGCAGCGAAGGAGAACTTGTTCAAGCCGTCCGTCCGCCCGCACCCGGCACATTCTTCGAAGGCGGGGGCGACGCCGACGACCTGGGCGGCCTTCAGCAGGAACGCCGCCACGATGTCAGGGTGGCGGGGGCCTGCTTCGAGTGCTGCGAGACCCTGGCGCAGCAGCAGGAAAGCCCGGATCGAGCTCTCCTCTTCCTGGGTGACGGCGTCGATCACCTCGACCATCGTCCCGGCCGCCAACACCCGGTCGAGGTCGCCGCGGAGATTCGGGTACGCCTCGATCACCGACACCTGGGTGATGGTCCCCAGATTGCGCCCTTCGTAGAGGACCAGATCGACATGGGTAAAGGGCTCGAGACGGCCCCCGAACCGGCTCTTGGTCTTGCGGACGCCTTTGGCCACCGCCCGGACCTTGCCGTGGTTGGGGCTGAGCAGCACCACGACCCGGTCGGCCTCCCCGAACGGGAAGCCGCGGAGGACGATGCCCTGATCGTCGCGGAGTGGCACCACCCCAGGCTACCGGCGGGCGCCGACAGGCCCGGGAACCGGCGACGGCCTCCGGGTCGTCCCACCCTCAACAGTCCCAGGAGGATGCCCGATGACTCGACGTGTGGCGATCGCCATCGCCATGATCCTGGCGATCCCGGCACCGGGATTTGCTCAGACCGGTGACGACGTGATCATCGAGCCGAGGCCGTGCCCGTGGTGGCACTGCGGCGGCGAGGCGGACGTCTCCATCGAGGAGTACCGCGTCGACACCGTGATCGAGGACGGCATCGCCACAACCCGCGTGCGCCAGGTGATCCGCAACGAGTCGGACTTCACGGCCGAAGGAACCTTCCTCTTCCCTCTTCCCGCCGACGCTTCGGTGACCGGGCTCACGCTATGGATCGACGGCGAGGCCGTCTCCGGCGAAGTGCTCGAAGGCGAGACCGCCCGTCGCACCTACGAGGAGATCATCCGCCGCACACTCGACCCTGCCCTTCTCGAGTTCGTAGACGACGGCATCCTTCGCCTTTCAGTGTTTCCCATCCCCGCCGAGAAGACCAGAACGGTCGAAATCGAGTACCGCCAGGTCCTCGCCGTCGACGGCGGGCTCACCCGCTACCGGCACCCCTTCGCGGCTGAGACCAACGCGGAGATCGAGGTGATCTCGGCGCGGATCGAGATTCGCCACTCATCCGGGGTGAAGGCGGTTCACTCCCCCACCCATGAAGTCTCCATCGACCGACCCGATGGGGACACTGCGATCATCGGCTTCGAAGGCGATGGTGACGACCTGGCCGAGTTGATCGTGTACTACTCCACCGACGCCGGCCCGATCTCTCTCGATGTGATCACTCATCGTCAGGACGGCGAGGGTTACTTCCTGATGCTGGTCTCCCCCGGTCTGGCGACCGATCAACAGGTCGTCGCCAAGGATGTCGTGCTGGTGCTCGACACTTCGGGATCGATGGAGGGTGAGAAGTTCTCCCAGGCACAGGACGCCGCCCGATTCGTGCTCGATCGCCTCAACCCGGAGGACCGTTTCGAGGTGATCGCCTTCTCGACGACCACCGACGCGTACGCCGGTTCACTCCAACCGGCGTCGCAGGCTCCCCTGGCGCGAACGTGGATCGGCGGCCTTGCAGCCGGCGGATCGACCAACATCGACCTCGCCCTGGGCGAAGCCCTCGACCTGGGCGAGGATCGCCCGCTGTACGTGGTCTTCCTCACGGACGGTCTGCCCACCGAGGGTGTGACCGACTCCGCCAGGATCCTGGACCGCCTCGAAGACCGCGGCGGGTCATCGACTTCGGTGTTCGCGTTCGGTGTCGGCTACGACGTCGACACTTTCCTCCTCGACTCGATCGCTCGTGACCATCACGGGACCACCGCGTACGTCGGTCCCGGCGAGGAGATCGATCTCGCGGTCGAGACGCTCTACTCGAAGGTGGCCTCCCCGGTCCTCACCGACGTCACCATCGAGGTGAACGGCGTCACGGTCTCCGACATCCATCCTTCGCCCCTCCCCGACGTCTTTTCAGGCGGCCAGTTGGTCGTGGCAGGCCGTTACGACGAACCCGGCGATGCCACCGTCGTCCTCTCCGGACGGGTCCGCGGCGAGACGGTGGACTTCACATTCCGTGACGTCCGCTTCGGCGACTCGGGCCAGGACGATTCCATCCCGCGTCTGTGGGCCACCCGCAAGGTGGGAGACCTGTTGCGGCAGGTGCGCCTCGAGGGGCCGGACGAAGAGACCATCGACCAGATCGTGCGCCTGTCGATCCGCTGGGGCATCGTCACTCCGTACACCTCGTACCTCGTCACCGACGACGCCCCGTTCGGCGAAGAGGCGATCGGCGACATCGCCGCGAGGGCGGCCGCCGAGGCCGAGAGCACCCCGCCGCCCGTGTCGGGCGAGACCGCTTTCGGCGCCGCCGATGCTGCGGCCTCGATGAGCGACTCCGATGTGGTCTCCGGACCCGACGACACGTATGCGTCGTTGGTGCGGGTGGCTGGCGGCCGCACCTTCCGGTTGACCGAGGGCAAGTGGGTCGACACCACCTATGAACCGGGGATGGAGGCGATCCGGGTGCCGTTCGGATCAGACGACTACTTCGCCCTGGCCACCTCCGACCGGGCCCTCGGACTGGCCCTGACCGTGGATGCCTCGATGATCGTGGTCCACCAAGGCGTGGCATATGAAGTCGTCGACGCGGGCGAGACGGGTGACCCCCTGCCGGTGCTGCCAGACGAGGAGATCATCGTCGCGCCGGCCAGTGCCCCCGAACCCTCCGGAGACGACCCGCCGATCGCCCTGATCGTGTTGGCGGGCGCTGCCGCCCTCGCGGTGACGGCCGGTCTGATCCGCGCCGCCACCCGCAGGGGCTAGCCGAAGCGTCAGCCGGAGCGCTAGCCAGACGCCTCGACCGTGCCCACCATCCCGGCCTCGATGTGCCCGGGGATGTGGCAGACCACCTGGTAGGTACCCGCCGCTGGGAGGGTGAACGAGATCGAATCCGACGCACCGCCGTCGAGGTGGGCGGTGGCGGCGAGGATGCGGTCGGGCGTCGCGTCTGCGCTGGTCGTCACCGCGACCCCCTGGTTGAGGACGACCCAGCTGTGCTGGATACCACCGATGTTGGAGACGTCGACCGTGACCTCCACTCCCGCCGCGAGGGTGACGCTCGCCGGGGTGAACGAGAAGTCGTCGAGGGCGACCGAAGCCGAGGTCGGCCCACCGTTGTCCGACGAGTCATCATCGCCGCAGGCGCCGAAGGCCAGCGGGAGCAAGAGGAGCAAGACCAGCTTCTTCATTGACCATTCCTTGTTGAGAGCGATCCGGGACGGTAGCGGCATTCCCGGTTTGTCCGTTCGCTACACCAAACTGAAGGCATGTCCACACCACTCAGCCCGAAAGAGAAGCAGTCCCTCGCCGACACGCACCCGTCGTGGTCGATCGAGGGTGAGGAGATCTCGCGAACGTTCGAATTCTCGGATTTTGCCGAAGCCATCGGTTTCATCAACCGGGTCGCTCTGGTGGCCGAGAAGGCGGACCATCACCCCGACATCGACATCCGCTGGAACAAGGTCACCCTGGTTTTCAGCACCCACTCGGCCGGAGCACTCACCGACCTGGATCGAAAGCTGGTCGAGACGATCGACGCCTGGGAGGGCTGACCCGGGCTGTCGGGTCCCGCTCAAGGGCTTGCCGGTAGCCGGAAGCGGGTAGCCCTCCTCCTCCCTATCCCTCCCGCGGCAATAGCGCCAACTGGCGGGACTGGGCCACCAGCCGCCCGGTGGAATCCCACACCTCACCGTCCTCCTCGAGGAACCCGCCCGTGATGAACCGCGTGGTGAAGGCGCACCGCAGCCACCCAGGAGCGGGCCGGGCCCGCACATGGGTAGTCAGCTCGAGGGTCGGCACCCAGGCAACCGGCAGGTCGGCGAAGAAGATCGTCGGAGGGAACGCGTCTACTGCCACCAGCAGCGCGAGAGTGTCGATCGGCTCGTCGTCTCGAAGGCGGAACCAGCCGCTCACCCTGGGGGCACCCGGCAGCCCTCCGAAACCCACATGGTCCGGGTGCAGCCGCAGCTCGATCCTTCCCACGAAGGGCGGAGGGAACGTCTCGGTCGGCTCGACCGGCACGCACTCCTCCGGTGGCGGCAAGTCGGGCGGTCCCGATTCCAACCGCTCGGTGGTGGCGACCGGTTCGAGTTGACCAAAGCTGCCCAGGATGGAAACCAGCGGACGGTCGGGAGAGGAGAGCGTCGCGGATGCGGTGGCGAAACGTCGCCCTTCCTTGAGCACCTTGGCCTCGACCGTCACCGGACCCGGCTTCCCGGGGGCCAGGTAGTGCGCGGTAACCGAGACCGGGTCGGGCCTTCCCGTCGCCGCGACCGCGGCGCGCGCCGCGATCGCCAGCATGTAGCCACCGTTGGCGTTGCCGGCGATGTCCCAGCCGGCGGCGATCTCGCCGCGCCAGAGCGAGTCACCGGCCGGCGTCACTCGAGTTGCGTCGGCGAAGCTCATGGCTCGCCCCCGATGATCACCGAGTCGGGGCACTCGGCGCGCAATGCGTCGGCAAACTCACTCTCCGTGTAGCCAAGATCCAACGCGGTGCTGGTGGTTTCGAACAGGATCAGCGACGAGTCTTCGAGGGAAGTGTCCGGGTCGGCGAGCACCGCGCAGGCGTCCGCCGCCAGGTCACGCAACTCTGAGCTGCCCCCGCACCCGGCCAGCGCAACCGGGAGCAAGATCATTCCGACGAGGCGCCGGGTCACATTCCGAGCCGTTCGATCATGGTCGGATGCGACTGCCAGTCCTTTTCGACCTTCGCCCGGAGCTCCAGATGGACCGGCGTTCCCAGACGAGTCTCCAGCTCGATCCTTGCCTCGGTGCCCGCGTCCTTGATCAGCAACCCGCCCTTGCCGATGACGATCCCCTTCTGACTCTCACGCTCGACGATCAACCGCGCTTCGATCCTGGTCAGCCCGTCGGCTCTCACCTGCACCTCGTCCACCATCACCGCCAAGGAGTGAGGCATCTCCTCGCGGAGCCGGGCGAGGAACTTCTCCCGAACGATCTCCCCGATCATGAAGTTCTCGGTCTGATCGGTGGGCATGCCCGGCGGAAAGAACTTTGGACCCTCGGGCAGGAGGGCCGTGAGCTCTTCGACGATCGGCTCGAGATTGGCCCCCTCGAGGGCACTCACGGGCACGTACGCCGCAAAGTCCCACTCGCCCGCCATCATCAGGCGCTCGGTGATGTCGTCGGTCGAGGCCGCATCGGTCTTGTTGACCACGCACACCACCGGTGGCGACCCTCCGATCAGGCGCTCGGCGATACGACGATCACCCGGGCCGATCTTCCCGGTTGCCTCGATGACGAAGAGGACGGCATCCGAGTCGTCGATGGAGGCTTCGACCAGCGAGTTCAGCCGGGTTCCGAGCGCCGTCTTGGGCCGATGGATGCCGGGGGTGTCGACGAAGACGATCTGGTAGTCATCGGTGTCGAGGACCCCTCGAATGGTGCGGCGCGTGGTCTGAGGTCGCGCCGAAGTGATCGCCACCTTCGTCCCGACGAGGGCGTTGACCAGGGTGCTCTTGCCGACATTGGGACGGCCGACGACCGATACGAAACCGGATTTCACTTGACGGCCACGCGGACGCGGGCCACCCGCCTGCCCTGCACCCGATCGGCGGTCAGCACGAGACCTTCGATTTCGAACCGCTCGCCTTCTTCGGGAACCCTCCCCGCCAGGGCGAGCATGAGACCCCCGACCGTGTCCCAGCCCTCGTCGGGCAGCTCGCGGGCGATCAGGTCGGCGAGATCGTCGACCGACAGCCGGGCGTCCACCAGAAGCGATCCGTCGTCGAGGGTGATCACCATCGGCTCCTCTACGTCGTACTCGTCGACGATCTCCCCGACGATCTCCTCGAGCAGGTCTTCGATCGTCACGAGGCCCGCCGTGCCGCCGAACTCGTCGACCACGACGGCGAGGTGGACCTTTGACTTCTGGAGCTCCTTCAGCAGCTCGGACACCCGCTTGGTTTCAGGGATGAAGTGGACCGGGCGCATCACCTTCGTCACGGGAAGCGGGCCCTCGCCGCTGTCCATCAGCACGAGGAGGTCGCGGGCGTACAGCACACCAACGACATGATCGAGATCATCGCCGGTGACCGGAACGCGTGACTTGCCGCTGGCGAGGACCAGATCGAGCGCACCGTCGGTGCCGGTAGAGGCAGGCACGGTGATCATGTCGGTGCGAGGGACCATCACCTCGCGAACGATCGCGTCGGTGAACTCCAGCACCGACGAGATCAGCTCGATCTCCTGCGTGTCCTGGTTGTCCTCGTCCTCGTCGTCCTCTTCCCCTTCGTCCTCGTCGTCGATGAGGTCGACGGCGCGCCTACCGACATCCACCGCGATGGCCAGGAAACGAGACAACCGGTACGCGGGCCGCTTCGGCAGCGATCGGCCGAACCCCCGTGGCAAGGTGTCGCCGAAAAGCACCAGGAACACCCCCAGCGCAAAAAGGGTCGCCAGCAGCGTGCCCCCCGAGACGCGGGCCGAGATGGCCCAAGTGGCCGGGATCGCGGCAGCGACCAGCAGAGCTGCATGGACGATCCCGAGACTGGGCTGAACGCTGACCGGGTCCTCCAGAAGTTCGGCTACCCGCGCCGCTCCTTCGTTCCCGTCGGCAGCATCGTGGAGAGCGTCCGCCCGGTGGGTGCGCAAGAGCGACGCCCCACCGAACCGCAATGCAGCGGCGGCGACGATTGCGAGCACCGAAACCCCCAGCGCGATCCCGTTCATCCGATCGACCTCCCGATGAGTCCGAGCAGTTCGTCCTCTCGGCGCTCCATCGCATCGGCGGCGGTGTCCTCTTCGTGGTCGTATCCCATCAGGTGAAGGATGCCGTGCACCAGCAGAAGATGCAGGAAGTCGTCGTAGCCGATGTTCTCCGCCTTGGCGCGCTGCTCGATTTCAGATGGGCACAGGAAGACGTCGCCGAGCACGATGGGGGGGTCGCCGGCGAACCGCGGCGGCACCTGCCCGGGCTTCATCTCCTCGATCGGAAAGGCGAGGACATCCGTCGGGCCGGCCCGGCCCATGAACTTCTGGTTGTACTCGGCCATCTGATCGGGCCCGACCGTGATCACCGACAGCTCGGTGTCCGGGCCAAAACCCTCGGCTTGCATCACCGCATCGGCGAACCCCCGCAGCGAGTGGGCATCGACCGGGAGGTCCTGTTCGTCGCTGAAGAAGATGTTCACGCGGGCTGGGCACTCCTCGGCGCGGGGAACCCGGGGTACGGAATCCGGGTGTGGTAGTACCCGATGAGGGCGTCGACAAAGGCCTCCTTGATGCGGGTGAGCTCGCCAAAGGTCACTTCGGACTCCTCCAGCTGCCCGTCCTCGACCTTCTCGGCGATGATTGCCTCCACCAGGCGCCTGATGCCCTCACTGGTGGGGTCCTCGCTCTGTACCAGGGTCCGGGTGGCCGCCTCGGTCGCATCGGCGAGCATGAGGATGACCATCTCCTTGGTGCGCGGCTTGCGCCCCCGGTGGCGATAATCGGCAGGCTCCATCCGGTCGCCGTACACCTCCTCCGCCTTGTGGCTGAAGAACCGCATCAGGCTGGTGCCGTGGTGGGTGAGGATCCCCTGGGCCACGTCGGGAGGGATCCGGAACTCGCGAGCGAGGCGAAGCCCCTCGGAGACATGACCCCGAATGATCGCGGCCGACTCCTCGGGCGGCAGCCGGTCGTGTGGGTTGGTGACCCCGAACTGGTTCTCGACGAAGTACTTGGGCTGAACCGTCTTGCCAAGGTCGTGGTAGTACGCCATCGCCCTGGCAAGCAGCGGGTTGGCGCCGATCGCTCGAGCCGCCCGGTCGGCGAGGCTGCCGACCAGCACGCTGTGGTTGAAGGTCCCCGGTGCCACCTCCTCCACCCGGCGCAATGCGGGATGGTTGCGGTCGGTGAGGTCGAGCAGGGTCTGCGTCGTCGTTATCCCGAACGCCGACGACAGGATCGGCATCACCCCCAGGGCGGCGACGCCGGAGACGATCCCTCCGACGAACCCCCACACGGCCGACACGAGCAGCAGATCCTGCAGGTCGGCAGCGTCAGGGCCGTAGAAGAACCAGGCGAGAGCAACGGCTAGGGGCACCTGGATGACCGCCGAGAAGATCACCGCGAGGTTCAGCTCGGCACGGGAGGCGACCGAGGTCACCAATGGGATCGGAGTCAGGGTCGCCCCGGCGGCGAATACCACGAGAGCCAGATCGCCGGTGGCGAGTGCGGTGAAGGCGGTTATCGGCACCGCCATCAGCACCGCTATGCGCGCATCGAACAGGTTCGCCGCCAGGTAACCGAAGAATGCCGCCGGCAACAGGAAGCCCAGTTCGATCCGATCGCGCGCCACGACTTCGGGCACCCGCGAGCTCACCGCGGCCAGCACCACCAGCAGGCCGAAGAGGGCGACCTTCTTGGGATCTCGCCACAGGTCGCGAGTGACCCGGGCCATGAACACAGCCGCGAGGAGAACGACGATGGCGGCGATGGCCGCCATCGCCCGCAACGGGATCGGCTCGTCGCCGGGCGCGGCCAGCCCGAGATCCTTGATCGCAGTGGCCTGCACCTGAGTGATCAGCTGACCGATCGACACGATGCTCTGACCCGCCACATAGTGCTCCTGAATCGGCTCCACCGAGTCGCGCGCCGCCAGGCGATCACGCTCCGTGGCGTCGGGGTCGAAGAACTCGTTCGACTGGAGGTACGCCCCGAGGACATCTGCCACCGACGCCTCGGCGGCATCTCGCAGCTCCTCCGGCAGCAGCACCATCGGGCGGGGGTCGGTGACCAGGGTGGCCTTGACGGCATCGAGCTCCGTCGGGCGAATTCCGTCTAGAGCGTGCGCGGTGGCGATGTCGAGGGCCGCCTGCTGGACGATCGGGAACAGCTCCGTCTCGCCGTTCTCCACCCGCTCGCGGTCGTCATTGACGAGGGCCACGAGCGTGTCCAGGGTCTCATCCTGCACCAACGGGTGGAGAACTTGAAGGACGGCGATCTGATCCTGGCGAGGGGGAGGTTCCAGGGCGATGGTGGTCGTCGTCGTCTCTGCAACAGTCGTCGTGGTGTCGTCCGGCGAAGTCGTCGTCGTCTCGGGCACCGTCGTGGAAGTGGGATCGTCGGGAGGTGCAACCGGCTGGGCCCCGGTGTGAACGTTCTGGAACAGCTCGGCGATGCTGTTCAGCATGGCTTCGGTGGCCGACGGCTCCACCCGGTACACATCCGCCACCGCCGCAGCCGCCGCCTGCCGCTCGGCCTCGGTCCTCGCCTCGTCCTCCACCGAGATGCCCACCGGGGCGATGAATGTCACCGGCGACGGGTCGCCGACGTTGAGGGCAATCGGTTCCACCGCCTGCTCCTGGCCGACGAGGAGGGCGATCGATGCGAAGAGAACTGTCGCGGCGAGCACCGCGAACCGGGCCGCTCCCGAAAGCCGGGCTCTCAATCTCACCGCTTCTCCTCGTACTCGCGGTAGGCCTCGACGATCGCCGCCACAATGCGATGGCGAACGACGTCCTCGGCGCCGAGGATCACGAAGGACACCCCCGGGATCTCATCGAGGACATCGCGCACCTGGCGCAATCCGGAGGCCTTCCCGGTGGGGAGGTCGACCTGAGTGACGTCGCCGGTGATCACCATCTTGGAGTTGAAACCGAGCCGGGTGAGGAACATCTTCATCTGCTCCGGAGAAGTGTTCTGGGCCTCGTCGAGCACTACGAAGGCATCGTTGAGGGTTCGGCCCCGCATGTAGGCAAGGGGGGCGATCTCGATGGTGCCTCGTTCCATCATGCGCTGGGTCTCGTCGGGTCCCAGCATGTCATAGAGGGCGTCGTACAGGGGCCGCAGGTACGGATCCACCTTGGCGGCGAGGTCCCCCGGCAGGAAGCCCAACCGCTCCCCCGCCTCCACGGCGGGCCGGGTGAGGATGAGGCGAGATACCGCCCCCGATTCGAGGCCGGCAACCGCCACCGCCATCGCCAGGTAGGTCTTGCCCGTCCCCGCCGGGCCGATCGAGAAGATCACGGTGTTGCGGCGGATGGCGTCGAGATACCGCTTCTGGTTGAGGGTCTTCGGCCGCACTATCTTGCCCCGCCCTACCGCGACGCCATCGCTGAACACTTCCGACGGGCTCGCCACCTCAGCCTTGACGAGGTCGATCACCCGCCGTACCCGGTCCTCGTCGAGGGATTGGCCCTCTCGCACCAGGACGAGCAGTTCTTCGAGCGTGGTCTTGGCGAGCGTCTTCGACGGCTCCGGCCCGGCGATCCGCAGCTCGTCGCCCCTCGCCACGATGAGCACGTCGATGAACGCCTCTTCCACGAGGCGCAGGAACGCGTCGCGTTCGCCCAGGAGAGCCAGCATCAGGTGGTCGCCGGGGACGCGCAGCGTGACCTCATCGAGAGATGCTTGCGTCACAGAAATCCTCGTATTGGGAGGAACATTGAGAGGACAGGACTATACCGGGGCCCAGCCACAGCCACAGCCCCGAGACGGCTCGAGCCACTGCCACGGCCCCAGCCAGAGACGCGTTGGAGATACTCGAAAGGTAGGAGCCGCCTCCGGCCGGGGCTGGAGCCCTGGGGCTGGGGGGCTGAGCCGGCCGAAAGGCCGGCTCAGGCTTCCGTTGTTAGGCCGAGTTCGGCGAGGCGTTCGGAGAACGACTCCTCAGACTGGTCGATCAAGAGTGCCAGGAGCCGCAGGTCGTCGCGGCGGATGGTGAGCACCTTGCCGTTGTAGTCCTGGCGCATCATCTGGATGGACCGCAGGAACCGGGTGAAGATCACGGATTCGGTGCCGGAGAGGCGCTCGAGCCGGTTCAGGTCGATGGTGACGCCGCCACTCGGCAGTGGCTCCATGGTGCGCTCGCCATTCTCCTCTTGAGGGAGGAATTGGGTGATCGGCACCTGGAAGAACTTCGAGAGCCGCTGCAGCCGGGGAAGGGACAGGCTGCGTTCGCCCCGCTCGTAGGCACCCACCACGGCAGCCTTGAACTCGCCATTGGAGAGCCGCTGGACGTCCTGGAGCGACAGGCCGCGCTGCCGCCTGATGGAGCGCAGCCGCGATCCGACCGACTCGTTGTAAGTATCCGCCACCGGACCTCCACTCCCCGCCCCCCGCACCGCGGGGTCCGTTGAATTCGCCGAGTGTTCACCGAGAACGCTCTGCGCACATGCTAGCGACACGGAGAGCGCGTAGTCCAGCACGTGGTCCTGGTTGCCGATCCAGCCTCAGGAGCGACGGCGCTTCTTTCGCCCGGCGACCGGTGCCTCCCCCATCGCCGCCCCATAGGCGCGCAGCGCCTCCTCGGAGGCACTGTCGAGGCGTTGGGGCACGAGCAACCGCACCTCGACGAGCAGGTCGCCCCGACCGCGGCCGTGGAGCCGCGGCATCCCCTGCCGGGAGAGCTTGAAGACCGTACCGGGCTGGGTGCCCGCGGGAATGTCGATCTCCACGGGGTCGCCGTCGACCATGGGGATTTCCGCCGAGGTCCCCAGGGCCGCCTCCGAGAGGCCGATCTCGACCCGGTGCACCAGATCAGGCCCGTGCCGCTCGAAGCGGGGATCGGCCTCCACCGTCACCTCCACGAACAGGTCACCGGATCGTCCGCCGGGCTCGCCCGCAGCCCCCCTCCCCTGGAGGCGGAGCCGGGAGGCATCCTCGATCCCGGCCGGAATGTCGATCTCTTCCTCGAGGTCCCCAACGACCGAGCCGGTGCCTGAGCACCCCAAGCAGGGCTCGGCGACGATCCTCCCCCGGCCCCGGCACTGCTCGCAGCGGGCGATGGTCATGGCGGCGCCGAGCAGCGTCTGTCGGGTCACCCGCACCGATCCCTGACCCCCGCACCGCTCGCAGGTGTCGAGGTCCGAACCGGGGGCCGCTCCCGAACCGGCACAGGTGGCGCAAGTGGCCGGAACCCGGTACGCCACCGAGCGCGACGTGCCGCTCGCCGCTTCGGCGAGGCTGATGCTCACCGCCACCCCCACATCCCTGCCTTGAGCCGGACCGCGGGAGGCGCCGCCGAATCCTCCCCCGAAGAAGCGGCTCAGCAGATCGTCGACACCGGCGAAGGAGGAGAACAGGTCACCCAGATCGATCCGGTCACCACGGTCGTAGGCAGCCCGTCGCTGCGGATCCGACAACACCTCATATGCCTCGGCGATGATCCGGAATCGTTCCTCGGTGCCCCGATCCCCGTTGTTGGCGTCGGGATGGGTTTCGCGGGCCAACTGGCGGAACGCCTTCTTGATCTCCTCTTGTGAGGCATCGCGTTCGACGCCGAGCACCTGGTAGTAGTCGGCCATCAAGGTGCCAGCGTGTCGCCGAGGGCGTCCGAGACCTCTTCGACGACGCGAATCGTGCGTCGATAGTCCATCCGCATCGGGCCGAGCACGCCCATCCGGCCTCGGGAGCGGCCGGCGGCGAAGGGTGCCGACACCACCGCCAGGTCCTCCTCGCCGGCGTGGATCTCAGGACCGAGTCGGACCGTCGTCCCCTCCGCCGAGTCGTCGAGCAGCTCAAGGACTGTGGCCTCCCGCTCGAGCAACGCGAGAATCCGATGGAGTTTGGTGAGGTCTTCCCACAGCTCGACCATCCGGCTGGCGCCGCCGACATGGATCTCACGGCCGCTGGAGGCGGCGCCCTCGACCGCTTCGAGCACCCGATCGACGAGGGACCGCGCCATCGGGGCCAGGCCGCCGAAGTCGTAGCCGATGGGTGCCGACGGCATCGTCGTCCCCACCAGGGCCTCGATCAGGGCCGAATTCGCCTCGGCAACCTCTGCTGGAGTCGCCGGTGCCGGGCAGCGAACGATGGACTGATGTACCCGCCCGCCTTCAGCCACGAGCACCACCAGCACCACCCCGGGCTCGACCCAGAGCAGGTGGACGTCGCGCAGGGTCTGGTCTCGTAGGCCCGGCCCGAGCACCACCGCCGGGTAGGCGGTGATCTCCGACAGGAGGTCGGAAGTCTCCCGGAGAACCTTGCCGAACTCGGATTGGAAGGAGCCGAAGAAATCGGCGATCCGGCCGCGGGTGGAGGCACGGAGGAGGCCGGGCGAGAGGTGGTCGATGTAGTAGCGATATCCGCGATTGGTCGGCACCCGGCCGGCGGAGGTGTGGGGCTTGGAGACGTATCCCTCGCGCTCGAGCACGACCAACTCGTTGCGCACCGTGGCGCTCGAGCAATCGAGCCCGGAGCGGTCCAGAATCGTCTGGGAGGCCACGGGCGCACCGGAGTCGATGTACTCCTCGACGAGTGCGGCCAGGATCCCGGCCTTGCGATCATCCAGCATCAGGCGGAGGTTAGCAGTGCTGCTAGCAGTCGCCTGGGGGGAGTGCTAACAGGGTGCGGGCGACTTCGTCGCCCAGCAGCGCCCGAATCACCCGGATGCGGTCGCCCGATCGTTCGATCACGCCGGTGGCAACCAGTCGCTGGCCCGCCGCAGAGGCCAACATCGCCGATCCGGCGACGCCGGGGACGACTCCCGCCACCCGCCGCAACCCGATGGCGACCCGCTCCACCTCTCTCCCCCAGCGCTCCAGCCGCTCCTCGCCCGCCACGGCGCCGGTCGCCGCCCGCTCGATGTAACGATCCACCCGGCGCACGTTCCACGAGCGGACGCCATCGCGATGGCGATGAGCACCGTTCCCGAAGGCGGCGTACTCGCCCTGGCCCCAGGTGAGAAGGTTGTACCGGCAGTGATGCCCGGGACGGGCGAAGTTCGACGTCTCATATCGAACGAGTCCGGCGGCCTCCGCGGCCGCCGCCACGATCTCGTACTTCGACGCCTGGTCGTCGGGGTCGGGCGCCGCCGCCCCGGCGAGGACGGCTCGACCCAGCGGGGTGCCCTTCTCCACCGTCAAGGCATACGCCGACAAGTGGTCGATGCCGGCATCGATCACCCGGGCGACGGAGTCCGACCAGGAACGGTCGGACTCACCCGGGGTGCCGTAGATGAGGTCGACGTTCACCGAGGCGAGCGCACCCACCGCTTCGGCTATCGCCGCAAGGGCCCCTCCCGGATCGTGCGTGCGGCCGAGTGAGAGGAGCACCACCGGATCCAGGGACTGCACGCCGAGCGAGATTCGGTTGAAACCCGTCCCGGCGAGCGCGGCGGGAACCCCCGGCAGGAGGTCTTCGGGGTTCGCCTCGATCGACACCTCGGCGCCCGCAGCCAGCCCCAGCTGCGCCTCGAGCGCTGCGAGAACCCTGCCGAGGTCGGATGGGTTCATCGAGGTGGGGGTACCGCCGCCGACGAAGACCGCATCCAGCGGTCGGGCGAAACGCGGCTCCGACGCGATCTCCTCGACAAGCGCCTCGAGATATGGCCCCCGCGCGTCCGACGCACCTCCATCGGCCGAGAGCGCGACGACGGCAAAGTCGCAGTACGGGCACACCGAACGGCAGAACGGGATGTGGACATAGGCCCCCACCCACTCCGCCGCATCGTCGGCAAGGGATGGATCGTCCGGACGACGCGGGGTGGTCCGGTCAGTCACTATCGATCTGAAGCACGGCGACGAAGGCCTCCTGGGGCACCTCGACCTGCCCCAGCATCTTCATCCGCCGCTTGCCTTCCTTCTGGTTCTCGAGCAGCTTGCGCTTGCGGGTGATGTCGCCGCCGTAGCACTTGGCGGTCACATCCTTCCGCTTGGCCTTGACGGTCTCGCGGGCGATGATCCGTGAGCCAACCGCCGCCTGGATCGGCACATCGAACAACTGGCGGGGGATGATCTCTCGCAGCCGTTCGACCAGTCGCTTGCCGTACTCGTACGCCTTGTCCCTGTGAACGATCGAGGAGAACGCGTCGACCGGGATGCCGTTGAGCAGAATGTCGACCCGGGACAGGTCGGAGGCGTCGTAGCCGTCGGGCTCGTAGTCGAGCGATGCGTAGCCCCGGGTGCGTGACTTCAACTGGTCGAAGAAGCCGAAGACGATCTCGGCGAGCGGGACCCGATAGATCAGCTCCACCCGTTCGGGCGACAGGTAGTGCATCGATCCCATCACCCCGCGGTGATCCTGGAGCAGTTCCATGACCGTGCCGATGTACTCGGACGGCGTGATGATCATCACCTTGAAGAAGGGCTCGAGCACCTGGCGCAGGCTCCCCGGGTCGGGCAAGTCCTGAGGGCTCTTCACCCCGATCTCGACGCCGTCGTTCCGAATCGCCCGGTAGGCGACCGACGGGGCGGTGGCCACCAGATCCAACCCGTATTCCCGTTCGAGGCGCTCTCGAACGATTTCCATGTGGAGCAGGCCGAGGAACCCGCAGCGGAAGCCGAAACCGAGAGCCTTGGACGATTCGGGCTCCCATACCAGCGCGGCGTCGTTGAGACGGAGCCGATCCAGCGCCTCGCGCAGGCCTTCGAAGTCGTCGCCGTCGGTGGGAAACAACCCGCTGAAGACCATGGGCTTGGGCTCGCGATAGCCGGGCAGCCTGTTCTCGGAACCCCGATCCCGCCTTGTCACCGTATCGCCGACCCGGATCCGTCCCACTTCCTTGACCCCGGTGATCAGGTAGCCCACCTCACCCGGTCCCAAAGAAGCGACCGGTACCGCCTTCGGAGTGAGCACCCCTACTTCGTCGGCGGGCAAGTTCTCTCCGCTGGCCATGAAACGCAAAGGATCACCCGTCCCGAGGCTCCCGTCGACCACCCGCAGGTAACAGACGATTCCCCGGTAGGTGTCGTAATAGGAATCGAACACCAGGGCCGTGAGTGGTGCCGCCCGGTCACCCGTCGGCGCAGGGAGCCGATCGATGATCGCCGCGATCAACTCGTCGACGCCTTCTCCGGTCTTTGCGGAGATCCGGAGGACGGTGGCGGGATCGACCCCGAGCACGCCGGCGATCTCCTCCGATACCCGCTCCGGGTCGGCTGCCGGCAGATCCACCTTGTTGATGACGGGGATCACGGTGAGGCCGCCATCGACGGCGAGATAGGCGTTGGCCAGCGTCTGGGCCTCTACCCCCTGGGCCGCATCGACCAGGAGCACCGCCCCCTCACACGCGGCAAGACTGCGCGACACCTCGTACGTGAAGTCGACGTGGCCGGGCGTGTCGATGAGGTTGAGCACGTACTCCTGCCCGCCGGGCGCCACGTGGCGCAGGCGCACCGCCTGGGCCTTGATCGTGATACCCCGTTCCCGCTCCAAGTCCATCGAGTCGAGCACTTGTTCCCGCATCTCGCGCGAGGTGATCGCCCCGGTGCGCTCGAGCAGGCGATCGGCCAGGGTCGACTTGCCGTGGTCGATGTGCGCGATGATCGAGAAGTTGCGAATCGAGGAGGTGTCCGGCACGGTGCTTCCGGGAGGCGACGGGGCGCATTGTACCGGCGGTCCCGGGGGTGCTATCGTGCCGCCGTTCCCCCTATTTTCGACGGCTGGATCCAACATGGCCAACATCGCCTCCCAGATCAAGCGCAACCGCCAGAACGGCAAGCTGCGCGCCCGCAACCTCGCCATTCGCTCCGAGTTGAAGACTCGCATCAAGAAGGCCGAGCAGGCAGTCGAAGCGGCCGACGACGCAGCGTTCGCCGACGCGTACCGCGAGGCCCAGAAGCGCATCGACACTGCGGTCGCCAAGGGCGTGCTGCACAAGCGCACCGCGGCCCGGCGCAAGGCGCGCCTGGCCCGCCGGGGCCCGCAGCCCGCCTCCTGACACCCGGGTCCTCCCCCGATGACCGAAGACGCCACCACCTGGCTATCCCCGGCGGCTCACAAGCGGCTCGTCGACGAACTCGAGCACCTGATGACCGACGGGCGGCAAGAAGTCACTGAGAGGATCGCCGAAGCGCGCTCGCACGGCGACATCCGCGAGAACGCCGACTACGAGGCGGCCAAGAACGAGCAGGGCCTCATGGAGGCCCGAATCCGCAAGATCCAGTCGATCCTCGACACCGCGGAGGTCGGCGAAGTCGTCGTGGGCGACACCGTGGAAGAAGGCTCGGTGGCGACCGTGAAGCGTGAGGACGGCGGCGAAATGGATGTGTTCGTCGCTACCCAGGAGAACAAGGTCCCCGGCCACATCCTCGCTTCCCCGTCCAGTCCCCTGGGAGCGGCCCTTCTCGGCGCCTCGGTCGGCGACAAGGTCTCCTACGAAGCCCCCAGTGGGAAGTTCCAGGTGACGGTGCTGGCGATCAAGCCGTTTGAGGGCTAGGAAGCCTCCAGCCTCCAGCCTCCAGCCTCCAGCAAGAGAAGAGAGCGGGCCTGCGGCCGCTGGGCGGCCTGCTTCTCCAGATTCAGTCTGTGGGGGGTTCGTAGCGGAACACGGCGGTGAACGACACCGTTTCGCCGCTGCGAATTTCGGCGACGTCCTTGCAGATCACGTGACCGGTGAAGTACGGCGTGGCGATCACGAGTCCGGCCGCTCCCGTCGGTGTCAGGTCGAGGTGATATCCCGACCGGGACAACTCGAGCGAGCAGTCACCGCTCCTCGAAGTGAACGATTGCCCGTCGATTGTGAACAGGACGGTCATGGCTGCGGTGCGGGCCTGGCCGGCCATCGCCTGCCCTGCGATCACCGCCAGCGTCCCGCCGCCCCGGCTGTAGCGCGCGTTCACGTCGACCGGGCCGTCCCGCATGTAGGCACCGGTCGCGTCTGAGGGCACCCATACGAAGGGAATCGACACGTGGTCGAGCACCGAGCGCCCGGCGATTGCTCCTGACCACTCGATCACGGCGCCGTCCTGATTCAGAGCAGCAAGCTCGACGCCCAGCTCATCGAGGAGACTTGTTTCCTGATCAGCACCTTGGGCGACCACCTGGGCGATCCCCAAACCCGACGATGGCAGGAAGATCCGCCCCACAATGAACACGAACGCGAACACCACGCCAAAGCCGATGAGAGCACCGCTCAGGTCCTGGCGGATCGCTCGAGTCGTCATGTGACTTCGATAGCCCTGACTCGTCCGATTGCCGGTGACATTGCCACACCTTGGGGAGGCTGCTCGGTCAGCGTACCTGGATGCCTTCTCTCACAAGGTCGCGTGCCGTGGGACCGAGCATCCACGATCAAATCCGCCGCGCCGCGCATTGCGCATCCACTTCTGGCCAATCGCCAATCGCGGGCCGAGCGCAAGGCTGAGCGGCCCCTATCGGCCGCGGCCCTTGTACCACCTTGCCAGGGCGACGGTGAGGCGCTCCAGGGTCACCCGGTGGGTCGGTTCCGGGGCGGTCTTCAGGGCCAGGTCGGCGCGGGCCACCGCGTCGAGCGCCTTACGCAGGTCGTCATCCGTCGTGGCGGTCCGGGCGCCCCATGCTTTCTTGACCGGGTAGTGATCCGGACGCGCACCAACCCATTCGGCGAATACTTCGATCGAGGGAGCCGACGAGGCGAGTGCCCGCTTCTTGAGATCGGACTCGACGAAAGCCAGCAGCTGCAGTGGATGACCGTGAGTCAGGAAGTCCGAGAGGCGCCGAAGCGCATCGCCTGTCTTGCCGGCGGCAAGCGCGTCGGCGTAATGCCACATCGGCTCGTCGGGCCGGTTACGGAACCGGGCGGCGACTGCCTCCACGGTGATCGGCCCCTCGAGCGTGGCCAGCTGGTCCAAAGCCTGGCCGAGGGCGGCGACATCGGACCCGAAGCGCTGCACCAGGGCGGCGTCGACGCCGGGACCGAGGCGGATACGACGGTCGCGCGCCGCCTGGCCAAGCCATTGATAGGCATCGTTCTCGCGCATCTTCTTGACGGGATGCGACTCGCCCTCCGCCTTGACGATCTTGGCGACGGCAGAAGGAAGCGCCCCCTCGGACACCAGCACAACCGCCGACTCCCCCGCCACCAGCCCGGTGATCAATGAAGCGACCACCGCCGCCTCCGCCACCTGGAGGTTCTGGGCATCGACGATCAACACTCCCCGCAAGCCACCGAAGAGCGATCCGCTCTGTAGCGCGGGGATCAAGCGCTCCACTTCGGGACGCAGCGTCCCCTCGCCTTCCTCACCGGCGCCGCGTCCAGGTACGTCGAAACGATCGAAACCCTCGGTGCCCGCCTGCTCGATGAGTCGGCGGGCCCGTTCGAGCATCTCCTGACGCTCGCCCGGGCCTGTGTCCGGAGGCCCGGTGATGGCGTGGAGCGGCTTCACCCGGCGGACGGTAGTGCGGCGACTCGATCGAGGCGGATGACGATCGTGCCCTCCTCGTCGGTTCGCCGCACATCCGCCCCGCTGGCCTCCAGCGTCGCGATCACCTCGTCCGACGGATGGCCGAAGGTATTGGGGCCTACGCTGATCACCGCGATCTCCGGCGCCGACGCCTCCAACCACCTCAGATCCGAGGTCCGCGCTCCCTGGTGGGGCACCTTGAGCACGTCCGCCCTGAGAGGGCCCAGCTCCGCCTGGGCAATGGCTTCGATATCCCCGCTGAAAAGGACCGAGGCTCCGGCGGCCTCGACCAACAGCACCAGGGATCCGTCATTGGGCGACTCGTATCGGCGGAGGGGTCCGAGGACCTCGATGACGAATGACCCGACGCGGACCGCGGTCCCCACCGGCGGTGACTCGACCACCCCGCCCCCCGCCGCCACCTCGGCCGCAACCGAGTCGAGGGGCGACCCCTCTCCCAGCTGCGGAGCGTGCCACATCCTTACGACCCGGGCGACCGCAGTGACGCCCTCCAGCCCGGCGGCGTGGTCGGCGTGGCGATGGGAGACGACCAGGAGATCGATCCGCCGGACGCCCCGATCGCGTAGGTGGGCTCGCAGAACGGAGGGATCCGCGCCGCCGTCGATAAGAACCACTTCGCCCGCCGGCCCGAGGAGGAGGGAAGCATCACCCTGGCCCACGTCGAGGAACGCCACCGTGGGTTGGGATGGGAGCCCTGGCGGCACCAGCGCCGCCAGCACCAGTGCGGCCGCCCCAACTGCGGCAACCGGCCGCATCGGCCTGAAGCGAGCGGCCAGCAACCCGGCCGAACCGAGGCCGATCACCGCCACCACCCCGAGTTGAGGCAGACCGGCCGCCCCGCGCCCCACCGCCAGTACCCAGTATGCGAACTTCACGCCGGCGTCCACGAGGAGATCCAGATGAAGGACCGCTCCGACGCCACCGACCGAGGTCGCGACAGCCACCAGGGGCGCCGACACCAGATTCGTCGCCGGGGCGAGCAGCGGGATCTCGCCGAAGTGGTAGAGCAGCAGAGGTGCCACCGCGGTCTGCGCCGCCACGGTGGCCACCAGGATGGCCCACAGCCACCGGGGACGTCGTCCCGCGGCCAGCGGTGCGCCGAGCATGATTCCCGCCGTCGCCGCCACCGAGAGTTGAAAACCGACCTGTCCGGCAATGCCGCCGTCGAGAGCGATCAACCCTCCCACGGCGACGCCGAGAGCAGTCCATGGACGCACCGGCACCCCGGCGATACGACCGCCCAGAACGATCCCCGCCATCGCCGCCGCCCGTACCACCGACGGCTCCCACCGGGTGACGATCACGAAGACGCCCAAGCCGATGAGCCCGGCGAGAGCGCGCCCACGAGGACTCCACCCCAAAGGGGCCACTACCAGCCACCAGGCCACGAGGAACAGCGCGACGTTGCTGCCCGAAACGGCCACGAAATGGCTGAGCCCGGCGAGGCGGAGCGCCTCGAGATCGGCTTCGGGAAGCCGGCTGACATCGCCGATCAGGAAGCCGGAGAGCAACGCGCCTTCTGGTCTCGCTGCCACCCGATCGAGACCGCCGAGCACGTGCGACCGCAGCCGGTTCCCCACCCGGTACAGCGGGTTGGCGGCGGCACCCAATCGCTCGATCTCCCGAGCATCGACCACCCCGCCCACCAGGGCACCCCGTACGCGGAAACTTCCGGCTCGTACCGAGCCGGTGACGAGCACCGGTTCCCCGGCAGCGATGCTCATCGGCACCTCACCCCGCACAAGCACCACCGGGAGGTCGGCTCGCACCCAAGCTCTGTCGACGAGCACCGACTCGGGGGCGACGACGATCCAGGGGGCAGATCGCGATCCCGAGGGATCGCCGACGGCTACCCCGACGAAGGTCAACGGACCGTCTTCGATCCCGGGCTGAGGCGCCCGGGCAACCTCACCGGAGTGGAGACCGAGCAGCAGGAGGACCGCCGTGCCCAGGACCAGTGCTCGACGACGCACCACCGCGGCCACGAGCAGGGCCGATACCAAGAGCACGACGAGCAGTCGAGGGCCGGCGGCGCCGAACCAGACTGCGGCGGCTCCGAAGAGGGCCTTCCGATCGATCCCGACAGGGATCCCAAGGCCATTCAGGGAACGAGCACCATCTCCCGCAGCGCCGCCAGCTTCGCCTCACCGATCCCGGGGACGTCGAGCAGGTCCTCGACCACGGTGAAAGGCCCATGACGCTCCCGGTGCTCGACGATCCGCTGAGCGAGCACCGGCCCCACCCCGGGGAGGGTCTCCAGGGCCACCGCATCGGCGAGGTTGATCGCCACCCTGCCGTCCTGGTGGCTGATCGCCGAGTCGTCCGGGCTGACGGCGGGCACCACCAACTGCTGCCCGTTGACGACATTGGCGGCCAGGTTGAGCGCGGTGAGCAACGCGTCCGCCCGCGCCCCTCCCGCCGCCAGGATGGCGTCGGCGATCCGGGACCCGCCCGGTAGGGACACGAGTCCGGGCCGGACTACCGCTCCCGACACGTGGACGGTCAGGTGGGTCTCGGGGCGCTGCCCCGCCACGACCTCGAAGGGCGGCGGCGTCGAATCGTTCGCCGGCCAGAGCAACAGGGCTCCGCCCGCCAGGGCGACCACGGTCGCGGCGGCGATCCAGGTGCGTTCCACGGGGAAGACATATCAGCGGGGTGTGACGAGGGGAAGGGGGTCGATCGCCCGTCGACTGGGGAGACCGCGAGGCCGTGGACGGGGCGCACCGGCCATGCAACACTTCGAGTTGACACGTCTAGGGGGAGATTCGCATGGCTCGAAGAACCGGTCTGAATCTGAGCGCGCCCAAGGTGATCACCTTTGTGATCGCGGTGGTACTGATGGCAATCGGAATAGTCGGGTACTACACCGACGTCTTCGACCTAAAGGTCGATACGGCGTTCATGGTCCTCACCGGCGGTGGTGTCCTGCTCGCCATTTCGGTCCTGCTCAAGGACCTCTAACCGCGACGAACTGCTCGATCCGCCCCCTGGTCCCAACCGGGGGGCGGATCTTGTTTCGGCACCCGCGTTCTTCGGAAGACTGAATGCGAAGAGCCGGAACTTGGCGGCAGCCCCTCGGCCCCGCCTCGAATCCGGCTCCGTGGCATCTCCCTAGCCTGTCTCCTCCCCGGCCAGCAAGCCGAGTTGGGTGAGGACTCCGAAAATGTCAGGTGCCGCCCAGACCTCTCCTAGCAGGCCGTTCTCGATCCGAAAGATGTCGATCTCCTGCGCTGTGATCTGCTTCCCGCTGGGCGGCGCGCCCATGAATTCACCCTGGTGCGTTGCTCTCGCCGTCACCCTGGCTACCACCCGATCGCCCTCTTCAATCAGATCTTCTACCGCAATCGTCGCGTCGGGGAATGCGCCGTACCAATAGGCGAGTTCGGCCCGAACACCGTCGCGGCCCTGATTCGTGGAACTGTTGTTGATGAAGTCGGGAGCAACCATCTCGGCGACAGCATCGACGTCGTGACGGTTGTACGCCTCATACCATCGTCGGACCAGTTCCTTGTTCTCCTGCGACACGGTCTTCTTCCTTTCGTCCCGGGGTTTCGCGATCACCATGCCGCAATGTCGATTGCGACGCTTGGCATTCGAGACCTGGGAATCGACATCCAGAGGTGCAAGGAGATGGCCCTACAGAAAGAGCACGGCGATCACCGTCACCAGGTTGAAGCCGGCGTGGATGGCGATGGCCCGGCCGAGCCTGCCGGTACGCGCCACCGAATATCCGAGGGCCATTCCCAGCACCAGGAACACCGGCATCGCCAACAACAGGTTGGGGTCGAGCAAGTGGAGGAGGGCGAAGGCGACGGACGAGCCGATCACGGCAGCCCGCATCCCATATCGTGATGCCAGCCCGCGCAGCAGCACCCCCCGGAAGACCAGTTCCTCCGAGATCGGGGCGAGCACGACCAGGGCAATGACCACCGCGATCTGTTCGAGACCGCCCACGGCGAGCCCGGCGTCGTCGACTATCTCTTGGGAAGGAAGGGTCCCGCCGAACAGCCCGAGTATCAACGCGATGAGAATGCTCAATCCGAGTTGGAGACCTACGCCCTCGAGGAGACCCCGCCAATCCTGTGGCTCCGCCCTGAATGCCAGTGCTTCACGCCACGGCTCCCGGGTCCGCCCGAGCACCGCGATCCCGACGAATATCCCAAGGGCCTGGAACGGGGCGATGATCCCGAACAGCTCGAACACCGTGATCTCGTCGGAGCCGATGAAGGGCCCGGATGCGATCGCCCCGGCAATCCAGAAGAACAGGAGGTACAGAGCATCGATCGCCCGCCATGGCCGCCGATCAGCCCGAGAGTCGAGCGGCAGTTCCACGCGCCTCCACCTCCAATCCAATCGCCCGGTAGGCGTCGTGGTGAGGCAGGCCGCCCCGTCGGCTCCGCAGGTAATCGCCCACATAGGACCGGAGCCAACCGATTGCCCCCAGCCTCCTCCACTGTTCGATGTGGGTGAGCTCATGCACCATCAACGGCCCCAGATCGGCCAGCGAGGCACGGAGCCGGTCGGGATGGACATAGACCCCCCACGGGAGCGCCACGGCGGTGACGCCTCGGGCCCAGAAGAACCGGAACCAGCGGGCGGCCTCCCACACCGGGACGCGAGTGGCGTCGACCCGGGGAAGCGCCTGCGCCAGAGCCGCCCGGTCGATGCCGGCGGCATCCACGGCCTCGGCGATCGAGAACCTCACTGGACCACGTTGACGAGACTCGGTGGGCGCACGATCACCCGCCGCGGCTCGGCTCCCCCCAGTAGGGCCTGCACCTTCTCCGAGCCGAGTGCCAACTGGCGGGCCGCGTCTTCACCGATGGCGGCCGGCACCTCGATGCGGTCCCGCACCTTGCCGTTCACCTGGACGACCATCGTTACCGTCTCCTCGGCCGCGAGCGCCTCGTCGAACTCGGGCCACGGCGCCATCGCGATCGACGGCTCGTGACCGAGGCGCTCCCACAACTCCTCGCAGATGTGAGGAGCGAGGGGGGCGAGCAGCCGGATGAAGACCTCGGAGACGACTCGCGGGACCCGCTCCAGGGGCACCAGGGCGTTGTTCAACTCGAACATTCGCGCCAGCGCGGTGTTGAAGCGGAGTTGGCCCATGTCCTCGGTTACCTCCCGGATGGTCCGATGGAGCAGACGCAACGTCCCGTCGTCCGGGGACTCCTCGGTCACCAGCAGCTCGCCGCTGTCGGGGTCGACATGATTCCGCCACAGCCGCTGCAGAAAGCGGATCACTCCGACGATGTCGCGAGTGGTCCACGGCTTCGACGCGTCGAGCGGTCCCATGAACATCTCGTAGAGACGGAGCGTGTCGGCGCCATGCTCGGCGACGAACTCATCGGGAGTGACGGAGTTCTTCTTCGACTTGCCCATTTTGCCGGTGCGGAGGTGCACCACCTCGTCCTCGTAGAGGTATGCCCCATCGCGGAACTCGACCTTTTCCGCCGGAACGTAGAAGCCCCGGTCGTCCTGGAAGGCGTCGGCGAGGATGTACCCCTGGTTGAACAGGCGCCCGAACGGCTCGGCGGTCGAGACCAACCCGAGGTCGTAGAGGACCTTGTGCCAGAAGCGGGCATACAGCAGGTGGAGGACGGCGTGCTCCACTCCGCCGACGTAGAGATCCACCCCGTGCTCGCCCATCCAGTAGCGCTCGGCGGCCTCCCCGACAAGGCGTTCGGTGTTCCCCGGGTCGGCGAATCGCAGGTAATACCAGCAGGAGCCCGCCCATTGGGGCATCGTGTTCAGCTCGCGCCGGTAGGGCACGCCGTCGATCTCGACGACACGCCACTCCTCGTCTGCCCGGCCGAGAGCGGGAACCGGATCCGAGCGCTCGTCTTGATTCGTGTCCGGCTTGAAGTCGTCGAGAGCGGGCAGGAGCACGGGGAGGTCGGCGTCCTCCACTGCGCGCAACTCACCGTCAGGCCCGTGAAGGATCGGGATTGGCTCGCCCCAATACCGCTGGCGGCTGAACAGCCAGTCATGGAGCTTGTAGGTGATCGTCGCCCTGCCCAACTTGCCGTTCTTGAGCCACTCGATGATCCGTGCCTTGGCGGCGGCGACACTCAGACCGTCGAGGAACCCACTGTTGATGGCCGGTCCCTCTTCCAGGTAGGCCTTTCCGTCCCAGCCTGCCGGCGGGTCGACGGTCCGGAGGATCGGGAGATCGAACAGCTCGGCAAACTCCCAGTCGCGCTCGTCCTGCCCCGGCACTGCCATGATCGCTCCAGTGCCATACCCCAACAGCACGTAGTCGGCGACAAACACCGGGATCGGTTCGTCGGTCACCGGGTTGATGCAGAACGAGCCGGCGAAGACCCCGGTCTTCTCCCGGGCCTCCATCTGGCGGTCGATCTCGGTGCGGCTGAGCGCATCGGCGACGTACGCGGTGACGGCCTCGCCCGGCGTGGCGGCACCACCGGTCCACACCGGGCGGGTCCCGGCGGGCCACTCTTCGACAACCAGCGAGGGGACGAGCGGGTGGTCCGGGGCCACGACCACGTAGGTCGCCCCGAAGATGGTGTCGGGCCGGGTGGTGAACACTTCGATCGCGCTCTCCCCGCCGGCAACCGCAAAGCGAATCGTCGCTCCTTCGCTGCGGCCGATCCAATTCCGCTGCATCGCCTTCACTGACTCCGGCCATTCCACGAGGTCGAGATCGTCGATGAGTCGGTCGGCATACGCGGTGATGCGCAGCATCCATTGACGCAAAGGCCGGCGGAACACCGGATGATCGCCGCGTTCGCTCTTGCCGTCGCGGGTCACTTCCTCGTTGGCGAGGACGGTCCCCAGAGCCGGGCACCAGTTCACCATCACCTCGTCGATGTAGGCGAGGCGGCGACCATTCAGGTACCGCCTCCTGGCAGATGGGTCGAGGTCAGCCCATGGAGTTCCTTCCGCACTTCGCTCACCCGCCTCGAGTTCCTCTTCCAGCTCGTCGATCGGACGGGCGTGCTGGCGATCGGGGTCGAACCAGGAGCCGAACAGCCGCAGAAAGATCCACTGAGTCCACCGGTAGTAGCCCACATCCGTGGTCGACAGCATCCGGTCCCAGTCATACGACAGACCGATCGATCTCAGCTGCCGCTCGTAGTTGGCGACATTCCGCTCGGTGGTGATCCGCGGGTGGATGCCCGTCTCGACGGCGTACTGCTCGGCGGGGAGCCCGAACGCGTCGAACCCCATCGGGTGAAGGACGTTGTGGCCCCGCATGCGTTGATACCGCGAGTAGATGTCGGTGCCGATGTATCCGATCGGCTGGCCGACGTGGAGCCCCTCCCCCGACGGGTACGGGAACATGTCGAGCACATACATCTTCGGCTTCGAGGCGTCGAAGTTCGGATCGTCGGGGTCACCCGCGCGAAACGTCCCGTGGCGGTCCCAGTACTCCTGCCACTTCCGTTCGATCTCGAGGTGGTCGTAAGCCGTCAAGTCCTGCCATCCGAGAGGATGCCGGAGAATAGACAGCACGCGTGAGACGGCGGCCAGCCGGGGAGCGGGCAGCCACTGATACAATCCGCCCATTCCGGGGCTGTAGCTCAGTTGGCAGAGCACTTGCATGGCATGCAAGGGGTCAGGGGTTCAAATCCCCTCAGCTCCACCCGGTTCATGCCCGGGCCGACTTCGGCGGCTTTGCCGCCGAACAGACGCCGGTCGGCCCGCCCTACCAGTGCTCGCGGTGGACGACTTCGTCGAGTGGCCTCCGGTTGGGTGATCGGATCGGGGCCAGCGGCCAGCCCGCGGGATATCCCAGCGAGATGATCGCGGCGCAGAATCTGTCTTCGGGGAACCCGAGCAACTGGCGCGCCAACGCCTGGTCGGCCACCGCGGCGTGGGCGGAGCCGATACCGAGGCCGGTGGCAGCGCGCGCGATGCTCATCGTTGCCTGCCCCAGGTCGTAGTAGAGCCAGTTCCTGGTCTCCTCCGTCGGGCGATGATGGCCACCGCCGCGGCGGCACCGGCGACGTGGCGGGCACCTTGCCACACGGCTGCGAGAGGTTCGAGGACGCCACGATCGGTCACGACGACGAAGTCCCAGGGCTGCCCATTGCGCGACGACGGGGTGCGCCGGGCGGCCTCGAGCACCTTGTCGAGGTCGCCTGCAGCGATCGGCACCTCGGTGAACTCACGCACGTTGCGGCGGGACCGGACTGCCTCCCACATGTCCATGGCTGCTCCGATCAGCCCGGAGCAGCCTGGAACGCGAGCCGGGGGGCGTCTCGCCAAAGGCGCTCGAGGTCGTAGTACCGCCGGGTCTCGGCGTCGAAGAGATGGACCACGATGTCGCCGAAGTCGAGGAGCACCCAACCGGCGTCCTCTAGGCCCTCCCTCCGCAGGGGCTTACGGTCGAGCGCAGAGAGACGCACCTCGACTTCCTCAGCCAGAGACAGAACGTGGCGACGAGAGGTACCCGTTGCGATCACAAAGACATCGGTGAGGACGATCACCGACGAGACGTCGAGCAGGGCTACGTCGAGGCCCTTCTTGTCGTCGACCGCAGACGCGGCTGCCTCGGCGGCTTCGGACGTGTCTGTGTGCAGAGCTATGGGTTCAACCCTCCCCGGACGGGATGTCGTCGCCCACGATGATAGATACGTCGACGACACCTGAAGGAGCGCGCACCTCGAGAAAGAGGCTGCCGCGCCCGAGCAGCTCTACGATCTCGCGCGCCGTCGCCTGGTGCTCGCCGCCCTGCGCGATGACGAGGGTCACGGCATATTCGAACGTGTCCGCGTTGTCGGTACGCACCAACCGGAATCCGTGTCGGATGAGCACGTCGGCTACCACCCGGGTGGTGCCGATTCGACCGTTCCCATTCAGTATCTCGATCCGGGGCCGACCTTCCGGCCGCAACAGCAGGTGGCCGATCCGCTCCGCGACGAAGGCGTCCGCTCGACCGGAGACGGGGGCCAGGCCGGATCCAGCCACCGACTCGGCTCGTTCGACAGGAATGGTGCCAACGACGCCGGCGTCGTGACCTGCAACCGTCACCAGGATGTCCGCAGCCGAGGTGCCTCCACCCTCCGCCAGCAGCCGATCGGCCACCCGGGGGTCGGCCGCCACCTGCTCCAGAATCGTCCGCCATGCCGCCCCCTGGCGTTGAATGAACTCGAAGACATCGCCCTCCCCGTGTTCCACCAGCAGGGTCTCGAGCATCTCCGGGGTGACCACCGACGGGCCGGCCGGGACCAGTCGCTCGATGCCGGCATCGCCCCGGGCGAACAACGGTGCAGTCAGGTCCACCGTCACCGGGCCCGGCATGGCCGCAGCCACCGCACCGCGCTCGAGCGCGACCACCTGGTCGATCCTCACTCCGAACTGGTTGGTCACCGCGAGCGCTGCCAGATCGGGACCCTCGAAATCGAGGGCGTCGACCAGACGGAACTCTCCGAAGCCGGGGACCGCGAGCAGCAGAGTCTGCGGCAGCACGATCACGGTCGGGGTCCCGGACGGTGACACCGCGACCAGGGCAAATGCCGAGCCTCCTTCGGCGGACCCGAGGGTCACCAACATCGAGCGCGATTCCCCCACCACCCGCGAGTCGATCTCGGCTTCGGGAATTGCGGCGGCTAGGTCTCTCAGGCTGGTGCTCCACCCTGCCACCACGCTCTGCGCCTCTGATGCGCGAACAGCCACCCAGTCGCGGTAAAAGTAACCGGCCGCTGCGGCGACCATGGCGAGGCCGACTGCGAGGACAATGACGAGCCGGCGGCGCTTACGCCCAGGCATAGAGGTCATGCTCGACGATGTACGCGTGTACCGACTCGCGGACGAGGAAGCGAATACTCCGTCCACTTGCTCGCCGTTCGCGCAGCATCGTCCCGCTCATCGGGAACTCCGGCACATCGAGCCAGACGATCCGCGCTCCGGTCGCTTCGACCTTGGCCGGGTCGACGCCTGCCCGCGGCATCACGGCGACAATGGCCCGCTCGATGACTTCGTCGAAGCGGTGCCACGAATCGAGCCCGGCAGCGGCATCCGCGCCGAGGATCAGGACGACCTCGTCGGCACCGAGCTCGTCGAGGGTGTCGATGGTGTACGTCCACCCATCGCGCCGCACTTCGCGGTCGTCCGCATCGAAATAGTCGACTTCGTCGATCGCCAATTGAGTCATCGCCCACCGGTGCTCGGCTGCGCTCACCCGGTTGCGGGCCTTCTGCCACGGGGACCCTGCAGGGAAGAAGGTGACGACATCCAGACCCAGGTCGCGGTAGGCGGCTTCCCCGGCTACCAGATGGGCCCAATGCGGTGGATCGAATGTTCCCCCGAGAATGCCGCGGCGCACCGGCGACAGGATAGGAGGTAGTTCGCCAATGGTCGCTCAGGCCGCTGCCACCAGCCGCACGCCAGGCCCAGGACTGAGCGAACCGCAACCAGCCCGCATCGGATCGAGGTAGCGATCTCCGAGCCGGAGGGAGAAATGGATCGCCTCCAACCCGTGATCGACGCCCGACAGTCCGATGATCTCGCCCGCACGGACATGCTGACCCTGCGCCACGGAACGGCTGCTCAGATAAGAGTAGGAGGTGCGCACCGACCCGCCGTGGCTGATGGTGACGCTGGCGCGCCCGGCGACTTGCCCCGAGAAGGTGACCACACCCGCATCGGCGGCCCCCACCGAGGTCCCCGCAGGCACCGCGATGTCTATCCCCCAGTGGCCGCCGTAGAGCCCCTCAGGCGCGAATCCCCGGACGACCGGACCGTCGGCCGGTAGCCCAATTAGGCATGAAACGAAGAGCGCCGCGATCAACAAGGCAGCGGCAAGGTATCAACGCGGAGAGTCGGTTAGAAGACCCACAACCGACGTGCGACTTGGCCGGCCGGAGGCCGGCCCAAGGCGGCCAAAGGCCGCCCGGCCGCCCGGAGACTGGAGACTGATTACGCGATCGCTTGGGCAGCGGGGCCCGCGAGCAGCCCGAGGGCGACGCTACGCAGGTCGTCCGGGCGGAACGGTTTGGTGAGAAAGGCGTCGGCGCCACCGCGGTCGGCTCGCTCTCGCGTCTCCTCCTGGGCGTGGGCGGTCAGCACCAGCACCTTCATGCCCCGGGTCCGAACATCCGAGCGGATTCTCTCGAGCACTTCCCACCCATCCATTCGCGGGAGGCCCACGTCGAGGATCAGTAGGTCGGGCCGAGTAGTCAGGGCCGCCTCGAGGCCGGTGGGGCCGTCTGACCGCGTCTCGACCTCTACGCCCGCGGGGCGGAGGCATACCGAGATCAACCGCTGGATGACGGCTGAGTCCTCGACCACCAATACACGCTGAGCCACTGCTGCGACCTTTCTCTGATCTAGTGAATGTATCGACCCCCCGCTCCAGCGCCTTGAGCCGGGCGGGCCGATACCCCGATCTGCGGGGGGCCATTCGCCTGGGCGACGACGGACTAGTCAGACGAGACGCCTCACCGGCCGACTGACGGGGATCGCCACCTTCTCGACGAATCTCTCGAGTTGGCGAAGGCTCCTCACCTCGTGGACCTCATCACAGACCGCGGCATAGGCGCCCATCACCGAATCGCCGGTGTCCCAGTACCGGCGCCGCTCGGGGTTCAGCCAGTAGACCGACCGCGCCACCGAAGCGATCCGGGCGAGGGCCGCCGGGTTGGGATCGTGGTAGTTGGTGCGAGCGTCGCCCGTCACGATGACGATGCTCCTTGGGGTGATCGCCTCGAAGTGATCGAGCACAAAGGTGCCGAACGCATTGCCGTAGTCGCTGTGCCCGTCGAGCCACACGACTTCCGCCTCGGTGCCCACCCTCCGCAATGCCTCGGTGAAGTCGACTCCGGGTCCGAAGAATCGGGTGACCTCGTCGATCGTGTCGATGAAGGCAAAGGTCCTGACCCGATTCAGCTGCGCGGCGATGGCGTAGACGAATTGCATGGTGAATCGGGCAAACGTGGCTACCGACCCGCTGATGTCGGTGAGGAGCACGATCTCGGGTTTCGTCGGTCGAGGTGTGCGGAATCGAGGGTCGATGGGCACTCCCCCGGTCTGCAGCGACGACCTGACGGTTCTCCGCACGTCCAATCGCCCGTCCCGCCCTCGCCGCCTGCGCCGGGCGAGGCGGCTCGCCAGCTTCCGGGTGAGGGGGTGTACCGCCGCCTCGACCCGGGCGAGGTCGTCGCGAGACGCCGTGGTCAGATCGAGGTCTTCCACCAGGGGTCGCCGCAGCGTGCGGGCAACGGCCTGCCGGCCGCGATCCGCCACCAGCCGCCGCCTGATCTCGGCCCGAAGCGCCTCCCGGAACTCCTCGAGCCTGCGTTCTACCTCCTCCGCGGTCAAGCGCGACTCGATCGGGGACGCCCCCGGGGTCTCGAGCTCGTCACGCAGCCGCGCCCCCACCTCATCCAGCTCGAGCCGTCGGAGGACGCGATACAGGTAATACGCCCCGCCGACCGGCCGGCCCGGTTCCATCCCGGCAAGCCGGGTCACCGCTGACCGCACCACAGACTGCATCAGGCCGAGGTCGCCGTCGCGCAGCGAGCTGAACAGTGCCGCCACCAGGTCCTCGACCTCGCTGGCTCCGGCGCCCGCTCCCCCCGACCCGGAAACGGCAACCTGGTCGTCAAGCGCCCGGCGATCGGCATCCTCGCCTCCGGGAGGCATCAGGGCGAAAAATGCCTCGAATGCCGCGTCGAACGCGTCGATATGGCGGGCGCTCTTCACGAGGGTGGCGCCGAGGGCCGCCTTCAGCGACAGTCGGGATTCGATGTCGACGTGCTCGAGTGCTCGGGCTGCATCGACGGCTTCCACCATCGAGACCGGGACACCGGCCTCGCGTAGTTCGCCGATGAAGGCGGTCAGAAAGGCAGCCATCAGCCTGCCGCAGTGCCCTCGGTGAGGCCGGCGGCCACCCGCTCGATGTCGGTTTGGTGCTTGAGCAACACATTGAGGGTGTCGCCGATGACGGCCTCGTCGATATCGGCGACACCGAGGGCAATCAGGGTGCGCGCCCAGTCGACCGATTCACTGACCGACGGCGGCTTGCGCAGGTTCTGGGCCCTGACCCCGGCGACGAACCTCGCCACCCGATCGGCCAGGGCAGCGGCGAGCCCGGGTACCCGGGTCAAGAGGATCTCGCGCTCGCGTTCGATCGTCGGATATCCGATGTGAAGGAAGAGGCAGCGCCGTTTCAGCGCCTCCGACAGTTCGCGAGTGTTGTTGGAGGTGAGGTACACCGCCGGGAGGCTCGACGCCCCGATCGTCCCCAACTCGGGGATCGAGACCTGAAAGTCACTGAGGACCTCGAGCATCAGGGCTTCGGTCTCGACCTCGACCCGGTCGACCTCGTCGATCAACAGCACCACCGGTTCCGGCGAGCGGATTGCCTCGAGCAGCGGCCGGGTGAGTAGAAAGTCCTCCCCGAATATGTCGGCCTCGATCTCTAACCACTCGCGGCCCTGGTCGGCCTGCAGTCTCAGCAGCTGCTTGCGGTAGTTCCATTCGTACAGAGCCTTCGACTCGTCGAGACCCTCGTAGCACTGCAGCCGGATGAGCCGCTTGCCGGTGGCGCCGGCGACGGCCTTCGCCAGCTCCGTCTTGCCGACCCCGGCAGGCCCCTCGACCAGCACCGGCTTGTCGAGCCGATCGGCCAGGAAGACCACCTGGGCGATGCGGTCGTCGGCCAGATAGCCCTGGGCGGCGAGGGCAGAACGTACCGCCGAGGCATCTGAGAACATCATCGGATCGTGACGGTCTGGCACAGAGGGGAGTGTATGAAGACCCGGGCGCCGAGGATGCCTGAGGGTTTGGTGCTCGGCCTCACGACGACTTCTCGTCATCGATATCGGGGTCACTGAACTCGAAGACGACGTCGCCGATTCGAACCTCGTCGCCGGGCAGTGCGCCCGCCTTGCGGAGAGCTTCGTCGACACCCGCTCGGGAGAGCCTCCTGGCGGCGAATCCGGCCGCCTCCGGCTTGGTCAGGTCGTCCAGCGCCACCGCCCGCTCGGCCACCTGCCCCTCGACGACCCACCGGCTGCCGTCGTGGTGGATCTCGAAGCCCCGCGGGCTCGGTCGATGCAGCACGTACCCCTCGGCGTCGGGCACCTCCCGCTCCACCCGCTCCACCGCATCGCCGATGGCATGCAAGAGCCCGTTGATTCCCTCACCGGTGACCGCGGAGATCGCCCGCGCCGCGACACCGATTGCAGCAAGCGCCGCGATCGCCACTGCGGCTTCGGGAAGGTCCGCCTTTGACACCGCGACGATCTCCTCCCGCGCCGCCAGGCGGGGGTCATGGTTCATCAGTTCCTGGCGGAGGATGCCCAACTGACGCACGCAATCGACCTCCTGGAGGGTCGAAGGGTCGAGCAGCACGACCAACGCCCGGGCCCGTTCGGCGTGGCGCAGGAACCGATGGCCCAGCCCTCGACCCTCGGCCGCTCCCTCGATGAGACCCGGAATGTCTGCAAGCACGAAACGACGATCATCAATCTCTACCACGCCCAGATTCGGCTCCAGTGTGGTGAACGGATAGTCGGCGATCTTGGGGCGGGCGGCCGAGACCCGGGCGATCAGGGTGCTCTTGCCGGCATTGGGGAATCCGATCAGAGCGGCATCGGCGATGAGCTTCAATTCGAAAGTGAAGTCGGCCTCGGGTCCGTACTCACCCTGTTCGGCGAACGCCGGCGCCAGCGCCTTGGGACCGGCGAGAGCGACGTTTCCCTTGCCGCCGCGGCCCCCCCGCACCAGAACCACCCGCTGTCCCGGGCGGGCAAGATCGGCGATCATCGTGCCGGCGTCGTCGCGAATCACCGTCCCTGGTGGGACCGCAAGGACCAGGTCCGACCCCTGCCGCCCCTGCTGAAAGTCGCCCTTGCCGTGGGTTCCAGACTCGGCGCGCCGGTGGGGACGCCGCTGAAAGTCGAGCAGCGTCGAGACCTCGGAGTTGGCCTCCGCGATGACATCGCCCCCGGCCCCGCCCGATCCGCCCAAAGGCTTGCCTCGCGGGCGACCGCGGACGCGCTCGAATGCGACGATCCCCGCGCCGCCATCACCGGCGCGAAGGTGAACGGTGACCTCGTCGACGAACACGGCTCAGCCGAGCCGCGGACTATTCGCCGGCGAGGACGCTGACTTCGCGGCGTCCTCGCCGCGAGCCATAGCTGACGACCCCGTCGGCAGTGGCGAAGAGCGTGTCGTCGTTGCCGCGGCCGACGTTGCGACCGGGGTGGATCTTTGTGCCGCGCTGCCTGACGATGATCGACCCGGCCGTCACTTCCTGGCCGTCGAAAACCTTCGAACCGAGGCGCTTGGCGTGTGAGTCACGGCCGTTCTTGGTCGAACCGCCGCCCTTGGTCTTCGACATCTCAGGACTCCTTCTTGGGCTTGGGCTTGGCCGCAGCGGGCTTCTTGCTCGCCGCCGGCTTCTTGGCCGCCGCGGCAGTCTTGGCCGCAGGCTTCTTGGCCGCAGGCTTCTTGGCCGCTGCGGGTTTTGCTGCCGCGGGTTTGGCTGCGGCGGGTTTGGCCGCCGCGGGTTTGGCCGCCGGCGGCGAATCCTTGGGGGCGTTCTCCTTCGAGGCGTCCTCGGTGGTCGCGGGTTCCTTGGCTGCCTGCTTCTTGGGTAGTTCGATCTTCAGGACTTCGAGGGTCGTGTACTTCTGGCGGTGCCCGCCGCGCTTGCGGTAACCGGTCTTTGCCTTGTACTTGAAGATCTCGATCTTGTCGCCCGCCGACTCCCCGACGACCTTGGCGGTCACCTTTGCCGACTTGAGCTCGTCACGGCTCGAATAGACCTTGCCCTTGTCGTCGACGACGAGCAGAGGGGTGAAGCTGAGCTCGCCGTCAGCGCGCACGCGCTCGACGTCGATGACGTCGCCTTCGCGCACTTTCGTCTGCTTGCCGCCGGAGCGGATGATGGCGTACATAGTCAGAGGTCCTAAGGCCGGGAGGTGTAAATCCTAGCCGATAGCCACCAGCCACCAGCCACCAGCCAGATATGCCTCTTGCTATGGGCCGTGGGCTGTGGGCTGTCGACTTCCCGCTATTCGCCGTCCGCCGGCATGGCGGCGCCGACGGTGGCCGCTTCCGCAAAGAGGACCACCCCGCGGCCGGCGCAGGTCGGGCACAGGTGAGAAAACGACTCGAGGAGGCCTTCCGACTCGTTTTTTCGGGTCATCTCGACGAGCCCTAGGTTGGAGACCTCGAACACCTGGGTGCGGGTCTTGTCTCGAGCGAGCGCCTCCCGCAGCCGTCGCAGCACGGCTTCTCGATTCTTCGAGATCTCCATGTCGATGAAGTCGATCACGATGATCCCGCCGATGTCGCGCAGCCGGAGTTGGTGAGCGATCTCCTCGGCCGCCTCGAGGTTGTTCTGCAGCACGGTTTCTTCGAGATTGGAGTGCCCCACGAATCGACCGGTGTTGACGTCGATCACCGTGAGCGCCTCGGTCCGATCGATGACGATATGGCCGCCGGATGGCAGCCAGACCTTCCGTTCGAGCGCCTTGCGGAGTTGGTCCTCGACATGGAATCGTTCGAAGATCGACATCTCTTCCTCATACAGCGACACCTTGGTGAGAAGGTCCGGGTCGGTCTCCTTGAGATACCCGATCACCTCGTCGTGGACTGCGGGGTCGTCGATGAGGAGGCGCCGAAACTCCGAGGTGAAGTGCTCGCGGATGACGCGGATCACCATCGGGGGCTCCTCGTAGACCAGTCGGGGCGCTGCTCCCTGCGGCACTGATTGATCGATGTCGGCCCAGATGCCGAGCAGGCGTTCGATGTCGGCGGAAATCTCCGCCTTGGTGGCGCCCTCGGAGGCGGTACGCATGATCATCCCGAAATCGCCGAGGTCCATCTCGGCGGTGAGCTGCCGGTGGATCTCCTTGAGTCGGTCGCGCTCGGCGTCGCCGAGGCGGCGGCTTACCGACGGCGAGGTGACGTTGGGGTCGAGCACGACGAACCGGCCAGAGAGGCTCACCTCGTTGGTGAGACGTGCCCCCTTGTGGCCCATGGCGTCCTTGACCACCTGCACGAGTACCTCGTCGCCCACCTTCAGCGCCTTCTCGATCCGGGGGCGACGGCCATCCTTCGCCGCCTTGAGGTCCCCGGCGTAGAGCACCCCGTTCTTCGGTTCGCCGAAGTCGATGAACGCCGCCTCCATGCCGGGAAGCACGTTGCGAACCTTGCCGACATAGATGTTGTCGGTCAGCGAGGGGCGATCGGATCGGGCGACGTAGTGCTCGACCAGCAGTGCGCCCTCCAGCACGACGATCTGGGTCTGATGGGGGGTCCGTCGCACCAGCATCTGCTTGCGCTCGGTGCTCGGCGGCGGAGTGATGATCTCCGGCTCGGGGCGAGACTCGCGCCGTGTCCGTCCCGTGCGCCGGGGCTCCCGGGGCTGACGGCCCCGCTTCGCGGGTGCCGGCGGCGTGACCTCGCGGACACGCGTGATTTCGACGGTGCTACCGCCGAAACGCCTTGTGGTCTTCTCCTCGACGGCGGTGTCCCCCACGCCGCGGCGGATGATCTCGACACGCTTCTTCTTGAACAAACCCATAGGAAAGCCCCTTCGACGCCCGCGCCTGCGGGCCTGTGGTTGGAAAGGCACGCCGGTCCGGCGCGCCGATGTCCGTCCGCGGGACGGCCGACGAAGAAGGTCGGTCGGCGCGATCGACGGAGACGGACATGAACATTCGAAAAACTCCGGTCTCGACGGAGCGGGCGGGCGGTTTGACCACCGGGCCGCGCCCACGGCGGCTCACAATAGCAGTGGCCCCCCTGGGTCCCGGCATTGCCGCCCTTGATGCTTTGGCTCCCCGAGTGACGGGCTCTCTCCCTGTTAGGTTGGGGGGATGGACCGGAGAGACGATCGCGGCTGGGTAGAAGTCATCTGCGGCCCGATGTTCTCCGGCAAGAGCGAAGAGCTCATTCGCCGCATCACCCGGTACAAGATCGCCCGCCTGGCCACCCAGACCTTCAAGCCCGTGATCGACGACCGCTACGCCGCCGACCAAGTGGTCTCCCATTCATCGCTGTCCACCGCCGCAGAGCCGGTGGCCGACAGCGCCGAGCTGCTGAGCCGGGTTCTCGATCGCACCGTCGTCGTGGGCATCGACGAAGCACAGTTCTTCGACGATGGGCTGGTGGAAGTCGTGGCGATGCTCGCCGAATCGGGGAAGAAGGTCATCGTCGCCGGCCTCGATCTCGACTACCTGGGGAGACCGTTCGAACCTATCCCCACGCTGATGACCCGGGCCGAGTACGTCACCAAGAGCCTCGCTGTGTGCCACCGGTGCGGCGGGGCCGGTATGTTCACCCAGCGGGTGATCGCCTCTGATGAGCTCGTGGTGCTAGGGGCCGAGGGTGCGTACGAGGCACGGTGTCGCTACTGCTACGACCCGTCCGAAGGGCAGCAAGAGCGCCTCGAGATCGGATCGGTTCAGGGCTAGGGAGCGTCAGTTCCGCGGAACGGGGCTGCGGGTCATCCAGATCGAGTTCACGATCCCCACGCTCACCGCCATGGCGATGTAGAAGGATCCCCCGAACGACAGAAATGGCAGGGGAAGGCCGGTCACCGGGAGCAACCCGACCGCCATTCCGATGTTCACGAAGACGTGAAACCCGAACATCGCGGCGATCCCCGTCGCCGCCAGTTGTCCGAATCGATCGCGGGCACCCGCGGCGACGATCAGCATTCGCCAAATGAGGGCGGCATAGAGGCCGATCACCAGGGTGCCGCCGACGAACCCGAGCTGCTCGGCAACCGCGGTGAATATGAAGTCTGTGGTCTGGGACGGGACGAATGCCAGGTTGGTCTGAGACCCCTCGAAGAGACCCTGGCCGAACATGCCGCCGCTGCCGATGGCGATCTGGCTCTGGTTCTGGTTGTAGTTGACCAGCAGTGTCTGCTCGTTGGGGTTGAGGAACCCTTCCAACCGCTCCAACTGGTAGCCGCGCAGGAGGTCGAGTTCCACCGCGAGCCCGAGCGCGACGATCGCCAGGACGATCAGCATGACCAGCTGCCGAACCGTGGTGCCTGCGACGAACAGCATCACGAACGTGACGAACGCAAAGACGAGCATCGTGCCGAGGTCTGGCTGGAGAAAGATGAAGATGGCCGGGAAGCCCACGAGGGCCCCCACCTTGAGGAGTCGAAGCCACTTCATCCGGCCCTCCTCGACCGGAGCCAGCATCAGGGCGAGTGCCAGGATCACCCCCACCTTCGCCACTTCAGACGGTTGGAGGTCGAACAGCCCCAGCGAGATCCACCGCTGGGCCCCCTGCCGCAGCGCGCCGATCGGGCTGAGCACCGCCAGTAGCAGGACGACCATCCCCGCGTATAGATACGGCGCGGCGAGCTTCCACACCCGGTCCGAGACCAGGGAGGTGACGATGAGGACCCCCGCACCCAGACCGACGTAGATCATTTGTCTGAGCATTTGGGAGTTCCGGCCCAGGCCTGCCGCCTCGAGACGCGGACCCGAAGTGCTCAAGATCATCAGCAGCCCCAACGCGCTGAGCACGGCGGTGATCCCGATCAGAACGAAGTCGGGCCGGGAGCGCCTGGGCCGCGGCCTGAGATCGATGGCGGAAACGCTGCTCATCGCTCGGTATCGTCCCCGGCCCGGAGCGGATCAGGCTGCTCGCCCATCAGATATTGAAGGATGCGGCGGGCCGCCGGCGCCGCCACCTGACCGCCGGATCCACCTTGTTCGATGACGACCGCGACGATGAACTGCGGATCGCTCAGAGGGGCACCGCCGACGAACCAGGCCGTGTCGACCGCGGTGACGCCGTCTTCGGTGGCCTGGACGATCTCGGCGGTACCGGTCTTGCCCCCGACCTCTCGAAGGGGAGCGCACTCGCTGTCGGGAACATCGCCGCTACAGAAGCCCTCGAAGGCCCGGCGGGCGGTGCCGTTCTGGGCGGTGACCACTCCGTTGAGGTCCCGCTTGAGGGCGGCGACGGTGTCAGCGCCGATCGTGATCTTGCGGGCAACGCTCGGGGGGTTGGTGAACAGCACTTCGTTGTCGGAGTCGACGACCGTCGAAACCACCCGCGGCTCCCAGACCGTGCCGCCGTTGAGCAGCGCCGCATAGGCGACCGCCATCTGCAGGGGCGTGACCACCAGGGCCCCTTGGCCGGTGGCGATGTTCATCAGGTCGCCGCCCGACCATCCACCTTCTGACCGAACCAACTCGGAACCTGCCGCCTGGAGGTCCTGAAACCACTCACGATCAGGCACCCGGCCCGTGCCTTCGAACGGAAGGTCGATCTCGGTCCGCGCACCGAAGCCGAGATCCCGGGCCCAGTCCTGCAACAGGTTCTCGGACCACGCGATATCTCGCCCCTGCCAGATGGCGAGGGCGATGGACCAGTAGTAGGTGTTCACTGATTCGATCAGCGATGAAGACAACCCCACGAAACCGTGACCGCCGTCCTTCCAGTCGTTCAGAGGAGGCGTGTTGGTGAAGAGCAGCTCACCGTCGCTGAAGAAGGCGAAGGGGTCTTCGGTCTGGTCGACGACGTCGCGGTACTCCTCCTCGACGATCGGCGAGATCAGCTTCTCCAGCGCCAGGGCATACACGATCGCCTTGAACGACGACCCCGGCGGGTAGTTGCCCTGCATCGCGTAGTTGTTGAAGACTTCTTCCTGCCGAAGGTCGAGCCACTCCGACTCGGTCAGCTGGCCGTCCGAGAAGATGATCGGGTTGAATGCCGGGACCGAGGCCATCGCGATGATCGACCCGTCGCGGGGGTCGATGATGACTGCGGCAGCTCGCTTCACATCCTCACCCGATGCCGCCGCCAGGGCCATCGCCTTGAGGAGGGTGTCCTCGACGAACCGTTGCACATCCAGGTCGATGGTCGTGACCACGCTGCCGCCGGGGCGGGGGGCGGTCTCTTCGAGGACGCCAAGGATCTCTCCCCGAGCATTCACGCTGTATGTGATCTGACCGGGGGTGCCCCGGAGCAGGCTGTCGTAGGAACGCTCGACGCCGAACCGGCCGACGCGGTCGTTGGGTTCGATCCCCACCCGCCCGAGATCGTCGGGTCCGGGCGCGCCGATGTAGCCGATGATGTGGGCCGCGGTCTCTCCGAGCGGGTACACCCTGAATGGAACCGGTTCGATCGCCACGCCCGGGAACCGCTCGATGTTCTCGAGCACGAAGACGGCGGTCGATTGCCCGATGCCGTCGCTGACCGGGAAGCGGGCACCGGAGCCGCGGTCTACGAACTCCTGCCGGATCTCGGCAGCCGGAATACCGAGAAGGGCGGAGAGATTCTGAATCAGCCCCTCTTCGCGCTCCAGCGGTATCAGCTTCCGGTCGACAACGATCCGCAGCGTGGCGACGGTCCCGGCCATGATCTCGGTGCCGTCGCGGTCGAAGATGTCGCCACGTGGGGGCTCGATCGAGACGATGCTGATCCGCTGACTGGCGGCGACATCGAGCGAAGCCTCGACATCCGTCACCTGGAGGAACCACATCCTGAGGACGAGGATCCCCAACAAGGCGCTCAGCGCGACCCCAACCGTGGCGATCCGCCAGGCGGGCCTCATATCTTGAACGCGGCACTTCTACGGCGGGCGACCCCCAGCGTCCATGTGATGAACGGGAGGATCAGGGCCGCCAGCAGAAGGTTGTAGAGCGAAGGGAGCAAGATCTTCCTCACGATGCCCGCGTCGGCGAGAGTCTTTTCCCCGAAGATCGTACCGACGACCGAAAACAGTGCGAGGGCACCGGCGGTGACCCCGAACACGAAGGGGCCGAGCAGGCTGAAGTCGTCCTCGAGCCGATCGCGGAACCGCAGAACGAAGTAGGCGGCCGTGGTCATCACCAGGGCCCACAACCCGAGGGCGGACTCGGCGAGGAGATCTTCGAGGAAGCCGGCGAAAAAGGCCAGGCCGAGGGCGTATTCGGCCGGGAGATGCCTGGCATAGGCGATCACGACCAACACCACCAGGGCGGGAGCGGCATTGAACAGCCGGATGCTGGCAAAGAAGGTCGTCTGCAGGGCCACCGCGGCCACCACGATGATCACCGCCAGGATCAGGCGACGCGCCTTCACGGTGCCGTCGTGGTCGTCGTGGTTTGCGCCGACGTGGTGGTGGTGGTCTGCACCGGGTCGTCGGGACCCCCCTCAGCCGGGTCCCCTGGATCAGCCGGCACCTGGGTCGGCAAGCGGTCGGCATCCTCGAAACCGTCGACGCCGGCCTCATCCCGGGTGAAGATCAGCACCTTGACGAAGTCGATCCGGGTCACCCCCGCCACCGGCTCGGCGGTGGTCCTGAGGGAGAATCCGACCTCGGAACGGGCGGCCTCCGTCACCCTGGCTACCGGGATTCCGGCCGGGAAGCGCCCGTCGGCGCTGACCAGCAGGTCGCCCTCGACCACCGAGGCGTCGGTGCTGAGCAGTTCCAGCGACATCGGCCCACCCCCCCGCCCGGTGAGCACCCCGGTCTCGCCGGTGCGCTCGACCCGCACCCAGATGCGCATGGTGGGATCGGTGATCAAACGAATTCGGGCCACCGAACCGGTGACGGCCACCACCCGGCCGATCAGCCCGGCCTCATCGACCACCGGCATGTCGAGACCGACGCCATCGTTGCTGCCCCGGTCGATCACTCGGGTGTGGTCGAACTCGGACACCCCAACGGCCAACACCTGGGCGGCCACGGAATCGAGACCCTGGGGAGGCTTGATGCCGAGCAGCGCCTCGAGTTCCGACACCCGCACCTGAACGCTCTCGGTCTCCTGCAGCTCACGCTCGAGTTCGGAGACACGCTCTCGAAGGGCGAGGTTCTCCTGGCGGAGGCTGAACATGTCGGAGATGGTCTCGAAGAAGTCGGCGAACGGCCGGGTCACCGTCGCCACCACCCGTTGCACCGGTGCGAATGCGGCCTGGGTGCCGTCACGGAGCGTCGATCCGATTCCTTCGCCCGAGGCGCGCAGGTCGATGGTGACGAGCGCCAGCGAGAGGACGATCAGCCCGATGAACATCCCGGTGGGACGGTCGAGGTTGCTTGGCCGCCACATAGCGGCCCCTTACCTAGTTCCCGCCACCGGTCGTCGTCAGGACCTCCTGGAGCATGTCGAAGTCCTCGAGGCATTGTCCGGAGCCGAGCACGACCGAGTGGAGTGGACGATCGGCGGTGATGACAGGAGTGCCGGTCTCATTGGCGATGCGTACATCGAGGCCGCGAAGCAGCGCGCCACCACCGGTGAGGACGATGCCCCGTTCCATGACGTCTGAGGCGAGCTCGGGTGGCGTCTTGTCGAGGCAGAACTTCACCGCATCGACGACCCCGGCGACCGGCTCCTCGGTCGCCTCCCGCACTTCGGCGGCGGTGATGATCACGGTCTTCGGCAGCCCGGTGACCAGGTCTCGCCCGCGAATCTCGGCGTTGGGCTCATCCGAAAACGGCCAGGCCGAGCCGATCGCCATCTTGAGCTGCTCTGCGGTGCGGTCGCCGAGGAGGAGGTTGTACTCCTTCTTCACCCAGTTGACGATGGACTCGTCGAGTTCGTCGCCACCGACCCGGGCGCTGCGGGAGACGACGATGCCGCCCATCGAAATGACCGCGACCTCGGTAGTGCCACCTCCGATGTCGACGATCACCGAACCGGTCGGCTCGTGGATGGGCAAACCAACGCCGATGGCGGCGGCCATCGGCTCTTCGATGGTGTACGCCCGACGGGCGCCGGCGTGATAGGCAGCCTCTTCGACAGCCCGCCGCTCGACGCCGGTGATCCCGGACGGTACGCAGATGATGATTCGGGGCCGGGCCCAGCGCCGGGGCTGCACCTTCTTGATGAAGTAACGCAGCATCTTCTCGGTGATGTCGAAGTCGGCGATGACCCCATCGCGCAACGGCCGGATCGCCTGAATGTGAGACGGAGTGCGGCCGATCATCCGCTTCGCCTCGAGCCCCACGGCGAGCGCACGGTTGTCGCGGGTGTTTATCGCGACAACCGACGGCTCATTGAGCACGATCCCCTGGCCGCGAACATAGACCAACGTGTTCGCGGTACCGAGGTCGATTGCCATGTCACGGCTAGCCAGCGACATCAAACCCGACGCCATATCCGCCCTTGGTGGAGTGCGGGGAGTGTACCGCCCCTGAGTATTTGAGCGTAGAGCAAGAAATCGAGCCGGGAAACCCTGGGATTCCTGGCGATCAGTCGAAGAAGAGGGCCAGTTCACGCTCGGCACTGGCGGGGGAGTCGGAGCCGTGGACGATGTTCTCGGTGATCACCGTGCCGAAGTCGCCCCGGATGGTCCCCGGCGCGGCATCCAGCGGGTTGGTGCCACCCATGACCGACCGGGCAACGGTGACCGCGGAAGGTCCAGACCACTCCATGGCGACCACCGGTCCCCCGGTGATGAACGAGACCAATTCCCCGAAGAAGGGCTTGTCGGCGTGCTCCCCGTAGTGGCGCTTCGCCATCTCCTCGGGGATCGTCACCATCCGCATCCGCACGAGGACCAGGCCCTTCCGCTCGAGGCGGGAGATGACCTCACCTACGAGCCCCCGCCGCACGCCATCAGGCTTGATCATGACGAAGGTGTTCTCCATTGGGGAAAGGGTAGGCGGGTGAGGCCAGTCTCCAGTCGCCAGTCCCCAGTCGAGGAAGGCGGCCGAAGTCCGCCTGGGACGGGAGGCCCCGTCCTGCTGGAGACTGGAGACTGGGGACTTCTAGGCCACACCCAACGCGCGCCGCGCCTCGCCCACTACGTAGATCGAGCCCGTAACCAGCACCGGAGTGCCAGTGGCCCGGGCGGCGGCGACGGCCGCGGCGACACTGGGGTGGGCGGTTGCCGGCACCCCCAGGTGCCGGTGCGCCAGTTCGGCCATCTCGTCGGCAGGCAACGCTCGAGGCGATTCGGCGGCGGCGGCATGCACCTGGCGTACCAATCCGCGGAGATGGCCGAGCATCGTGGTGATGTCCTTGTCCGCCATCGCGCCGATCACCGCGCTCCACTGGATGCCGGGGAACTCCTCCCGCAGCGCGGCGGCGAGGCTGGCCATCCCGTCGGGGTTGTGGGCCCCGTCGGTGAGCACGATCGGGTCACGCTGGAGGATTTCCATCCGGCCCGGCGATGTCGCCGTCGCCGCAGCCTCCTGAACCGCCGCCTCGTCGAGGGGCCGGTCGAAAAAGGCTTCCACGGCAGCCACGGCGGTGGCGAAGTTGGTGATCTGGTGGCGGCCATGCATCATCAGCCGCAGACCCTCGTATTCCCGATAGGCCCCGGCGAGGTCGAACTCCCAGCCGCGGTCAACGGCCCGAGCGTCTTGCACGACGAACTCCTCGCCGAAGCGGAGCCAGCGTGCCCCCTGCTCCTGCGCCCGGGCCTCGGCCACCGTCAACCCGTCGGGAACCAGATCCCCCGTCACCAACACCGCACCCTCGTCGAGGATGGCCAACTTCTCAACCGCGATCTCGGACACGGTGTCCCCCAGGTACTCGGTGTGTTCGAGGCCGATGTTGGTGACCACCGCCACCGCCGACGTCGCCGCGTTGGTTGCATCGAGCCGGCCGCCGAGCCCCGTCTCGATCACCGCCACGTCGACCGCAGACTCGGCGAACCATGCAAAGGCCAGGGCGGCGGTCAGCTCGAAGTAGGTGATCAGGTCGCCGGTTCGCTCCTCGAACAGGTCGACGATGGGGGCGATCTCGGTGATCGCCGCGGCGAATTGGTCGGCCGTCATCGGGAACGCGTTCAACTGATACCGCTGCTCGACGTTGTCGAGATGGGGCGAGGTGAACAACCCGGCATCCAGGCCGTGGGCGGCCACGAGGGTGGTGATCATCCGGGAAGTCGACGTCTTGCCGTTGGTGCCGGCAACGTGAATGATCGGGTAGCCGGCGTCGGGGCGCGCCAGCATGTCCAGCAGCCCCGAGATGCGCTCGAGGCCCGGCTTCACGCCGCGCCCGATGTGGGCGTCGAGATACGCGATGGCGGCGGCGTGATCCGTGGCGATTCCTAACCGAGGCCGGCCCGGCGGCGATCCAGTTCGGCGAGCGTGCCTTTGAGGTCCTCGACCCGGGCACGCTCCTTCGCCACAAGGGCCGGAGGTGCCTTGGCGACGAACTCTTCGTTGCCGATCTTGCGAGCGGCGTGCTCCAGATTGGACCGGGCCTCCGCGATCTCCTTGTCGATGCGAGCGCGCTCGGCCTCGGTATCGACCACGCCCGCCAGCGAGATGTATCCGTGCACCGAGCCCGCCGTCATCGGCGCGTGCTCGCCGCTCGGGGCCTCCTCGACCACGACCGGCGTCACCGATGCCAACGCCGCAAACTGCCGTGGCCACCAATCTGCGACGACACCCTCGGGGTCGACGAGGGACAGATCCAAGGGGTGACGAGGCGCCAACCCGTGCTCCGCGCGGAAGCGTCGAACCGCGGCGACCAACTCCTGGAACACCTCGAAGGCAAGGGGCGCCTCGAATGCCGGCGGAGCCGGCCATTCGGCGGCGGCGATGAAGCCCTCCCCCACCAGATGTGACCACAGCTGCTCGGTCACATATGGCATCACCGGATGGAACATCTTGAGGATGTCACGCAGCACCACCCCCAGGGTCTGTCGCGCCTCGGATGCATCGTCGTCTCGCAGCGGCGCCTTCGTCAGTTCGATGTACCAGTCGAACGCCTCCGACCAGGCAAAGTTGTAGGCGGTGGCGTACGCCTCGCCGAATCGATACTCATCGAGCATCCGATCGACCCGCCCCACGGAATGGGCGAGCCGCGCCAGGATCCACTGGGCCTCAGGCCCCGGATCTTCCGGATAGCCACCGACCGCAGGCACCTTGCCGACCTCCAGGTGCTCGGTGGCAAAGCGAACCGCGTTCCACAACTTGTTGCCGAACCGGCGGGCGGCATCCACCCACTCCTCCTGGAACGGAACGTCCTGACCCTGAGCGGCCGCCTGGACCAACGCCAGGCGAAGCGCGTCCGCACCGTGCCTCTCGACCACATCCAGGGGGTCGATGGCATTGCCGAGCGACTTCGACATCTTCCGGCCGTCGTCGGCGCGCACCAACCCGTGGATGACGACGTCGGGAAAGGGGATCTCTCCGGTCAGGTGGATCCCCAACTTGATCATCCGGGCCACCCAGAAGTAGATGATGTCGAATCCGGTGACCAGGACCGAGTTGGGATAGAACCTGCGGAAGTCCTCGGTGTCCTCGGGCCAACCGAGGGTCGAGAATGGGAACAACCCGGACGAGAACCAGGTGTCGAGAACGTCTTCGTCCTGGCGAAGCGCCGTCGACCCGCATCCGCATCCAGTGGGGTCCTCCATCGACACGATCACCTCGCCGCACGCTTCGCAGTACCAGGCCGGAATCCGATGACCCCACCAGATCTGCCGCGAGATGGTCCAGTCGCGCAGGTTCTCCATCCAGTTGAAATACGACTTCTCCCACCGGTCGGGGATGAACCGAATCTCGCCCCGGCGAACGGCCTCGATCGCCGGCCCCACGAGCGGCCCGACGCTCACAAACCATTGGAGCGAGAGGTAGGGCTCGATGGGAGTGGCGCATCGATAGCAGTGGCCCACCGAGTGGGTGTGCGGCTCGGACGAGATCAGGTATCCGCCCCGTTCGAGATCGGCCACCACCTTGCGCCGGGCGTCATACCGGTCGAGCCCGGCGTATGGCCCGCCGGCTTCTGTGATCACCCCGCCCTCATCGATCACGGTGATCGGCTCCAGACCCTGGCGCGAGGCGATGTCGAAGTCGAGCGGATCGTGCGCCGGGGTGACCTTCACCGCCCCGGTGCCGAACTCAGGGTCGACGGCGTCGTCGGCGACGATCGGGGCCACCCGGCCGATGAGCGGCACCGTGACGGTGCGACCCACGAGGCCGGCGAACCGCTCGTCGGCAGGATGGACCGCGACGCCGGTGTCACCGAGCATCGTCTCGGGCCGGGTCGTCGCGACCCGGATGCCGCCATCGCCCTCGGTGAACGGGTATTCGATCGTGACCAGGCGCCCCTCGATCGTCTCGTGCTCCACCTCGATGTCGCTCAGCGCAGTGCGACACCGCGGGCACCAATTGATGATTCGATTGCCGCGGTAGATCAACCCTTCGTGATAGAGGTCGACAAACACCTTGCGCACCGCGTGGGAGAGCCCCTCGTCCATCGTGAAGCGCTCACGCGACCAGTCGGTGGAGAATCCCATTCGGCGAATCTGTTCGGTGATCCGCCCCCCCGAGGTCGCCTTCCATCGCCACACCTGCTCGATGAACGCCTCGCGTCCCAGGTCCTCCCGGGTCAGACCCTCGGCAGCGAGCTCGCGCTCGACGACGTTCTGGGTGGCGATGCCGGCGTGATCGGTGCCGGGCAGCCACAGCGCGGCGTAACCCTGCATTCGTTTGCGGCGGATGATGACGTCCTGCAGGGTCTGGTCGAGGGCGTGCCCCATGTGGAGGGAGCCGGTGACGTTCGGAGGAGGGATGACGATGCAGAACGGCTCGCCATCCCGGTTCAGCTCAGGCCGAAAGACCCCGGCTTCTTCCCAGCGGGAGTACCAACGCGCTTCGACCCTCTGCGGGTCGTACGCCGGGTCCATCGGTTCCAGTCATGAGAAGTGAGAGCATAGGGTATTCGCAATCCGGGTCCACTGTTCAGATAGGCGATACGCAATTCGCGATCCGCGATACGACGGAACCGGTCAGAAGCGCCGGAGCGCGACTCTGTCGTATTGCGAATCGCGAATCGCGAATTGCGGCGCTCGGCTCCTAAGCCGAGCGCTCCTCTGGCACGCTCTTCCCGATGTCGGCCATCGGGATCAGGGTGGGGTTGACCCGCTCGCGCACGACCTCGCCGTCGATGACGACCCGGGCCACGTCGGAGCGGGACGGCAGCTCGTACATCGTGTTGAGGAGAACCTCTTCGAGTATTGCCCGCAGCCCGCGGGCGCCAGTCCCGCGCAGCAACGCCTGGTCGGCGACGGCGACCAGGGCGTCGTCGGTGAACACCAACTCGACCCCGTCCATCTCGAAGAACTTGCCGTACTGCTTGATCAAGGCGTTCTTCGGCTCGATCAACACCTTGATCATCTGCTCCTTGTCGAGGTCGTCGACCGTGGCAAGCACCGGGAGCCGCCCGATGAACTCGGGGATGAGACCGTACGACATGAGATCCTCGGGCAGCACCTGAGCGAGCGTGTTCCCGTCGCGCGTCTTCTTGGCATGCACATGGGCATCGAACCCGATGGTCCGCTTGCCGATCCGGTTCTCGATGATGTGCTCGAGGCCGGAGAAGGCCCCGCCGCAGATGAACAGCATGTTGGTGGTATCGACCTGAAGGAACTCCTGGTGCGGGTGCTTCCGCCCGCCCTGAGGCGGTACCGAGGCCACCGTCCCTTCGAGGATTTTCAGCAGCGCCTGCTGCACGCCTTCCCCCGACACATCGCGGGTGATCGAGGGGTTCTCGGCCTTGCGGGCGATCTTGTCGATCTCGTCGATGTAGATGATCCCCGTCTCCGCCTTCTTCAGGTCGTAGTCGGCGGCCTGAATCAGCTTCAAAAGGATGTTCTCGACGTCCTCGCCCACGTAACCGGCCTCGGTGAGGGCGGTGGCATCGGCGATGGCGAACGGGACGTTGAGCATGCGTGCCAGGGTTTGTGCGAGCAGCGTCTTCCCGGACCCGGTGGGACCGATCAGCATGATGTTCGACTTCTGCAGCTCGATGTCGTCCTTGGGCCTGGCGCCGGCCCGGACTCGCTTGTAGTGGTTGTAGACCGCCACGGACAGGACCCGCTTGGCACGGTCCTGGCCCACCACATAGCTCTCGAGGAAGGTGTGGATGTCTACCGGCTTGGGCAACTCGGCGAACGGGGTCTCGTCGGTGGTCGCCAGTTCCTCTTCGATGATCTCGTTGCACAGGTCGATGCACTCATCGCAGATGTACACGCCGGGACCGGCGATCAGCTTCTTGACCTGCTTTTGCGACTTGCCGCAGAACGAGCACTTGAGGAGGTCGCCGCCGCTCCCCTCACCGAACTTGGTCACTTGAGATCTCCCTTCGGCCTAGCCGACGGCCTTCAACTCCCGGCCTTCGAGCACGGTGTCGATGACGCCATAGGTTCGGGCCTCATTTGCGGTCATCCAGAAATCTCGCTCCGTGTCGGCCTTCACCTTTTCCACCGCGTTGCCGGTGTGGAAGGCGAGAATCTGGTGCATCTCCTCCTTGACACGGAGGATCTCGCGGGCGTGGATCTCGATGTCAGTCGCCTGCCCTTCGAGCCCGCCGATGTGGGGCTGATGCAGCATGATCCGCGCATGGGGCAGCGCGAATCGCTTGCCAGGCGCTCCTGCGGCGAGCAGCACTGCGGCCGCGGACGCAGCCTGGCCCATGCAGTAGGTGGCGACGTTCGGCTTGATGAAGTGCATGGTGTCGTAGATCGCCATGAGCGAGGTCATCACGCCTCCGGGCGAGTTGATGTACAGGGCAATGTCCTTATCGGGATCGTCGCCCTCGAGGTGAAGCAACTGCGCCATGATCAGATTGGCGACGTTGTCGTCGATCGGTGTGCCCAGGAAGATGATCCGTTCCTTGAGCAACCGGCTGTAGATGTCGAACGCGCGCTCGCCGCGGCTGGTCTGCTCGACGACCGTGGGAACCAGATAGCTGTTTTCGATCATTACTCGACCTCCGTGGGCTCGGGCACAATTCCAGTTGCGTCCACCGACGCCTTCTCACCTTCGCCCTCGTCATCGTCTCCTGTTTCACCCGTTTCGTCACCGGGTGTTGCCGGAGCCGGCAACTCGATCTCGTTGCCTTCTTCGTCGACCGGGACGGCCAACTCGAGGAGTCGGTCGACGGCCTTGCGCCGGAGGATATCACCCGACAGTGCTTCTCCCTGGCCACCTTCTTCGAGGGCCGCGCGGTAGTCGTCGACCGACACCTTCGCCACGGCAGCGAGAGCGGCGATCGCCTCGTCCAACTCCGCCGCAGTCACTTCGATTCCTTCAGTCTCGGCCACCGATTCGAGGAGGATCCGCGAGCGGAGGTTGAGCGATGCCTGCGAGCGAAGGTCTTCTGCAAAGCCATCACGACTTTGACCGGTCAACTCGAGATAACGATCGAGCTCGATTCCCTGGGTCTCCAGCCGGTGGGCGAATCGGTGAAAGACGGAGTCCATCTCGGCCTCGACGAGCGAATCCGGGAGCTCGAGTTCGGTGTCCTCGATCAGCTCCGCCAATAGGCGTCCCTCGAAGTCGGCCCGCAGGCCTCGAAGTCGAATGGAGCGAATCTGCTCGGTGAGTTCGGCGCGCATCTCGGCCACGGTCTCGAACTCCGACACTTCCGACACCCAGTCATCCGTGAGCTCGGGAAGCCGCTTGGCTTTCACCCCTTTGACGAGAACCCGGACCTCGACCGCGCGCCCACCCTGCTCCCCCATCTGCGCCGGGAGCACCGAGGGGAACTCGAGAATGCGGCCGGATGCACTGCCACGGAGCGCCTCGTCGAGACCCTCGAGCAATGACCCCGACCCGATCTCATACAGCATGTCGGTCGCCGAGCCGGCGGCGAAGTCCTCACCGTCGAGGCGGGTCTTGACATCGGCGAGCACGAAGTCGCCGTCGAACGCTTCGCGGGAGACATCCTCCAATTCGGCGAACTGGTCACGCATCCGCTCGATCTGGGTGTCCACATCGTCATCGGTCACTTCCGGCCGGGCGATCTGGATACGCCGGCCTTCGACGGCGGGCAGCCGATCGATGGTGGGCCACAGCGTGATCCTCACATCCACCTCGACACCGCCGTCGGTGTCGCGCACCTCCTCCAAACGCGGGAACACCACGGGCAACAAGTCCGTGTCCCTGATGGCGGCGGCCAGGGCCTTCGGAATCGCATCGTCGATGGCCTCCCGGCGGAGGGTTGCCGAGCCAACCATCGACTCGACGACTTTGAGCGGTGCCTTGCCGGGACGGAATCCCTTGATCTTGGCGTCTTTGGCGAGACGGCCGGCCGCCGACCGCTTGCCGGCCTCGAGGGCGGCCGCGTCGATGGTGAAGGTGAGGATCCGCTCGAAGCGGCCGACCTCCTTGACTTCGCTCACATCCCTCCCGGGTCAGAGACAAAACGCCGAGACGGCCGAGAGCATACGGCACCGGTAACCCCGTCCTGCGGGTGCCCCGTGGCGTCTGCGCTCGGCCGCCTCGCTTCGGGGTGACCGAGGGGACTTGAACCCCCGACCTCCAGGGCCACAACCTGGCGCTCTAACCTGGCTGAGCTACGGTCACCATGCGGGACCCAACGGCCCCAAACCTCCAAGGCCGCAACCCCAGGGCTCTAACCCTGGCTGAGCTACGGTCACCATGCGGGACCCAACGGCCCCAAACCTCCAAGGCC
>JBBDMM010000007.1:82424-84520 GCA_040878325.1 Acidimicrobiia bacterium
TCTAACCCTGGCTGAGCTACGGTCACCATGCGGGACCCAACGGCCCCAAACCTCCCCCGAATCAACTGCGGGACCAGAGGCCCGGACGCGGGAACCTGGTGCTGCAGCGCCCCCGGAGGGATTCGAACCCCCGACCAAGAGCTTAGAAGGCTCCTGCTCTGTCCACTGAGCTACGGGGGCACGGGATCGCCGCCACCGGTTCGAAGCCCACCGAGGTGGGCTTCTCGAGCGGGTGAAGGGGATCGAACCCTCACCACCAGCTTGGAAGGCTGGGGCTCTACCATTGAGCTACACCCGCTGGTCTGCCCGCCGGGCAGGATAGACGGGCGGCTCCCCATCACCGGTTCTCCCACTGCCCGTTGATCAGCCGGGCGGTCCCTTCCCATCGGCCTACGTCAGTGGCCGACTGAAGCGGCTTCCGATTGGTCGGGATGGCAGGTGCCCCTGGATATCCTGCCTCCATGACCGAACCGCAGACCGGCGACGCTGGCCCGCCGACACGCCGCGACCCGATCGGCACCGCGCTCACGGTCGTCGGGGTCGCCTTCGTGCTCGCGGGGGTCGTCGGCCTCTCGCTGGCGGCCTCGATCTACCTTGGCGAGGACACTGCCGCCATCCTGCGGCAGAAGGCGTCGGGAGCCGACGGACCGCCCGACCTCGAGTACGAGCTGCTTGTCGAGGGCCTGGTGGAGCCGATCGCCGCAATCTTCCGGCCAGGAAGCGACTGGATCTTCGTCCTCGAGCGCGCCGGGAAGGTGCGCCTGGTGCAGGGTGACCGGTTGCGGGAGGATCCAGTCCTCGACATCAGCGGCAAGGTCTTCAGCGAAGCCATCGAGCAGGGGTTATTGGGAATCGCCCTGCATCCGGAATTCGACGCCAACGGCCGGGTGTTTCTCACCTACACCGATCTCGAGCAAACCCTGCTCCTGGTCGAGTTCACGATTGCGGGCCAGGGCGAGACCATCACCCTCGATCCGGCGTCGGAACGGCTGCTCCTGTCGGTCGACCAGCGCGGCCAGTACCACCAGGGAGGCACGCTCGCCTTCGGACCCGATGGCTACCTGTGGGTGGGCTTTGGCGACGGTGGAGGGAACGCCGATCCCGAACGGCACGGCCAAAACCCCCACACCCTTCAGGGGACCCTTTCCCGCATCGATGTGGATTCAGGAGATCCCTATGGAATCCCGCCGTCGAATCCCTTCGCCGACGGGGTCGAGGGAGCCCCTGAGGTGTGGGCCTACGGATTCCGTAATCCCTGGCGCTTCACCTTCGACCGCGGCGTCGTGTACGTGGCCGATGTCGGCGAAATCTCATACGAGGAGATCAACCGGATCCCCCTCGACCACCCTGGCGGCTTCTACGGTTGGTCGATCTGGGAGGGGCCGCAATGCTTCCGGCCCGGCGAGTGCGCAGTGACCGACGCGATCTTCCCCAACCTGTCGTTCTTCCACGAGGGCCTGTGCGCGATCGTCGGCGGCCCGGTGTACCGGGGTGCGCTGATGCCTGAACTCCAGGGCCACTATTTCCACGCCGACTTCTGCAATGGTTTCGTCGAGAGCGTCGTCTTCGTCGACGGCCAGCCGGTGGCGAAAAAGCGGTGGGACTCGCTCGAGTGGATCCGGCTGCCAACGAGTTTCTTCACGGACGAGGCAGGCGAGATCTACATGTTGCACTTCAGCGGAGAGATACGGAAGCTCGTCCCAGCACTTCCGTAGTGGGGCCGGCAGTAGTCGGGCTGGCCGGATTCGAACCGGCGGCCTCCTGCTCCCAAAGCAGGCGCGCTGCCAAGCTGCGCCACAGCCCGAGACCGGATTGTGCCACGCCGGCGCGGAAGACCGCCGCGCGACCCGGCGTTGCTACCCTCCGCGACGGGTCGCTAGCTCAACGGCAGAGCAACGGACTCTTAATCCGCAGGTTCTGGGTTCGAATCCCAGGCGACCCACCGCGGGTGTAGCCGAATGGCACAGGCGCCGGACTTAGGATCCGGTGGGCTTTACCGCCCGTTGTGGGTTCGAGTCCCACCGCCCGCACCCTGTTGTCTCCCGGGCCGACTTCGGCCCTTCGGGCCGAACAGACGCCGGTCGGCCCTCCTCCAC
>JBBDMM010000008.1 GCA_040878325.1 Acidimicrobiia bacterium
CATGACTCCATCCTCCCGTGGAATCAGAGCCGCTACCAAACCCGGGGTGCTTCACAAAGGCCAACCACCCGCCCAAATCATCATCCCCAACACCGGAAACCAACCATGAACCGTCGGCACCCTCGCGCAAACCAACACCTCCGGGGGAGGAAACAAGCACCCGGAACCACGCCGTTTCGTTTCTCCACCCGAAGGGGGGAGGGGGGCGCTCAGACCGATGGAGCAACAAGGAGCCTGGCCCCCTCTTGCGGGAGACTGGGGACTGGGGACTGGCGACTTAGGTCTCTCGCCCCAATGCCCCCGCCACCGCCCTCACCTGGTCCATCAGGGCGGCGAATTCTTCGGGGAGGATGGCTTGGGGGCCGTCGACCTGGGCTGTTTCGGGTGAAGGGTGGACGTCGATCATCACTCCGTCGGCTCCGGCGGCAACCGCGGCAAGGGTCAATGCCGGCACCAGAGACTTGCGACCGCCGGAGTGGGAGGGGTCGACGAGCAGGGGGAGGTGCGAGAGCCCTTTGACGACGGGGACCGCGGAGATGTCGAGGGTGTTGCGAGTCTGGGTCTCGAAGGTGCGGATGCCGCGCTCGCAGAGGATCACCTGGTGGTTGCCCTCCTTGTAGACGTACTCGGCGGCGTTGAGCCACTCCTCCACCGTCGCCGTCATTCCCCGCTTTAGGAGCACCGGCTTGTCCTGGCGGCCCGCCTCGGCGAGGAGGGAGAAGTTCGACATGTTGCGGGCGCCGATCCGCACCAGGTCGGCGTAGGCAGACACCAGTTCAATATCGCGCGGGTCGAGCACTTCGGCCACGAAGGGGAGTCCGAACTCCTCGCGGGCCTCGGCGAGCAACTCGAGCCCCTTCTCACCGAGGCCCTGGAAGGCGTAGGGGGACGACCGGGGCTTGAAAGCATCGCCGCGGAGGATGCGGGCACCTGCCTTGGCGACTGCTTGCGCCGCGGTGAACAACTGCTCGCGGCTCTCGACCGCGCAGGGTCCGGCGATCACGGTCACTCCCCCGCCACCCACCGCCACCCCACCGACGTCGACCACCGAATCGGCGGGGTGATGGTCACGGCTGACGAACTTGTACGGCTTGAGAACGGGGAGGGCTCGCTCTACGCCCGGAAACGCCTCCCACGGGACCTGCTGGATGGCAGAGCGGTCACCCACGGCGCCGATCACAGTCCGTAACTCGCCGCGGGACACATGCGCCTCGGCCCCGATGTCACGCAGCCGCTCGATGACATGCTCGATCTGCGCCTCGGTGGCATCGCGGCGCATAACGATGATCGTCGAGTCGTCACCACGAGTGGCAGTCAACAAAGTCTCCTTGGAACAGTGGACGATAGTGAGAAGTAGCCATTCTCCGGCCGGACCGGCTCCCGCTCCGGCTCCAGCTACAGCCAGAGGCGGTGAGTCGCTCTCGATGATGCGAACGCGACCCCGCGGAAGGTGGCCCTCCGCCCTCCGCCTTCCGCAAGACGGGACCAGGCTTCCAGTAGTGGATCCAGCCTGAGCGCCCCCCAAGGAACCCTCTGGGTTCCCGTTCTCCCCCCTCCGGGCGGAGAAATGGAAGGCCTTCGCCTTCCTCGGGAGCCCAGGGCGAGTCCTGCGGGAGGCGGGTGGCGGACTACCGCTAGCAATTGCTAGCACTCTGTGATACTATTGCTACCACATGAAGCCGAAGGTATCCGAACTGGGTTCGTTCATCAGGCAGCAGCGGGAGCGGAGCGCGATCTCCGTCCGCAAGCTGGCGGAGCGAGCCGGCATCTCCAACCCGTACCTGAGCCAGATCGAGCGCGGTTTGCGAAAGCCCTCCGCCGAGATCGTCAAGCGGATCGCCAGGGGCCTCTCCGTTTCGGCGGAGTCCCTGTACGAGCGCGCCGGGTGGCTGGAGGGAAGGGATGCCCCGACCGTCGAAGACGCCATCGGATCGGACCTGACGCTCACTGAACGCCAGAAGCAGGCTCTGACGCAGATCTACAGGAGCTTCGTCACGAGCCCCAACGAGGAGACATCATGAAGAGTCCCACTGAGATGAGAGAGACCGCCGCCAAGAAGATGGGCGGCCTGGCCGACACCGGCAAGAAGGCCGCGCTCGCCGCGGTCGGCGCCCCGGTCGTGGCCGGCAAGGCCATCGCCGACTGGTCCGGCAAGATGGGCAAGAGCGCCCAGAAGCAGTTCGAGGCGTGGGTCGTCGAGGGCGAGAAGCTCACCCAGCAGCTGCGTGAAGGCAAGGTCGTCGACGAGATCAAGGATCGCGTCGACTTCGAGCAGATCCAGGGCCGGGTCGAGAAGCTCCGCGACCAGCTCGAGGACGTCCTGTCCAACTGGAGGGACAACTTCAAGCCCCAGGACGCCGAGAAGGCCGAAGCCCCGAAGAAGGCCACGGTCAAGAAGGCCGCCCCCAAGGCAAAGGCCGAGACCGTCGACGCCTGATTGAGCCGACAGCACAAGTAGCGAAGAGGGGGGCCCGCAAGGCCCCCCTCTTCTCGTATCCATCGCCAGCCCAACAAGAATCAAGAATCAAGACAGAGCCAGACACGTGGAACGAGTCCAACGCGTTCTGGCCAATCGCCAATCGCCTATCGCGGGAGGCTGCCCGAAGGGCGGACGACCTATCGCTGGAGGCTGGAGGCTGGAGGCTGGAGGCTGGAGGCTCTTCTAATACTTCACTACCGCCGGCAGCTTCATTGCGTGGGCGATCCAGGTGGAGACCATCTGCTCGGTGGGGAGGCGGCGCACCAGACGGCTCTTCTCGTTGATCGCCACCAACTTTGCGTGGAGGGGGGCGGGTTTACGGTTCTTCAATTCCTTGACCGTGTCGACGCCGGCTTCTTCGAGGAGATCGGAGTACTCCTCGCCGATGCCCTTGACCCGCATCAGGTCGGCCCGGTTCACCCATCCGAGTATCTGTTCCGGCGTGAGCCCTGTCGCGGTTGCGATCGCCTTCCGCCCGGAGCGGGTTGCCCCCTTCTTGAGCAGACCTTCCGTGGTTCGGATGCGCGCCTTGCGGAGCTTTGTCGCGAGCTTCGGAGTGATCCCCTCAATGGCGTCGATGGAAGGCATCCCGCTCCTTTCGCTTGCTCGGCGCCTTGTCGGCGATCGTCTTGATGGCGGTCGGTCGCCGGGGGCCGAACACTAACGATTCGCACTCGACCCCGGGCCGCTCCGACGCGCATCGCCACCGAGGTCCGCCGCGTCTTCCTCGGTGTCGACGTCGCGCGGTGGCACATGGTCGACGCGCACCTCCTCCACCAGCTCCGGATGCGACCTGAGGAAGTCGGATGCGCCGTGGTCACCCTCGAGCGCCATCAGCCGCGGCCAAATCCGTCGATCGAAGAGCACCGGGTTGGCGCGCTCATATCGGTACACGGGAACCATCGCCGGTCGGTCGCTCCACTCGGCGGCTTCGAGCAGTCGCTGCGGAACATCGGCGGGGATCTCCGGCTGATCGCCGAGCGCCACGAAGGCGCGGTGCATCGTCGAATCACGCGAGAGGATGTCGAACCCCACCCGGATCGACGAGGCGATCCCCTCCCCCCAGTCTTCGTTGATAGCGACGACGGCGTCGCCGAAGTCGATCGCCTCGAGGATCTCCTCGGCGTGTGCCCCGAGGATCACCACGGTCGTCTCCGCAGGCCATGCCGCCACGGCATCGACGACGATCTGCAGCAGCGGGCGTCCTCGAAGGAGGATCAACTGCTTCGGCCGTCCCAGCCGACGCGACTCCCCAGCCGCCAGAACGATCGATGCAGTTGTCATTGAATCAACAGTACCGGTCGTGTCCGAGCAGACCTACGGCGCGGTATCGCCTTTCGCCGGTCCGAGCGAAGCTCGGGCCGATTCGCTTTTCGCCGCCCGAGCACCGCGAAGGTCACCCCTCGCGCACCAGCCCAATGATCTTGGGATGCCCGTCCTCGTAGCTGAACATGATGAGCCAGGCGGCCTGCTCGAGTCGTTCGGGGCCGTGGACGTCGGCGCCGATCGACACGGAGTGGAAGTTGGTGAACTCCACCGGGATGACCGTCGACGGCACCACCGGGGTGTCGACCCGTAGTTCCCGTCCGGGGTGGTCATAGGCGTCGAGGACGCTGGTCGCGACCGCCAGATCGAACGTGCCTTCGAAGTCCGGGTAGGCAGGGTTGCGTCCCTTCCAGATATGGGTTACGGAGTCCTCCATCACCGATGGCACCAGATGCGGGGGGAAGTGAATGAGCGGGGCGTGGTGGGCAACGAAGAGTCCGTACCGTGAAATGAGATCGCCGAAATCGGTGCGGGCGCGCAACCGCGACACGAAGTCACGCACCATGGCGAGAGGTTCGCCGTCCTCGGCGAAACCCGCCCGATCGACTTCCTCGGTGACGAAGAACGCCGGCACCGAGCCCTTGCCCGACTGAGTTCGGATCTCGATCCACTGCTCCTGACCGACGTCGATCCGTCGCCCGGTCGCTTCGAGGCCGCGTTCGGTGGCTAGAAGCCGGGCGACCACATCCCCCTCACCAGAGCCGCGGGTCACATCGACTTTCCCGCCGTGGGGCACCATCACCACCGCGAACGTGTGCGATGAGCGGCGCACCAGCCGGGGCACACCTCCGCGGACGACAAGGCCGAGGTTGAAGAGTCCGCCGAACAGGAGCGACCACAACACCGCGCCGCCGAGAAGGGCGAGCGGTACCCGGAGCACGTGCAACGACTGGAAGAGGGTTCCGAGCACGACCTCGGTGCTGTTCGATGGAGTCAGGGGCGCTTCGGAGAATGACGGCGGCGGACCGGTGGGGTCCCAGGCCAAGACACTCGTCCCCAACCGGGTCGAGAGTGCCTCGTCGATCGTGATGGTGACCCGGCCCTGCACTGCGGTCGTGCCGTCGGTCACCGTGTAGGGGAAGGTGACGGTCCCCAGCCAATGCGAAGGCGCCCTGAAGACGACCATCCCATCGACCACCGTGACCTCCCCGATCTCGGCTGGTCCCGCCGACACCAGGATCAAGGCGACGCCCTCGGGGTCGTAGTCGTTGCCGACTGCGTCGAGCACCACTCCGCCAGGACCCGCCGAGTCGGAGGCGACGATGATCACATCCTCGACGATCACGGGGGGCTCGTTCACCACGGGCAACACGATCCAGACGAATCCGATGACGACCGCTTGACCGCGCTCGTCGGTGACCGTCACCAGGGTGTATCTCGTCTGCGGAGTGGTCGGCGTGCCTGCGATCACGCCGGTGGCGCTATCGATCGACAGCCCATCGGGAAGCCCCGAGGCCGAGAACGTCAGGTCCAATCCGTCGGGGTGAACGGCCTCGACCTCGAGCACGAGCGACACGCCCACCGTGGCTTGCTGGGTCGCAACTGCCGAGCCGACCGGAAAGCCTGCCGGCGCCTCGACGCTCCACGCGAAGGAGGCGAAGTCGGTAGCCGGCGGAGCACCGTCGTCGGTGACCATGACCGTCACGCTGTAGGTGCCGGGCGTCGTCGGCGCCCCGGTGATGGCCCCGGTCGAGGGTGAGATCGCGGCGCCACCCGGAAGCCCGGTGGCCGACCAGGTCAGCCCATCACCGTCGGGGTCGACGGCCGTCGGCAAGATGGTCACGTTGGCCCCCGCCTGGCTCGACCGATTCGTCAACACCCCGATCTGCGGAGCCCGGTTGACTTCGCCGATCATCCAGGTGAAGGAAACCTGCGATTGGAGGGCGGGCGTTCCGTCGTCGGTGGCGACCACGGTCACCGAGTACTCCGCTGCGAGGGCGAACCCGAGGGTCCCGCTGATCAGCCCGCTCGTCGGCGAGATCGCCAGTCCCGGAGGGAGGCCGGTGGCCGACCAACTGAGCCGGTCGCCGTCCGGGTCGGATCCGCTCATCGACAGTGAGACGGCGTCGCCCTCATCGTCGGTCTGGGGACCGGGGTTCTGCACGGTGGGCGCCCGGTTGGTGTTGGCAACGGTCCAGGTGAAGGAGCGATCCGTGAAGAGGCTGGGCGACCCGTCGTCGGTGGCGCGCACCGTCACCGGGTGGGTGCCGGCAGCCGTGAATCCGAGGGTTCCCGTGACCTCTCCTGAACCGGAGTCGATGGTCAAACCCGGGGGGAGTCCGCTTGCCGACCAGGTGAGGTTGTCGCCATCGGGATCAAGACCGGACACCGGCAACGCCACGGTCATGCCTTCGGCCGATGACTGGTTGGGGATGCTCGCCACGGTAGGGGCACGATTGGTATTCGCCACCGTCCAGGTGAAGGTGGTCTCGTCGGAGAGGGAGGGGGACCCGTCGTCGGTAGCCCGCACGGTCACCGAGTACGGCGAGCCCGGCGACGCGTTGTAGCCGATGGTCCCCGTGATGTTCCCACTCGACGACCCGATCGTCAGCCCCGGGGGCAGCCCGGTGGCCGACCAGGTCAGTCCATCCCCATCGGGATCGGTGGCTGCCATTGCCAGGTTGACCGAATCGCCTTCCGCCCCGGCCCGGTTGGATGACGACTGCATCACCGGCGCCCGGTTGGTGTCGTCGATCGTCCAGGTGAATGAGACTTCAGTGAACGCCGCCGGGAACCCATCGTCAGTGGCCCGCACCGCCACCGGATGGATGCCGGCGGCGTCGTAGGTGGGGGTACCCGAAATGAGCCCGCTGTCGGGGTCGATGGCGAGGCCCAGCGGAAGGCCGAATGCGCCCCAGGTGAGATCGTCACCGTCGGGATCCGATCCGTCCATCTGCAGGGAGACCGGGTCACCCTCGGCGGTCGTCTGGTCGCCCGGGTTGGTCACCAGCGGCACCCGGTTGTTGTCGGCGACCGTCCAGGTGAACGCCACTTCGGCGAACTGGTTCGGGGACCCGTCGTCGGTGGCGCGTACGGTCGTCGAGTAGGGCGACCCGGCGTTGGCGAAGAAGGTGATGGTCCCCGAGATGATCCCGCTGTCGGCGTCGATCGCCAGCCCGTCGGGCAGGTTGGTGGCTGTCCAGGTGAGGTCGTCACCATCCGGGTCGGATCCCGACATGGCGAAGGTCACCGGGTCGCCTTCGTCGTTGTTGCGATCGCCCGGATTGCCGACGATGGGAGCACGGTTGTTGTCGCTCACTGTCCAGGTGAAGGCCACTTCGGTGAACTCGCTCGGGTCGCCGTCGTCGGTGGCGCGCACCGTCACTGCATACGGCGAATCGTTGCTCGCGCCGAAATCGAGGGTGCCGGCGATCTCCCCCGTGTCGGCGTCGATCGTCAACGCGGTGGGCAACCCGGTGGCAGTCCAGGTGACATCGTCACCGTCGGGATCCGAGCCGCCGATCACCAGCGAGATGGTGTCGCCCTCGGCGGACGACTGGTCGGTGGGAGCGGTGACGAGCGGGGGGCGATTCACATTCGTCACCGTCCAGGTGAAGGCGACCTCGTCGAACATCACCGGCGAACCGTCGTCGGTGGCGCGAATCGTCACCGAGTGGGGCGAAGCGGCGGCGGCGGCGAACGCCACCGTTCCCGACACGACGCCGCTGTCGGGGTCGATCGAGAGCCCATTCGGCAGGCCCGTTGCCGTCCAGGTGAGGTCGTCGGCGTCGGGGTCGGAGCCGGCGATTGCCAGGTTCACCGCGTCACCCTCGTCAGATGCCTGATCTCCGGGGCTGGTGACGGTGGGCTGGCGGTTCACGTCGGTGACGGTCCAGGTGAAGGTGTCCTCGTCGGTCTGGTTGGCGGGGTCGGTGACGGTGAGGGTGACCGCGTAGGGCGAGCCGGCGCCGGCGGTGGGGTCGATCGTCCCTGACACCAGCCCGGTGTCGGGATCGATGGAGATGCCCGGAGGAAGCCCGGTCGCCGAATAGGCGAGGTCGTCGCCGAGCGGATCGGTGGCCGATGCGCTGAACGACACGGCGTCCCCCTCAGCGTCGGTGCGATCGCCGAGGTCTTGGTCGAAGGTGGGCGGATCGTCGGAGATGATGGCCTCGATTTCGACGTTGTCGATGTAGATCTCGCTGCCGGAGTCGGCGGTCCCGTTCGAGACAATGCGAATGGTGGTGTCCGCCGAGATGTGAGCCGAGATGTCGAACGACGCCGCCTGGGGCGAAGTGTGGGAAGTGCTGATCTGATAGGTCGCAAGCCGAGTCCAGGGTGCCGACCCGGTCGCTGATATTTCGACGTAGAACTCGGTCCTCGACGAGGGGAGTCCCTCGAACTGGTAGTCATAGGTGAATGTCGCCAATCCGGCGCCGGACACATCGACGCGGCGGTGGATGCCGATCACCCCGGCAGGGTTGTCGTCCTCGATCAAGAGGCAGGGCCCCGAGGTGCATCGCTTCGTACTGAACGCCACGAAGCCGGCGCTGGGGCCATCGGACTCCCCGATCTCCACCCATGGATGCGAAGACCACGAGATCGTGCCGTTGCTGTTCGAATAGGACACCACATCGAGTTCGTCGCGATAGGTCCCATCACCGGCGGCGTCCGCGTCGGATCCGCCGGTAAAGGTCAACACCGTCACGGTGAGCACCGCGGTGACCGCGCCAATCACCCGAAAGAGACGCGCGGCGCGTCCCCGACGGCGTGAAGCGCGGACCGCGCCCTCATACGAGCGTTTCCGCCGCAATTCCATAGGGTTTTCTTCGGCGGGAACGAGATACGACCGAAGGTTCATGCCTCGCGACGGCAAAGGGACTAGTCACCGGCCACCCGGGACCCCTGGACGCGTTGGGGGGGGGGTCCCCCCCCCCCCCGAAACCTCCCACTCGGTGCCCGTCGCCTGATGATGACAATGGGAAAGGTAGGCCACCCGAGTGCGCAGGGAAAGACACAAACGACGATGCGAGAGGGGGCTAGTTATGGGCCTCGCTGTGCTCGGCCGCGATTAGCGATTGGCCAGAACGCGCCGGACCCCTCGGGTCCTCCTCCGGCTTCCGGGGGAGGTGGCGAGCGAGGCGAGACGGAGGGGTAGCTGAGACAGCGTGCGGCCCGACGACGATCCGGAAGGCGGAAGGCGGAGCGCCGAACGCGTCTCCTCCTCAGCCCCGGGTTTGCACTCCTGAGTCGGCAGATTCTCGGTACATCGTGGGGGTTTCGGCTTTGGCGAGGGGGATGCGGATCACGAAGGAGGTCCAGCCTTCACGGCGTTCGTACCAGACGGCGCCGCCCATTCCTTCGGCGAGGGCTCGCACGATGGAGAGTCCGAGGCCCACCGATCCCAGCACCAGCGGCATCTCGCCTTGGTGGAGGAACCGCTGGAAGAGGCGGTCGCGTAGTTCGTCGGGGATGCCGTCCCCGTCGTCTTCGACCCGGATCTCGTACCAGCCGGCGACGACCTGGCCGAAAACCCGAATGTTCGCCCCCCCGTACTTGCGGGCGTTCGACAGCAGGTTGCGGACCACCTGGCGGAGTCGGAGGCGGTCGGAGCGGACCAGGGCCGGGGCACATGCAACGCCGATCTCGACACCGGCCTTCCGGATCGGGCCGACCACTTCGGCCACCTCGTCGAGGACGTTGAGATTCTCGAACTGGTAGTGGAGCGCGCCGGCGTCGAGGCGGGCGGTGGTGAGAAGGTCGTCGACCATCCGGGCGAGGTCGTTGGCTTCGCTGATGATCATCCCGGTCATCTCGATGGCGGTGCCCGACTGGACCACGAGCGGGTCCTCTTCGAGCAGATGCGCCAAACCGAGGATCGATGTCAAAGGTGTCCTGAGCTCGTGGGAGGCGTTGGCCACGAACTCATCCCGGGCCTTGCCCAACTCCTTCTCGGTCTCGAGGCGGATCTCGAGGTCGCTCTGACGCTGCTGCCGCCGTGCGAGTTCGCGGTAGATCACGATCGCCGAGGTCGGCACGAAGAATGCAACAAGGAATCTGGCGACGTCGCCGATTCGGCCCATCAGAGCATTGGAGGCCGCCACCTGCTCGGCGCGGAAGTCGCGCTCCACCACCACCGTGCCCACGAGGGACCGAAAGTCCCGGTCCAGCGCCGTCACCGCGGTCTCCTGGGCCCCGGCGAGGTCGCCCTGCTCCAACGCCTCGAGGATGGTCAGCACCGTCACCCGGAAGGTCGCCGCCGAGGATTCGATCGAAGCATCCACCCGCCCGGTTGCCTTCACCATGCCCTCGAGCGACGACTGCAGGTCGTCGATCGCCAAACGAACGTCGTCGACGGCGAGGTCGATGGCATCGCCGGCGTCGAACTGAAAGTCCCGCTCGAGCAGGCTGAGGTGGGTGGCCATGCCCGCCTGCGATCGTGCCACCGTGGCGGCGCGCAGCGCCTCCCCGGCGTTGTGGAGCGCGGTGGCGTGTCCCGCCACGGCGCGGCTGCCGAATGAAATCGAGAACACCAGGGCGAACACCACGACGATGGCCACGCCCGCCCCCAAGGTGAGGGCAGCGAGCCTTCCCCGTGTCTGGTTCACGCCGCGCTCATCACGCCGCGCCCGAATAGCCATTCCGGCTGTATCGGACGGTTTGAGCGGAGGGTTTATGGCCCAAGTAACAGCCACCCGCCACCCGCCAGAGTCAAGAGCCAAGAATCAAGAGCAAAGACAAGACAAGCAGGCGTCCGGGCCGTCCGACGCGTTCTGTCGAATTGCGAATTGCCAATTGCGAATTGCGGCCGAGCAAAGCGAGGCCCACAGCGAGGCCCCATTCGTGGCAATCTGTGGGGCGCAGTCCAAGGAGGCCGGGTTGATCGTCGGGGTGCCGCGGGAGATCAAGACCGAGGAGTACCGCGTTGCCATGACCCCGGTGGGGGTGCGGGAACTCGCCGCCCACGGTCACCGCATCCTGGTGCAGACCGGGGCGGGTTCGGGGTCCTACATCGACGACGACGCCTACCTGGCGGTCGGCGCCGAAATCGTGCCGGACGCCGCGGCAGTGTTCGAGGGCGCCGACATGATCGTGAAGGTCAAGGAGCCCCAGCCGTCGGAGATCGCCATGCTCCGGCCGCGGCATGTTCTGTTCACCTACCTCCATCTGGCAGCATATCCCGAGGAGGCCAAAGGCCTGATCGCATCGGGGTGCACCGCCATCGCCTATGAGACGGTCCAACTTCTCTCGGGCGCGCTTCCGCTGTTGGCCCCGATGAGTGAGATCGCCGGCCGGATGGCGGTGCAGGCCGGAGCCCACCATCTCGAGCGTCCCAAAGGGGGCCGCGGGGTGCTCCTCGGCGGCGTTCCCGGCGTGCCGCCGGCGAAGGTGACGGTGCTCGGAGCCGGGATGGCCGGGAGGAACTCGGCGATGATCGCCGCGGGCATGGGCGCCGAGGTGGCGGTGCTCGACATCAACGTGGCCCCGCTGCGCCACCTCGATGAGCTCAACTGGGGCCGGGTCACCACGGTGACCTCGTCGGTGCTTGCCATCGAAGACCATGTCGCCGCCTCCGACCTGGTGATCGGGGCGGTGCTCATCCCCGGCGCCCGTGCCCCGATCGTCGTGACCGCAGACATGGTCGCCCAGATGCGTCCCGGCAGCGTGGTCGTCGACATCTCCATCGACCAGGGGGGCTGTATCGCCACTGCCCGGGAGACCACCCACTCGAACCCGGTGTACGACGTGGGCGGAGTGGTCCACTACGCGGTGGGCAACATCCCCGGTGCCGTGCCCCATACCGCCACCTACGCCCTCACCAACGCCACCCTCCCCTATGTGGTGGCCCTTGCCGGCGGCCTCCAGGCAGCGATCCAGCGGCATCCCGAATTGATCGGCGGCATCAACGTGGCCGGAGGTTCGGTGACGAATCTGGCGGTGGCTGATTACCTCGGCATCGAGCAGGCAGACGCCAGGGCGGCGGTGGGGGCCTAGGGGCTCAGCGCCCCGACCAGCGACTCTTGGAGATAACCCAGGTAGTGGAGCATCGCCACTTCGGGATCCTCGACCGAGGCGGACTCCTCCCACCCATCCTCTTCGATTCCGAGGCGCATCGCCAGCACGATCCTTCCCTCGCCAATGACCCTCATCAGCGCCTCCGCCTGCTCGATGTCCAACGACCGGGCGTTGATGGCCGCCGCAAACGCTTCACGGTCGGCGGCGCGCAAGTTCCCCAGGTGATCGCCCACCAGTTCCTGATAGCGCCGGTCGGCGGCGGGATCTTCGGGGTGTACCTGGTATTCGAACCGGCCTCCCGCTCCCCCGGCCTCCTCGATCACCGCGGGAAGACCCGAGATCGCCGCCCGCTCCGGCTCCGACAGCCGCACCTTGATCGATTCGCCGTGGCGTTCGAAGGGCACGCTCACGTCTTTTCCAGGGTGGCCCACAGCCCGTGGTGGTGGAGCCGCTGGCAGTCGAGTTCCACCTTCTCGAGCGGTCCACTGGAGACGATGGCACGGCCGTCGTGATGCACCTGCAGCATGAGCCGCGTCGCTTTCTCCACCGGATAGCCGAAGAGTTTGCGGAACACCCACACCACATAGGACATCAGGTTGACCGGATCGTTCCACACCACTACATGCCAGGGATGGTCGGGCTGATCGAGGTCGTCGACTACCGGATCGTCGACCGGCGTGGTGGTGGGGGCCGTCACGAGGTCTTCTTGCTGTCGAGTATCGAAGAAAGCCGCTGGATGTTGAGCCACTCTTCGAAGTCGATCCGCGAGATCCGCCACTCCCGACCCATCTTCACGGCCGGGAGCTCACCGGATCGCAGCACCCGGGTGACGACGAAGGTCGACACCCCCATGTATTCGCAGATGTCGGCCACCGACAGCCAGTCCTTGTCGATCTCGACTCTGATCCGCTCCACCCCACCAGGGTACCGGCGGCCGGGCGCACCGGGAAGGGTGGCGATCAGCCCGGAGCGGTGATGAGGTCGACGCGCCCGTCCAGATCGAGGGTCCTGCCCGACTCTCGAGCCTGCGCCGCCCGGTCGGTGTCGAGGCCGGCAGCGATCGCCTCCCCGACCTGATTGCGCAGACCGTCGAGGACCCACCAGAGGACATTCCCCTCCTCCTCTTCGGCACCGACGGCACCGAGGCAACGGGCAGCATGATCGAGATCTCCGCGGCGTGCATCGACGACGGCGCGGAACACGAGGTTGACCACCCTCACGGCACCGAAGGCACGCACATCTGGGTTCTCGAACGAACGACGGGCGTGCTCAACATACCGGTCGAGGGCTAGATCGTCTCCTGCCTCTGCCTCGCAGAACGCCAGGTATGCCCTGGACTGCGGCACGTAGTTTTCGAGACCCCCGCCTTCAGCTTGAGCGAGGGCCTGCTGAAGCGCCTCCCGGGCGCGCTGCGGCTCGCCCGCAGAGAGCTCGAAGAACCCCACCTGGAAGTACTGCTCGACGAGCCGTTGAGCCGACTGGAGAGCCCGCGACGCGGCAATGGCATCCTTGAACCTCTCCCGGGCGCCCTCGATGTCGCCCGAGCGCCCGGCGGACTCGGCGAGATTGCCGAGGGAGACGGCGAGGCCGGCGGGATCCCCGATGCGCCGCGACACCTCGAGCGCCTGCTCGTTCAGGTCCCCGGCGCGGTCGTACTCGCCGAGGCCCTCCATCTCGGCGCCGAGATTGATCAGCGCCGCTGAGTAGCCGTGCATCAAGAGGGATGGGTCGGCGCCCTCCTCGTCGAGGCGCCGGTAGAGCTCGATCGACTCCTCGAGCATCGGCACCGAATCGAGGTGGCGCTCGGTGCTGATGAGGAGCGTGCCAAGTCCGAGGAGCCCCTGGGCCCGTGCGTGCATCGGAGCATTCTCGCCTGCCGCCTCGACGGCTCGTTCTAACCACCCCACCCCCTCCGACCACCTGGCCTTGAACCACCAGAAGCGCCAGAAACCCCCGGCAATCTCCAGCGCCAGTGCCGGCTCTCCGCCTTCGATCGCCCAGGTCATCGCCTGACGCAGGTTGTCCAACTCGGTGTCGATTCGCTGCCACCACTCCTGCTCGCGCGGCCCCCGGATGTTTTTCCCCGCCTCGACCGACATGTCCCGGAACCAGCCGGCATGTCGGCGGCGGAACTCGTCGGCGGCGCCCGACTCGTCGAGCCGGTCTCGGGCGAACTGCCGCAGGGTCTCCAGTAGGCGATAACGGGCGTCGTCGCCCTCCGAGTCGACCGCCACCAGCGACTTGTCGACCAGCGAGGGGAGCAGCTCGAGGACGCTGAGCACATCCAACCCCTCGTCGGTGCAGATGTCTTCGACGGCCTCGAGGGTGAACCCGCCCTGGAAGACAGAAAGCCGCTCGAAGAGACGCCGCTCCGGGGGGTCCAGCAGCCGGTAGGACCAGTCGATGGCCGCCGACAGCGTCTGCTGCCGGGGCAGGGCGGTGCGGCTCCCCCCGGTGAGGAGGCGGAACCGCTGGTCGAGGTTCTCGGCAATCTGCTTGGGGCTGAAGGTACGCAGCCGCGCCGCCGCCAGCTCCAGGGCGAGCGGCATCCCGTCGAGGCGCCGGCAGATCTCGGTGACCGCGGGCGCCATGGCGTCGTTCATGTGGAAGTTGGGCTGCCCGGCCTGAGCCCGTTCCAGGAAGAGCCGCACCGCGTCGTAGCGCACCAACTCCGCGAGGTCCGGAGTGTCGCCTCTGCGAGGCATGGCCAGCGACGGCATCCCGTAGGCGACCTCTCCGCTCACCCCGAGCAGTTCCCGGCTGGTAGCCATGACCTTGACCTCCGGCGCGCCGGAAATGACGTCGTCGACGAACTCGGCCGCCGCCGAGATCAGATGCTCACAGTTGTCGACGATCAGCAGCGCCTGGCGTCCGGCGAGGTGGTCGATGATCGACTGGCGAATGGTCCGGCCGGGGGGTTGAGCCACGCCGAGGGCGTCGGCGGCCGTCGCGTCGATGAGGTCGGAATCGGTGATGGCGCCAAGCTCGACGAGCCAGGTCCCGCCGGGGAATTCGTCGACCAGTTCCACCGCCGCCTGGATGGACAGCCGGGTCTTGCCTGCACCGCCGACCCCGGTGACAGTGAGCACCCGGGCGCCACGGATCAGCTTCTTGACCTCTTCCATCTCCTGGTCACGGCCAACGAATGACGTGGCCAGGGTGGGCAGGTTGTTGGGCACCATATCGGGAGTGCGCAGCGGCGGGAAGTCGCCGGCCACTCCCTCGATGTCCATCTGGAAGATTTGCTCCGATCGGGCCAGGTCGCGCAGCCGGTGCTCACCCAGATCGCGAAAGGCCACTCCATCGCCCACAGAACCACCCGCCATCCGCTCGGTGACCAGGCTCACCAGCACCTGGCCACCGTGAGCGACGGAGAGCAGCCGGGAGGTGCGGTTGAGCGCAGGGCCGAAGTAGTCGTCGTCGCGCTCCTCCGCCTCACCGGTGTGGACCGCGATCCGAACCTTGAGCGCCCCCACATCGGGATGGACCATCTCAGAGAAGCGACGGGCCACGTCGGCCGCCGCAGCGAGCGAGTCGGCCGCCGACCCGAACACCGAGAGCGCCCCATCGCCGGTGTGCTTGAACACCTTCCCGCCGTGGGCGTCGACGACCTTACGGATCAACTCGTCATGGTCGCTCAGCGCCTTCTTCATCGCCTGTGGGTGCAGATCCCACAGGCGCGTCGAGCCCTCGATGTCGGTGAACAGAAAGGTGAGGGCAGGCATTGGAGGTGAACGGTACCGGGAGTCGTATGCAACCGTTGGCCGAAGATGGCAGCAGACGGCGGCGTCTTCCCCCGGCCTCCGGGGGAAGTACGGGAACCCTTCGGGTTCCTGGGGATGGGGGACACGCCCACAGCGGGCGGTCAGATCGGGTCCAGTCCCCCGCACCGGTCTCAGCCATCCCCTCCGTCGCGCTTCGCTCGCCACCTCCCCCGGAAACCGGAGGAGGACCCACCCCCTCCGTCACCGCCGCAACGGCGGCGCCACCTCCCCCGGAAAGCCGGGGGAGGACGTGAAAACCACCACTCAACCCGCCGGTGACTAGTGCCGATGGACTAGTCATGAGCAGACAGTTCTCCTTGCCGCCGGACGACCACAGCCTGGTTCGCCTGGCGATCGTGCGCCGCTTTCCCAACGCTGCCCCGCTGCTGATCGGGGCGGTGTTGGTCGCCCTGATCGCCGTCACCGACTGGGCGACCGGACCTGAACTTTCGTTCTCGGTGCTGTACCTGGGGGCGGTGGTCGCCGTCACCTGGCTGGGCACCCGCCGCCACGGGATGCTGGTCGCCGTCCTGGCCGCCGCCGAGAGCCTGCTCGCCGCCGTCGTCGCCGATGGCACCATCGCCGTCGCCACGCTGTGGAACTCGTCGACCCAACTGCTGGTGCTGCTGCTCGCCGCCACCGCCATCGGCTCGCTGCGCCATGCGGTAATCGAACAGCGACGGATGGCGATGGTCGACCCGCTGACCGGGTCGATGAACCGCCGCGCTTTCGAGCTGGTCGCCGAGCGGGAACGCCTCCGCGCCGGACGGGACGGCTCGCCCCTGACGCTCGCCTACTTCGACCTCGACCACTTCAAGCAGGTAAACGATCGACTTGGCCATGCCGCCGGCGACCGGATCCTCGAAGAGTTCACCGCGGCCGCCGCGGAGACGATCCGAGGCACCGACCTCCTCGCCCGCATCGGCGGCGACGAGTTCGTATTGCTCCTCCCCGACACCGACGCTCGCGAGGCGATGGTGGTCGTCGACCGGGTGCGCAAGATCCTGAAAGACGAGGAGACCCTCGGCCACCCGATGACCAGTTCGGTCGGCATCGCCTCGTACCGCTTCCCGCCGAGCTCGGTGGATGCCATGCTCGCCGGCGCCGACGAACTGCTGTATCAGGCCAAGGACCGCGGCGGCGACACTGTCGTCGGCATGGTCATCGTCGGCCCCTGGACCCGCTGGTCCGACTCGCTTCACGTCGCAGAACCAGCCGACAAGTTCCAGGTCATCTAAGTCGCCAGTCTCCAGTCTCCAGTCTCCAGTCTCCAGCAAGAGCGTCCTCCTCCGGCCTCCGGGGGAGGTGGCTGCCGGGCGGAAGCCCGGCAGACGGAGGGGGCAGCGTCCT
>JBBDMM010000009.1:0-21546 GCA_040878325.1 Acidimicrobiia bacterium
AAAGTGTCAACGATGTTCTGATGGAAATGTGTCAACGATGTCCTGATGGTTCACCCCTATTGCTTATCGCGGACCGAGCGAAGCGAGGGCTCGCGCGAAGCGCTCGTTCTCTTCGGGGGTTCCGGCGGTGATCCTCAGCCAGCCGTCCGGTGGCACCGGGCGGACGATGATGCCCTGCTCGAGCAGGGCCTGGGTGACCGCCTTCCCGTCGTCACGGAAGTTGGCGTACACGAAGTTGGTCTGACTCTCGGCCACCTCGATGTCGCGGGCGAGGAGAGTCCCGCTCAGGAACTCGACCGCCTCGGCGTTCCGGGCGACTCGTTCCTTCACCCGGTGCTGGTGGCGGAGAGCTTCGGTGGCGGCGACCTCGCCAAGGGTGTTCACGGTGAACGGCAACTGGATCCGCCGGAAGTGCTCGATCGACTCCGGGTGGGTGATGGCGTACCCGATCCGGAGCCCGGCGAGGCCGTAGACCTTGGAAAAAGTCCGGGTCACCATGACGTTGTCTCGTTCGGCCGCGAGGGGGATCATCGAGCGAAAGTCGGGGCTGATGGCGAACTCGGCGTAGGCCTCATCGATGACCACCAGTACGTGGTCGGGCACCGAGTCGATGAACTCCTCGAGGGCATCACCGGCGACATGGGTGCTGGTGGGGTTGTTCGGGTTGCAGACGTAGACCACCGTGGTGTCGGATCTGATCGCCGTTCGCATCGCCTCGAGGTCGTGGCGATGCCGGTCGTCCAGCGGCACCGCGATGTCCTCGGCGAACGCGGCGCGCGATGCGATCTGATAGAGGCTGAAAGACGGCCATCCGTACACCGAGGAGGTGCCCCGGCCGCCCATCACAAACGCGGTGATCAGCATCAACTCGTTGCTGGCCCCGCCGCACCAGATGCGCTCGGCGGGTACCGCGAGGTGATCGGCAAGGGCACCGACCAGCAGTGGCTTGGCATTGTCCGGGTACCGGTTGAGGGTGGAGGCGTGTGCTGCGATCACCTGCTGCACCTCGGGGAACGGGGGCTCCGGGCTCTCGTTCGAAGCGAGCTTGATGACATCGGCCAGGCCGTACTCGGCGGCGACCTCGGCGATCGGTCGGCCCGGCCGGTAGGGGTGAATGCGATCGAGGTCCGGTCGATAGCGCGGCGGCATGCTCCGGCACGCTAGTTGCGCGATGCGCGATGCGCGATGCGCGGCGCACCTCGCGGATATGTGGGCCGGGTTTCGCCTTTCGCCCATCGCTGGCCGGTCGCAGGCCGGCCAACCAACTCCCTCCACTCCGCGCCCCTTTCTGCCGAAAGCGAATTACCGTGACTTATCCCCAGGCCGACTTACGATGCTCGGCGTGACCTGGCGGCTACCGCGAGTGGCCATGGCCCTCGCCCTCCTCGCCCTGGTGCTCTCGAGCACGACACCCGCCTTTTCGATCGATGAAGGGGAGGTCGAACGCGCCCGCCAGGAGGCCGAAGCCGCCGCCCTCGAGAGGGCGGCCGCCCTCGAGGACCTGGCGGCCGCGGTGACCTCCTACGAGGCGATCCGCTCTGAACTCGAGGAACTGACCTTTCGAATCGGGCGGCTGCGAAGCCAGTTGGATATCTACGAGGACCGCACACTCGAGTTGCGAGACCAGATACGGCACCGGGCGGTCGAGTCGTACATGAACGGCGACACCCGCGACCCGGTGACCCGGATGTTCTCGCCCGAAGAGGTGCAGCAGAGCATCATCGCCCGAGAGGTCCTCTCGATCGCGGTGGAGTCGGACTCGGCTGCACTCGACAGTCTGGTCGCCGCCACGGCCGAGATGGACCGACTACGGACGAGCCTCGACGCCGACACCGAGCGCATCGCGGCCTTGCGGTTCGAAGCCGAGGCCGTCGTGGCGCGAATGAACGAGCTGTTCGAATCGGCCGACGAGACCTTCGAGGCAGCCGAAGAGGTGCTCGAGGAAGCCGAGGCAGAACTGGCCGAGCAGCAGCGAATTGAAGCCGAGGAGCAGCGCCGCCGAGACGAGATGCGCGCCGCCCTGGGCGCTCCGCCGCTCGGAGTCCCGATGTGGGTGACCCCGGGCTTCATCTGCCCCATCGACGGCCCCACCTTCTTCAACGACACCTGGGGAGCGCCTCGGTCGGGCGGCACCCGCACCCACAAGGGAACCGACATGTTCAGCCCCCGCGGCACCCCTCTGGTGGCGGTGGGCGACGGGATCATTCGCAAGTCGTATGACGGGCTCGGCGGGTACATCGTCTGGCTGTACGCCGATCACGGCGTCAACTACTTCTACGCCCACCTCGACTCCTACCCGGCGGGGCTCTCCAGCGGGCAGCGGGTGAGCCACGGCCAGGTGATCGGCTATGTCGGCGACACCGGCAACCCGCCTCCCGGGGCTTATCACCTCCACTTCGGCATCTATCCCGGCGGCATCACCGCGGTCAACCCGTACCCCACGGTGGCCGCGACCTGTTAGGGCCTGTTGTTTCCCGGGCCGACGGCTGCCCTTCGGGCAGCTTGGGAGTTCGGCTTCGCCGAACTCCATCGCGTGGGGGCATGGATGCGGGGCCTCAACCCCGCCGTGGCCGTCAGGGCGGGCGCGCTCCATCCTGCATCGCCAATCGCCTTCGATGGCCCATTACCCTGTACCGCACATGACCGACAGTCGCCGCCGCATCGATCAGATCCAGGATCCGGGCTTTCTCGCGAACCTCGAGGATCTGACCACCGATGCCGTCCGCTCCCGAAGGCAGATGTGTGACGACCTCGACGTCGAACTGTCGTACTACCGCCGGATGCTGCACGGGCGGATGGACCTGCTCGCATTCGAGCTGCGCCGCCGGGCGGGCGACGAGACGGAGTCCCTCATCGAAGCCTTGCCCCGGATCCTGTCGGAAGGCGCCTACAAGTCGTCCGACGGGCTCCCCGAGCGGATGATTTCAATCGAGGTTCCCGACATCCCCTCCCCCGGCAGGAGGCTCGTGGACCGGGCCCTCGAGGGGGATTTCCTCACCCGGCTGCCGTCGGTGACCGACGACGACCTGAGAGAGACGCAATCGTTTCTCACGGAGGTCGAAGCAGCCATCTCACAGCAACGCCGTAGCGCCCACGCCGCCCTCGACCGGCTCCAGGAAGAGCTGACCCGCCGCTATCGGGAGGGCTTGGCCGATCCCGGTGAGTTGCTCGCCCGCGGGTGATCGTCGGCTCGGTGAGGTCCGGACTGGTCGAGGCGGTTCACCCAGTGGTGGCGGCCGCGGTGGATTCGACCGGGCGGGTGCTGGCCGCGTTAGGGGAAGACCGCGACCGACCCTTTTTCTATCGCTCGGCGGTGAAGCCCCTCCAAGCCGCCATCTGCGTTCGCAACGGGGCGGACCTCGGGCCTGGGCAACTCGCGCTGGCGGCCGCGAGCCACGGCGGCCAACGGGTTCACACGTCGATCGTCACCAAGATGTTGGGCGAGGTCGGATTGGACTCCGGTCACCTTCGCTGCCCTCCGGATTGGCCCGCCAGCGCCGATGAGGAGGCCCGGCTGAAGGCTGAGGGAAACGACGCGAAGAACGCGCTCTTTCACAACTGCTCGGGAAAGCACGCCGCGATGCTGCGAGCGTGTGTGGCGCAGGGGTGGCCCCTGGAGTACACCCCGGCCGATCACCCACTGCAACAGCAAGTGGTGGACTTTGCGACCGAGATCATCGGGGCCCCGGTGACCCCAACCGGCGTTGACGGCTGCGGAGTTCCGGTTCTGCGGGGCGACGTCGTTGGCCTTGCGAGGTTCTTCGCGCAGGCGGTCACCCAGCCGGAGCTGCGGGCTATCGCCGAGAACTCCGCCCGGTATGCCTCGCTGACATCAGACGGCGATCGGGCCGAGGCAGTGCTAGCCCGGTGGTTCCCCGCCGTCGTCAAAGGCGGGGCGATGGGGTGCATCGGAGCGGGTTGGCTCGAGGGCGACGTCGGGTTTGCCGTGAAGTGCTGGTCCGGTCAGAGCGCGCCCGCCATGGTGGGGCTGATAGCGCTGATCGATCGGCTGGGGATGCTGGCGGGCCACCCCCGGTCCCAGTTGGCCGAGATCGCCAATCCTCCGGTGCTTGGCGGGGGACGACCCGTCGGTCGGCTCGAAGTGCTGGCATGAGCGAGTGGTCTCCACTCGACCGGGCGGGAGCGCCCCTTGCTCCCCACGTGGGGCCTTTCCCGCGCGCCGAGTTCGTCGAAGTCTGGTGGCGGCATCGGGGGATCGGCACGCCCATCGCAGTCGAGCACTCGGGCACCGCGCTGCCTCTGGTGCTCGGTGATGGGGTAGTCCGCATCGCCGGTGAAGCAGATCTGACCGATTACCACTCGCCATTGGGAGCTGACGTGCCGGCGTTGGTGGAGTCGCTGCTGTCTGCCGTTCCCGCGGGGAGCGCCATCGCGTTCGACTCGCTGCCTTGGGAGGCGGCCCGACCCTTGATCGCGGCCCTGGCCGCATCGGGTGCGACCGTCGCCTCGTCCGAGCATGCGGCGACCATGGTGCTCGACCTTCCTGACGGCGACTACACCGCGAAGCTCGACGGAAAGCATCGGCACGAGATCAGGCGAAAAATCCGACGCTTCGAAGAGCACTTCGGAGACCCGGGACTGCGGAGAGCCGATTCGGGGTTTGAGGTCTTCGTGGAGATGCACCGCGCCGCCCCCGGGGAGAAAGGCGAGTTCATGACCGACGGCATGGAGGCGTTCTTTCGGGATCTGCTGCGGATCCGCGGAGCCGTGCTCGACCTTCTGATCGACGGTGGCGGGCGGCCCGTGGCGGCGGCGTTCGGGTTCGAGGACGAGGACACCTATTACCTCTACAACTCCTCGTTCGACCCCGCGGCGACGGCTGGCTCACCAGGAATCGTGCTGTGCGACCGCCTGATCCGAGCGGCAGGGGCCGCCGGCAAGCAGCGGTTCGATTTCCTCAAGGGCACCGAGAAGTACAAGCGTCGGTTCGGCGCGATGGCCCGGCCGCTCGTGGCGATACAGGGAACCACGCCGTGATCCGCAGGGTTGCCTTCATCTCGGTCCATTCCTCACCGCTCGACGCCCCGGGCACAGGCGATGCAGGTGGGATGAACGTGTATGTCGACTCCCTGGCTCGCACCCTGGCGCGGCGCGGCGTGGCCGTCGATGTCTACACCAGGCGCTTCGGAGCGGATGTGCTGGAGGAGACCAAGGTCGAACCCGGATACCGGGTGATCCAGATCTCCGCGTCAGGCGACGAGCGAGCCGACATCGTGCGGTCCTTCGCGGAGGGGGTCGAGAAGTGGATCGAGTGCGAGGGCATCGAGTACGACGTCATCCATAGCCACTACTGGCTGTCGGGGTGGGCCGGCCTGCTGCTCCAGGAGCGGCTTGGGGTTCCCTTCGCGATTTCGTTCCACACGCTGGGTCGGGTCAAGGAGGCGGCCCGTTCGCCGGGGGAGCCGCGTGAGTCGTTGGTACGGATCGCCACCGAGACCGAGGTGGTGGCGCGGGCTCGATGCGTCGTCGCCTCTACTCCCGCCGATGCTGCCGACCTCCTCGAGCACTATCAGGCCTTGCCCGAGCGGCTCTGCGTGTCTTCTCCGGGGGTCGACCACGAGGTGTTCTCCCCCGGGGATGCGATCGAGGCCCGCCGTTGCCTGGGTATCGACACCGAGGCGCGGTGGATCGCGGTCGTCGGGAGAATCCAGGCGCTCAAAGGCATCGAGGTGGCGATCCGGGCGCTCGAACACCTTGATGGCGACGTGAGGCTGCTGGTCATTGGCGGCCCGAGCGGGCCCGACGGAGAGGCCGAGCTAGCCCGGCTCCAGGCGATCGCCGCAGAGGTCGCCCCGGACAGGGTGCTGTTCAGGCCCCCGGTTGCCCACGAGGAGGTCGTCTGCGCCTATCGGGCGGCCAATGTCGTGGTGGTTCCGTCACGCTCCGAGTCGTTCGGGTTGGTGGCCGTTGAGGCCCAGGCCTCCGGTACCCCGGTGGTGGCTGCCCGGGTGGGAGGTCTCGCTTACTCGGTCGCCGATGGCGAGTCCGGATTCCTGGTCTCCGGGGAGGACCCCGCGGTGTACGCCGCGGCGATCTCCAAGATCCTCGATGACCCAGAGGAGGCGGCACGCCTCTCTGCCGGAGCCATCGCCCACGCCGCCGGCTTCTCATGGGATTCCACCGCCGACCGCCTCTTGGAGCTCTACACCGGGATGGTGGAGGAGTAGCAGTCTCCAATCTCCAGCCTCCAGTCTCCAGCCACACATGTGTGTCGTAGCGGCCGGGACCGGATCCCATCCGCCCCGGAGATGACCGTCGCGTCTGGACTGGCGACTGGGGACTGGCGACTCGTGAATGCAAAGGCCCAAGGAACCTCCACGGCGTTGTCCCCGCACTTCCCCAAACGAGGTCTTCGCCGCATCGGCACCTTGGGCCTTGCACCGTCGAAACTACGGCCCGGTGTCGGCAAGGTCAAGCCTCTCGAGCTAGCCAGGTTTTCGCGACTTCGGCAATGCAACTGTCGATCCGAGCGGTCTTTCCACTCTGTCGATGCCCCGGCGATATGGTTCTCCACATATCCACCGCTATCCACAGGGGGTTGTGCACAAGCGGTGTCGACAAGTAGGGCTCATGCTTCTTTTTCGCGATCGAAGGCGAAAGGCGAAGGGCGAAAGGCGAAACCCAGCGAGACGTCTACGCGCGGACGGTTTAAGCGATCTTGCTGGAGGCTGGAGGCTCCCTCAGATCCCGAACATCAAGTCGCCCAACCGCACCGTGGAGACTTCGAATGTGTCGAGGTCGAGGCGGAGCGAGCCGAGCCACAGGCCTCTCATACCCTGGCCCCGGTTGGTGATGACCTTGAGCTGGCCATCATCGTGTTCGAGCACGCCGAGGCCCAGGCACCTGCCGCCTCCGTCCTGGAGTCCCACCAGAACGCCTTCGAGTCGAGCGAGATCGAGGCCGGCGGGGAGCGTTGGCGCGAAAACACTGTTGCGAACTCGCCACCTCTGCAGCGGCTCGGCAAAGGCAGTGGCGAATGCCTTGGCTCGCCATGTCCGGCGATCTTCGGGACTCGCGGGCCGCACGTCCGGGTCGACCGGGGCCACTTCGACCTCGGCGGTGAAGAAGCGGCGCAGCATTCCGACGAGCGGCTCGATCTCGGCGCCGCGTTGGAATCCGATGACGACCTCGGGACGGCACAACTCCATCTTGTGGTACTTGAGGGTCTGGCCGACGACGCCGGACACCGTGCCGCTGGTGTCGACCACTACGAGGTCGGCGCGCTCGCGGGCCTCACCCACCAGCACCGCAGTCGCCACGACCTGCTGGAGGATCACTCGCTCGGGAAGGATCGCTCCGACGAACTGGAGGCGTTCGGCCTCGATCGTGCCATCGAGATCGACGGGACTCTCGATGACTGCCATCCCGATGCATCCGGGCGGCCCGATGGTGGACTGGTCGGTGTCGGCATCGACGAAAGCGACGGACCGGCCGGCGGCGAGGGCAGCCGCGATCAATCGCCGGGCGAAGGTGGTCTTGCCGGTGTCGGCGGACCCGATCAGCATCACGACCCCGCGGCGGCGCACCATGTCCTCGATGAGCCCTGAGTGGATGTCTTCTGTCACGGTTGCCCCGATCGGGTGTCTGATCGCTCCAGACCGTAGACCGTAGACGGCAGGTAGGGAGCGCGAAGTACTGTCCATCCGGTGACGCGCCCCATCTCGTTTCTCAGTGACTTCGGGCACGCCGACGAATTCGTCGGGGTGGTCCACGGCGTGATCCGCCGGATTTCGGTCGATGTCGAGGTCATCGATGTCACCCATGGCATTCCTCGGGGGAATGTGCGCGCCGGGGCGCTTGCTCTCACCCGGGCGATTCAGTTCCTGCCGAACGGGGTGGTCCTCGCGGTAGTCGATCCGGGAGTGGGAGGTGAGCGGCGGGCGATCGCGGCCGAGACCGGGTGGGGGTACTTCGTGGGTCCAGACAATGGATTGCTGGCCCCGGCGGTGGCGATTGTCGGCGGCGCCACCCGCATCGTCTCGCTCGAGGCGGAGGAGTTCCGGCTGCCCCGCAGTGGACCCACTTTCGATGGGCGCGATGTGTTCGCCCCGGCGGCGGCAGTACTCGCATCGGGGGAGGCTGCTCTCATCGACCTGGGGCCCGAGGTGCCGCCCGGTTCATTGACACCGCTGCTGCTGCCCCTGGTGGAGCACATCGACGGCACGGTCGCCGGCGAGGTCTGGTGGGTCGATGGCTTCGGCAACGCCGAGACGAACGTCTCCCCGGAGGACCTCGAAGCCATCGGGGTGCACCCCGGGGACTCGATGACGATCCGCACCGGCACGCAGATTCACGAGGTGGAGTGGCGGGTCGGATATGGCAGTGGAGACGACCCCCTCGTCCACGTCGATTCATCCGGCATGATCGCGGTGGCCGTCCCGGGAGGGCGGGCAGATGAAGAGTTGGGGATGGCCGAAGGGACTGCCGTGGTATTCGGCCCCGTGGCCCCCAGTGGTCGGGGTACGAGGGTCGAGATAGAGCCACGAGTCAAGAGCCAAGACTGAAGAGTGAAGATTGGTGACTGGTGACTGGGCCGGCCGCCCGGTGACTGACTCAGACCGATTGGAGGCGGATGACGAACGCCACCGCCGCTACTCCGAGCATCAGCAGGAGGAGGAGGATGGTGATGACGGTGGCCGGGCGCACCCCGTCGACGATAACCAGCGCGGGGCGGGTCGAGTATGAGTGACCTCACCTTCCTCACCCGGGACCGCTGCCTGCTTTGCGTGGAAGCCCTTCCCGTGGTCGAGGCGCAGGCGCGGCGTCGCCGCCACACCGTGCGGATCATCGACGTCGACAGCGATCCGACTCTGCGCGATCGCTATGGCGATCGGGTGCCGGTGGTCCTCCGCGACGGGTCGGAGGTACTGGCCGGGGTCTTCACACCCCGGGCAGTGCGACGCGCGCTGCGGTGAGCCTCGCGGTGCTCGGCGGCGATTGGCGATTGGCGATTGGCAGACGCGGAGACCGGCTCTCCTGCTTCCTGCGACCTGCTTCCTGCGACTTGCTTCTTGCTCCGGCGAGACGTCGCGATGCTGGGTCTATATTGCGCGATTGTGAAGACCGCGATCCCCAAGGTGACCGTTCAGCGGCTGCCGGTGTACCTCAGGTGCCTCGAGGGCCTTCCGACGGGGCAGGAACGGGTGTCGTCGGACGAGATCGCCGTCCTCGCCGGGGTAAACGGCGCCAAGGTGCGCAAAGACCTCTCCTATCTGGGTTCGTACGGCGTTCGCGGGGTCGGCTACGAGGTGGAGCGCCTCAAGCTGCAGATCGGGCTGGAGTTGGGGCTCGAGCGCGACTGGGCGGTGGTGATCGTGGGTGTGGGCAACCTCGGGCGCGCGTTGGCGAACTATGCCGGTTTCAGCGCGCGACGGTTCCGGATCGTGGGCTTGTTCGATGCCGACCCTCACAAGGTGGGCCAATTGATCGACGGCCTCGTGGTCGAGCCGATGTCCAGCCTCAATTCGGCGGTGGCGGACCGCGAAGCGCGGATCGGGATCGTCACCACGCCGGCAGCCGCTGCCCAGCAGGTGGCAGAGCAATTGGCCGACGCGGGAATCCTCTCGATCCTGAACTTCGCGCCGACGGTCATCCGGGCGCCCGAGGGTGTCGATGTTCGACGGGTGGACCTGTCGACGGAACTGCAGGTGCTCTCGTTCTACCTGCACCGGCAGAGCGGCTGAAGCCAGCTTCGAGCCTCCAGCCTCCAGCCTCCAGCGAGATGACCGAACACGCCCGAGACTTCGGACGCGTCTCGCCAATCGCCAATCGCCAATCGCCAATCGCCGGCCGAGCGAAGCGAGGCCTCTTCTACTCCTCCGCGTCGAGGCGGCCCAACGCAGCTACGAACATCGCGAACAAGATGATCGAGCCGACCATCAGGGCGCCGGGCAGGATCCTGATTTGGAAGGCGTTCAACCCGTCGATCAGTGTCGGCCGGAGGCCGCGGGGGGCGTACAACGTGTAGAGCAGTCCGACGACGGCGAGAAAGCCGAAGGTGGCCGCACCCGTCACCAGGAACGCCAGGCGGTGGCCGAGGTTGGTGAAGTTGATCAGATAGACCGTTCCGACGAACACCGCCGCCGCTCCCACCGCCACGATGATCCCTCGGACCAGGACGCCGGGCTGGGGCTCGCCATCGGGACCGACGTTGTTCTTACCCACCAGCGTCTCGTATGCCCAGTCGATTGCACCCCGAACCTGGGGCAGCAGCGACAGGAGCACCACGACGAGCAGCGCGACACCGAGCCACTCGAGCCTGCTGAGCCCTCGCTCGTCGGAGCGGATGCGCCGGATCATGGCAGTGCCCTTTCGAATTGGACGATCAGCTCGATGTCGGCGGCGCTGAGCAGGGCGCCGAACCCCGGCATCCAGCCGCGCCCGATTCCGTTGATGCCGTAAGCGACAGCATTGTCGGAACCGCGCACCACGAATGTGTAGTGATCGGCCGGGTCGGGGAACTGGATCACCGTGCGACCGTCGAACAGCGCAGGCCCGAAGGCACCCGACCCCGGCTCCTGGGTGAAGGGCAGGCCCGCTGAGAAACCGGCGGTGTGGCAACGGGCGCAGTACAGGTTGTACAGCGCCGCGGCCCGTTGGGCAGTCTCGATGTCACCCTCGAACGCGTCGGCGGCCATGGTCTCGATGTCGATTGCGTAGGGGCGCTCCTCGCGTTGCTCGAGGAGGAAGGCGAGCCCCTGTTCGGCGGTCGTCACCAGGGAAGCCAGGTTCTCGTTGGTCAGCCGGAGGTCGCGGGCGATCGAGTTGAACTCGGTGACCATGATGGTCGCCTGGTCGAGATCGGGAATCGCGGTGGAACCTTCGCTGGTGGTGAAAGCATTCGCCGGATCGAACTCCAGCCGCTCGAGTTCGGTGCGGGGCGGGCTGGGTGGGGAGTTGCTGATGAGGCGGTCGAGAAGATCGTTCAATACTGCCTCTGTTCCATCGCTCAGGCCGTCCCGGTCCTGGTCGGGCCCCGGGGAGGCACAGGTCGTGCCGTAGAGCCGGGACGAGGCGGTGGTGCAGGTGCCGGATCCGGTGAGAACCCCCTCCAGCTCCGCGGGCAGGCCCTGCACCGCCGCGTGCTGGTCGGGGATCACCGCCAGCGCGGCCACCTCCGCCTGCTGGACCGCGATGGCGGCGTCGACGGTGGCATCTGCGACCTGGGCGCGGCGGATCTCGGAGTCGACGGTGCGATCGACCGCTGCCAGCACCTCCGATTGGGGTATCTGCAAGGTGCGGATGTAGGCGATCAGTTCATCCACCTGCTGGGTGTTGAGCGGACCGCCACCCTCGACACCCCACGCCGGCATCGGTGTCCCCTGACGGCCGTAGACGATCCAGAACCGCACCTCATCTTCGGAGTAGCGGTAGAGAATGTCGTTGAGGGACGGTGCCGACCAGGTGGTGGGGATCCCGCTGCGGGGCTCGACGAAGGGGGCACCTCCGCCACCGCCTTCGATGCCATGACAGTTGAAGCACTGGAACTCGAGCCACCACTCATGGCCTCGTTCGATGGCGATCTCCTCGAAGCGGTGCTCCGCGGACGCCTGGCGACTCGTCTCGTTCAGGAAGTACACGGGCATGGTGATGGCGATCACCGCAGTGGTGAGGAGCGCCGCCACCAGCACCTTGTTGAGCCGTTTCGACTCGAGCTCGTCGTCGGTCATGTAGGGGGTGAGGTTCTGCGGTGGCGCCTCGCGGCGGCGGGCGACCCGGGATTGGGTCACCAAAAATGCCAGCCATCCGATGACGGCCAGTACGGCGAGGGCAAGGGTGGCGGCGCCGATTCCCATCGCTCAGGCCACCGGCTCGATCAAAAGCACGACGGTCCCTGCGGGTACTCGGTGCTCTTGGTAGACGCCCGCGACGTCTGGATCACGGTGCCGGTGTCGATGATGAACTGCCCGGTATCGTCGATCTCGACCACGAAACGGTCGAGGTTGCGGGGGGCGGGGCCATCCTCGTATTCGCCGTGGTAGTTGTACTTGGAACCGTGGCACGGGCATTCGAAACCCTGAGACGCCTGGCACTGCGGCACCCGGCAGCCGAGGTGAACGCAGCGTTGCCACAGCGCCATGAGCCCCCCGGCAACCACCGGGAGACCCTCGAACGAGGTGCCGGCGGTATCTCCCTGGAATGGCACGACGTAGGACTGGGCGGCCGGCACGAACAGCGGGCTCACCCGGCCATCCGACAGGAACACCTGGGCGGCGAGATCCTCGGCGCGGCCGGCGTTGATCTTGGATCCGAAGCCGCCGGAGCGCAGCTTCGGCCACATGAACGCCAGCGCGGCGATGCCGAACTGAGCGAGGAACAGGCCGAACACCCCGCCGAGCCCCCGGTTGAAGAACTGGCGGCGGGTCACGCCCATCGTGTCGGCATCGACCAATTCGCGATCCTCCCGGGGATCGACCGGGACGGGCTCGGCTTCGCTCTCCGCGTCGGCAGCCGGCTCGGCTGCGGCCTCTTCGGCGCGGGCTCGTCGATCGCGGTCTCCCTTGCGGTCGCGGCTCCGGGTCTTTCGGTCGAGCCGCCCGACGCGGGGTGGGGCGTCGACGTTGCCCCCCCGGCGGAAGGCGATCGAGAAGATGGCGGCAAGGGCGACCAGCGCCAATCCGGCGAACGCGAACACGAGGATCTGGGTCGTGCTCATAGGTCGAAGAAGATTCCGTCACGCCAGGGGAAGGTGAAGTTGAACCCGGGCCCTCGATAGAACGACCCGATGGTGGTCAGGATCGCCGAAGCCACCACGAAGAAGGTGAACACCATGATGGCGAACTTGCGGTCGGAGGGCCGGATGGAGCGGTTGCGGTCCACGTAGGGTATGGCGGCGAGCCCGGCCAAGCCCAGGCCGGGAATCAGCACACCGGCGACCTGCGGGTCGAAGTAGGACAGCAGTTCCTGGAGGCCGAGGAAGTACCAGGGTGCCTTCGACGGGTTCGGCTGGGCGTTGGGGTTCGCCAGCTCGAGCAGCGGCGCGTCCTGGAACACCGAGAAGACGGTCAGCAGCGCGGTCACCACCAGCAACGCGACGAATTCCATCGCCACCAGGTGAGGCCAGACGCTCACCTTGTCGGTGGGCTCTCGCTTCACCTGCTGGATCGCGTTGGCCTTCACCACCGTCAGCAACCGCTGGGTGCGCACACCCTCGGGGATCGCCGGGGCGGATCGGGCCGGCGCCGCGGCCGGCGCCTGCGCGGCGGCGGCTCCTGCGGCGGGTGCGGCGGCCGGGGCTGCCGCGAGGGTGCCGCCGGACATCTCTGCCAGCACCTGCTCGAACGGGACGCCGAGGGCCTTCGCCTTCGCCTGCGCCGATCGTCTCAGTAGGTGTTCGGGGATTTCTGCCATGGCCGCTTCCTCAGAGGGGACCCGAGACGCCGCCGTCCTTGCGCACCCGCCAGAAGTGGACCGCCATGAAGATGACGATCAAGAACGGCAGGGCGAGGACATGCAGCACGTAGAACCGGAGCAGGGTGGAGGCACCCACCTGGATGCCACCCAGCAGAACGAACGAAACCTGGTCGCCGAAGACCGGGGTGTAGCCGGCCATGTTCGATCCGACGGTCACCGCCCACAGCGCCAGCTGATCCCAGGGCAGCAGGTACCCGGTGAACGAGAGGAGCAAGGTGAGGAAGAGGAGAACGACCCCGACCACCCAGTTGAACTCTCGCGGCGGCTTGTACGCCCCGTGATAGAACACCCGGGTCATGTGGAGGAAGACGGTGATCACCATCAGGTGAGCGCCCCATCGGTGGAGGTTCCGCACCAGCTGCCCGAATGCGACGTTGGTCGAGAGGGCGGCGGTGTCCACGTACGCGTCGGGCACCGCCGGGGTGTAATAGAACATCAAGAAGATGCCGGTGATCGTCAGCAGGATGAAGAGGAAGAACGACAACCCGCCGAGACAAAGGGTGTACGAGAGACGAACCCCGTGCCGCTTCACCTTCACCGGATGGAGGTGATACAGCACGTTGTTCATGATCACGTACGACCGGTTGCGGGGGCTGTCGCTGTAGCCCTTGCGGAAGGGAGATCCGGGCCGGAAGACCGACTCCCAGAACTCGGACCCGCGGAGCTTCGCTCCGATCCCGCCGATGCGGGAGCCGATGGTCTTGCGTCCGTTGCCGTTCGAGGTCATCCGCGCTCCTCGTCCCTCAATCGCCCGTACTCTCCGCCCTGACCCCTCCCGAGGTCAAATCCCCCCGGCGTCCTGCTGCTCGTCTACTCGTGCCTCTCAGAACCGCATTCCATACGCGTAACCATTCTTGGAGTCCCGCTGGCCCGAGTCGATCTCCCATGGCGCGGTGATCCCCATCTCGCCGGTCAGCGCGGCGACTGAGCCCTCGTACTTGCCCAGAGAAATGACGCCGGTGGGGCATCGGTCGACGCACAGGGCGCACCGGGTGCACTCGTCCTCGTCGACCACGAAGATGCCGAAATTGGTGGCGTCCGCCCGCGGATCCGACACGTTGGTCGCCTCGGCGATGGCGTCCATCGACAGGTAGTGGATGCACTTCCACGGGCAGATGTCCACGCATCCCTCGCAGAGGATGCATTCCGACTGGTCGATGTGGAGGAACTGCTTCGGCTTGACGGCTGCGGCCAGGTAGTCGCCCTCGACCAGGGTCAGCTGATAGTCGTCGCGAAACGGCGGGGTTTCGAGCCAGACTTCCGAACGGGCCATCAGCGACCACCACCCCGTACCACCGGGCGTCCGTAGACCGAGGTCGTGGCTGGGCGCGGCTCACCACGACGCTTGGACCACTCCTGGTACTTGTACGCCCCCACCAGGATGATCACCAGCGTGTTCGTCATGTATCCGGCGACGACGATGTCTTTCAGCACGCCGAAGGTGATCGTCACGTTGTTGTTGAGCACCAGCCATTTCGGGATGGTGAAGGCATCCCGTTGTCGGGTCCACTCGAGCGGGCCCTGGGTGAGGGAGAGCCACTCGTTGGGGACGATCCCGAACAGGATCATGGCTTCGAGCGTGAAGAGGAACGCCCCCAGCGTCGCCCGCGCCCATGTGAGCGGCCGATCGAAGATCCATCCGAGGACGATGGCGACGATGAGGATCTGGCTCCCGAGAATCGCGGTCAGGTGGCCCAGCGTCGGCAAGGCCCAGCACTTGGCTGGATCGCCCTCGAAGAATGCGCAACGGGGAATCGACGGATGGATGGGCTGTCCCACCGAATTCTCGACGGGGAGGTTCGTGAAGTGAGCGATCAGGACGCCGACGATCAGCAGGACGGAGCCGAGTACGACGCCGATCACGCCGAGTCGCTTGCGCTTCTCACTGGTCACGCGTGCAGAACCTCTCTAGGAGCCGTGGCATTGTAAGACACGAACCCGTGACACGAGTCCCCGACGGCGTGAGGGGGTTGCTCGGGCCTGAGGTCGACATGCAGGAATTGCGAATTGATTGCGGGGCGGCCCCTGGCCGCCTTAGCCAGCCTCCGGCTGGCCAATTGCGGGCGAGCAAAGCGAGCCCCCTGGCTGGCTAACCTTCCGCCGCAATCGCGAACGAGATGGAGGGTTCGAGGCAGTGACCTCGGCAGACACGATGTCAGAGCGGGAGCCCGCCGACACCGCATCCCGGCCCGCTCTCCAGCCCGGTACGGGTTTCGTCGTTCGCACGGCCGGGTTGGCCGCCACGGCGTTTCTTCTGCTCGGCCTCCTGCTCTACACCGTCGCTGCAGTGTTGCTCCGCTGGCCGACATTGCTCTCCGACGCCGGTCTCGACGCGGGATCCCTTTCGTACGGAAGGCTCGCCCCCGCCGGGCTGAATGCGCTGCTGTTCGGGTGGCTGACGCTGGGGCTGGCGGCGGTTGCCCTCCACGTGGTGCCCCGACTGGTGGGCGCCAAATTGTTCTTCCCGCTCGCCGCGTTCGGGGTCATCGGCCTGATGACGGCCGGAGTTGCGGCCGGGGTCGGTGCCATCCTTCTCGGGGACGGAGTCGGTGGGCGCTATCTCGAGATGCCGTGGTTCGCCGACGGAGCGCTGGTGGCGGCCTACTTCGGACTCGCCGTCATCGTCACAGCGACTGCTCGCCGGGGAGATCGTGACCGGCTGCCGCTTGCGGGGTGGTTCCTCGTTTCGGCTCCATGGATGCTCTTCCTGTCCTACGCGGTCGGCGCGGTGCCCGGTCTCGGCGGTGTACCCGGTGAGATTCAGGGAGCCTTTACCGGCGCCGCAGTCACCGGTCTCTGGGTGGCGCTGGCGGCGGTGGGAGCGGGCTACTACCTGATCGGGCGGCTTGTGCCGGGAGCCGAACTCCACCCGCGGCTGGGCCGCATCGCCTACTGGTCGTTGACCCTGTCGTGGGCATGGACCACAGGCCGCGCCTTTCAATACGGGCCGGTGGGTGATTGGGTAGGGACACTGCCGGTGATCTTTGGCGCAGGTGTACTCGTTGCCGCGATCACCGTGGTGACCGACTGGTCGCTGGCGTTGAGGCGGCGCTGGGTATCGATGGCAGGGTCACCGCCACTGCAGTTCCTGGCCGCCGGAGCCTTCTTCTTCGTCCTCGGCCCGTTCATCGGGTTTCTCGGAAGCCTGCGTTCGGTATCGGCGGTCGTGCAGTTCACCGAGTGGGAGTCGGCTTACGAGCAGGCGATGCTTCTCGGTGCATTCACGCTGTGGACCATGGGCGCCCTCGCCCATGTGATACCGGCGGAGTCGGGACGCTCGTGGCGACCAGGGTTGGGTCGGGCCGTGGTGTGGATCGCTGCTGGCGGCATCGGAATCTCGGTCGCCAGCCGTTTGGTCGGCGGGCTGCAACAGGGTTACGCGTGGCTCGCCGGGGTGCAGTCGGGCGAGTTCGAGAACTTCGGCGATGGTTTCGTCAACTCGTCGACCACCGGGGCGGATCTTGCTCAGGCGCTCGGTCTCGATCTGTTGACACTTGGCGCGCTCATCTTCGCCGCCATCACCCTCCGATTCGTCCTTTCCCGGGGCGAGGCGGAGGTCTCCCCGGGAGCTCCGATGATCATCGGGCGGCTGGCGGTCGTGGTGCGGGGCGCGGTACTGCTCTTCCTCGTGGCCGGGCTTGGAGCTTTCGTCCTGCCCGCGGTCGACGCCGATCGACCCCCGACGCAACTCGCCGACTCGTCCCGCCTGTACCCGGAAAGGTCGATTGCCGACCAGGGTCGCCGGCTCTACATCACCGAGGGATGCTGGTACTGCCATACACAACAGGTGCGTGCCGTCGTGACCGACGTCGGGTTGGGTCGGGTGTCCGAGGCCGGTGACTACGCCCACGACCCCACGGGGACGCTCGGTTTCCGGCGACTCGGACCCGACCTGGGCCACACTCAGGAGCGGGAGACGGCCGGGAGCGCGTCGTACGTGCTCAATCACCTCATCGACCCGAGGGCGACTCGACCGTGGTCGGTGATGCCTTCCTATTCGTACCTCACCCAGGACGAGCTGACCGCGCTCGCCGCCTACGTTGCGGGGCTGAAATGAACGTCGACGATCTCGTCAGACTGGCCGCTGAGGCCCTGAAGATGCCCGAGAGCATGGTGCGCCAGTCCGCCGAGGCTCGCTCGAAGGCAACCGGCCGCACCGTCGAGGAGCTTCTCGGCGAATGGGCCGGAGTCGATCCCGCCTCCGAGGCGCCAACGAGGGTCGAAACACCGGCTGCGGCCCCTACTCCTTCGGCCGGTGCGCCTGCTCCCGCGGCTGCGCCCGCGCCCGCCGCCGTGGCTGCCGCGCCGCCGGTCGATGCCGCCGACCTGCTGACGAAAGCGGCCGCTGCCCAGGGTCTGCCCGAGGCCATGACCAAGCGCTCCGCCGCCGCTCGCGCCAAGGAGGAAGGCAAGACCACCGAAGAGATTCTCGCTGAGTGGGCCGGGGTCGAGGTGGCGGCCGGCGCGGCAGCCCCGACGCCTCCGGCGGCTGAAGCCACCCTGGTGGCGGCTGCCGCCCCCGCCGCGTCCGAGGGGGAAGCCCCTCCGGCGGCAGCGCCTGCCGCGCCGGCGGTCGATGCGGCCGATCTGCTGGCGAAAGCGGCCGCGGCCCAGGGTCTGCCCGAGGCGATGACCAAGCGGTCGGCCGCGGCTCGCGCCAAGGCGGAAGGCAAGACCCCCGAGCAGGTTCTTGCCGAGTGGGCCGGAGTCGAAGCGCCGGCCGCCGGTGCGGCCCCGGCGCCACCCGCCGTCCCCGCGGCGGCGGCCTCGGCCCCTGCAGCCGCCGAGGCTCCGGCGGCCGAGATCGAGGTCATCGCCGAGGAATCCGAGGCCGCCGTCGTCGAGACCGACCGGAGGCCGGAGCGGGAGTTGGTGACTCCTTCGGGTGCCTTCCCCCGTTGGCTCGCCGCACTGTTTGTGGCGGTCCCGATGTTTGCCATCACCTATGCGTCATTCCTACCGAACGGCCCCAATTGCGGCGACGCCGGCAGCCTGGAGGTCGACCCGGTGACCGGGATCGCCGTCAACTGCGACGGATCGGAGTTCGGCCAGGACGAGGTCGACTTCTTCGCGATCGGTGCCGAGGTGTACGGAGCCCTGTGTGGGGCGTGTCACGGTCCCGCTGGCGACGGCGGTGTCGGCCCCTCGTTCATCGACGGGAATCTGCTCGAGACCTTCCCGGAGGGGAGCTGCGCGACCCACATCGAATGGGTGACGCTGGGCTCTGACGGGTGGCCCGACCCGACCTACGGGGCCAACAACAAGCCGGTCGGTGGGTTGGGCGTGGTCATGCCGGCGTTTGGCACCCAGCTGTCAGAACAGGAGCTCCATTCGGTGGTGCTCTACGAGCGGGTCCAGTTCGGCGGTCTGCCGCTGGAGGGCACCGTCGCCGATTGTGGGCTGGAGGAGGGGTCGGCCGGGTAGGTCGGCCGAAGCCGGCCTGGCGCGATTCGCAATACGCGATTCGCAATACGACAGACTCGAACACCCGGTTCCCGGCTCTCCGAATCGCGTATCGCGCCTTAGACCAGGCCCGCAATTGCCCTTATCGCCTCTTCCACGTCCTTCGCGCTGACGCCGAGATGCGTCACCAGGCGGATGCGGCCGGCTACCGGGGCGGCGCGGACTCCGGCTTTTCCCATCGAGGCGACGAAGATGTTGATGTCGGTGCCGGCGGGTGGCCGAAAGAACACCATGTTCGATTCCGGTTCCTCGACGGTGAGGCCGAGTTCGATGAGCGCCTCGGCCAGTCGTTGGGCGTTCCTCTGGTCGCTGGCGAGTTCCTCGATGTTGTGCTCGAGCCCGTAGAGCGCCCCGGCGGCAAGGATGCCCGATTGCCTCATCGCCCCCCCATACAGGTACTTGAAGCGATTGGCCGCGGATATGAACTCGCCCGACCCGGCGATGGCGGCGCCCCCAGGCGCCCCCAGGCCCTTTGAGAAGTCGATCCATATGGCGTCCACTGGCGCTGCCCACTTGGCGGCCGGGATCCCGGTTGCGGCCACCGCGTTGAGGACTCGGGCACCATCGGTGTAGACCGCCGCGCCGAAGTCGCGGGCGGCGGCGCAGACCGCCTCGTATGTGTCGATGGGCCACACCGTGCCGCCGCCGAAGTTGTGAGTCTGCTCTAGTGAGACCAGCGAGGTCCGCGGTTGATACACGCTTCCTTTGTTGAGAACGGCCGCCAGTTGGTCCGGGGTGAAGTGGCCCCGTTCGGTGATGATCGGTTCGAACACCACCGCCGAAAGAATCGCCGGTCCACCCCCTTCGAAGCGGTAGACGTGGGCCCGGTGATCGCACACGACGGCGTCGCCGGCGCGAGTCAGCGCCGAGATCGCCACCTTGTTGCACATCGACCCGGTGGGGAGAAAGAGCGCAGCCTCCTTGCCGAGCAGGGCGGCCACCCGTCCCTCGAGCCGCCGGGTGGTGGGGTCCTCCCCGAGCTGCTCGTCACCCACCTCGGCTGCCGCCATCGCCTGACGCATCCCGGCCGAGGGAAGAGTGTGGGTATCGGAGAAGAGGTCGATCACGAGTCGCACGTTAGAACCGCGCGTCCTGTCTTGGCTCTTGGCTCTTGATTCTTGGCTCTTGACTCTCTGTAGCCTCCCCACTCATGTTGTCTCCTGAAATCCTCGTCGTCGGCGGTGGTCCTGCAGGGACCGCGGCGGCGTATTGGCTGGCTCGGGCGGGACACGAGGTGCTGGTGGTCGAGAAGAAGGAGTATCCCCGGGAGAAGACCTGCGGGGATGGGCTGACCCCGCGGTCGATCCGACAGCTGATCGACATGGGCTTCGACTTCGAAGTCACCGAATTTCACCGGGTCAACGGACTGCGGGCGTACTCCTCGGAGCTGATGATCGAGATGCCTTGGCCCGAGCACCCCACTCTCCCGGCGTGGGGTGGAGTCATCCGGCGCTCCGATCTCGACATGCAGCTGGCCGCCCTCACCGAGAAGCAGGGCGTCGTGGTTCGCCAGAACACCACCGCCACCCCGATCGTCGAGGCGGGCCGCATCGCCGGGGTCGACCTTGCCACCAACGGCGATGTCGATCGGGTCGAACCCCGCTTCGTCGTCGTCGCCGACGGCTCGCTTTCCCGCTTCGGCCGGGCACTCGGAGCGGTGCGTGACAAGGGTCGGCCCTATGGCCTGGCGGCGCGGGCGTATTACTCGAGCCCGATGGCCGACGACGGCTTCATGGAGAGCCAGTTGGACCTACGCGATGCGGAGGGCACCACGATCCCCGGCTACGGCTGGGTGTTCCCGATGGGCGACGGTTCGGTCAACATCGGGGTGGGGGTGCTTTCGACATTCCATCGGTGGAAGTCGGTCAATACCTCCAACCTCATGGATGCGATGGTCGCCTCCGCCCCTGAGCATTGGGGACTGACCGGCGACTCGAAACTCACCGACCCCCGCGGAGGCAAGCTCCCGATGTCTTTCTCGGTGGGCCCCCTTGTGGGCAGCAACTGGTTGCTTGTCGGCGACGCTGCCGGCGCGATCAACCCCTTCAACGGCGAGGGGATCGCTTACGCCTACGAGACGGGACGAATGGCGGCCGGTCACCTCGGTCGCGCCATCGAGCAGCGAGACGGCTCGTTGATCTGGGGCTACCGCGATCAAGTGGTCGACGAGTACGACCTCTACTACCGGGTCGCCCGGGCGTTCGTCAGGTTGATCGGCCAACCGGGGGCGATGCGCATCCTCACCCGCACCGGTCTGCGGAATCGGACGCTGATGGAGTGGGTGCTCCGGGTGATGGCCAACATCCTCCGCCCCGACGAACGCCACCTCGCCGAGACGGCGTACGGGATGATTGAGCGGATCGTGCGGGTGGGGCCGGATCCCTGGTAGGTCCCGGGTCGGTAGCGATCGGTCTTGGACCCGCGTCGGCGCGCACGCGGGGTCCGCTGCCCCCTCCGCCTCGCTTCGCTTCGGCACCTCCCCCGGAGTACCGGGGGAGGACGCTGCCCCCTCCGCCTCGCTTCGCTTCGGCACCTCCCCCGGAGTACCGGGGGGAGGACGCGCTGCCCCCTCCGCCTCGCTTCGCTCCGGCACCCCCCCGGAGTACCGGGGGAGGACGCTCTTGCGGGAAGCGAGCGCGACTCGGGGGG